>JAAZOK010000024.1 GCA_012797815.1 Chloroflexota bacterium | reverse complement strand
TCTTCTCTACATCCTTTTCTTCAACTTTGACAAGTAAGTTGGGGAAAAATCCACTGCTGCTGCGGATGACGTCAAAACCGAATACACTGATGCCACGAAAAGCACGCAGTGTTTCCATAGTGACGGTGCTGTGGTCTTGATGTAAATCTGCTTTGGTGTGGGTGAAGACCATATCAGGCTGATACTTCTTGTTCAGTTCAAACAAGAATTCAAGTATCTCCTGCCTTTCATGCTGGAAGCGCCTGGTTGTGAAGTCCTTGAGGATGACATGCTCCGGATCGATCCCAAGTGTCTGCATACTTTGATGGTGTTCACTCACCAGATTTTGAAGCAGGGGATTTTTTTGATTATCGGAAAGAGTGATGCAGAACAGCTCTGCTTTCCCGGCGATATGCGATATCAATGCCCCACACCCCAACTCGATATCATCAGGGTGGGCGCCGATAAAAAATATCCGTTTTCCATAAAAAATTAGATCGTTTGCCATCATTTTTTTATTTCTGGGCTAGAATTCCACCCACCACTTTGGTCATGACGATCTTCCCTTCCTGTTCGATTCGTTTTTCGGCGATGGACTGGATCTTTTGCATGACCACCTCAAACTCATCCTTGTTCTCAAAGAAGCTGGTCCACAACTTGCGATCTTCACTGAGGGATGCACGAGTGTAGATGAGGAAGGGTTCGGCTTCGTCAAATGTTAATGGATTTTCAAAGATGATCACATCCGTGTGGGAGAACAAGGATTTAACTGCTCCCAATATCTCGGTTGAGTAACGGGAACTGCCCGGCATGGGGGGAATGGTTTTCCCGGTGGCTTCCTTGATGATATCGTAAAATACCTGTTTGTTTTCAGGCATGGGTCCGGTTGTGAAAAGATAACCACCCTGCTTTAGAACACGATGCATTTCTTTGATAGTGAAGGGGATATCTTCTGCGTAATAAATGGCGAAACTGCAAGAAGCCAGGTCAAAGGTATTATCCTCGAAATCGAAAGGTTGGTTGAAATCCAATGCAGTGAAAACGATATCCGTTTTACGTTTGCTGTTTTCCTCATGGGCTTTGGCTAATAACTCAGCAGATACATCTCCACCGACGATCTCCGCTTTACCATGCAATGTGTCGAAATAAGAAAAGCACTGCTTCCCGGCGCCACATCCCACGTCCAGGATCTTCATGCCTTCCTTCAGGGGAATGGTCGCGATCATCCAATCGTCAATATTGCGGGTGCCGTATTTTTCATGGATGTTGATTCTTGCTAACAGATCGGAAGTGGTTTCTTTATAATCAATTTTCATGCTTCACCTTTATGGAATTTTGAATAAGTATAAAGACTCTTGGAGGGTTGTCAAGTTCGCTCAGCAGATGCGGGGCAGCAATTCTCCTGAAAGAGTATCGATGATGCGCTTCCCTCCGATCAGCGTTTTCATCAATACGCGCGGGGTTTCACCCTCTAGTGGAACGACCTTCCCGATAATAGCTGCATCCCTTCCAAGTGGATGGGAACGAATGCTCTGCAGTGCCGCTGCGGATTCGGTTTCAGGAATAAAAGCCAGCAGCTTGCCTTCATTGGCAATATAAAGCGGGTCGAACCCCAGCATTTCACAGGCAGCTTGCACCTGTTTCTTGACGGGCAGAGCGCTTTCCTGCAGCAAAATATTGATATGGCTCTGCTGGGCGATTTCATTCAGGGTAGTGGCAACTCCTCCACGGGTGGGATCGCGCAACACATGGGTATGCGGAGATGCGCGCAGCAAAGTCTCTATCATATCGTTCAGAGGAGCTACATCCGATGCAATGGTGGTTGAAAACCCCAATTCCCCGCGTTCTGCCAGCACGGCGATGCCATGATCTCCCATCGTCCCTGAAAGGATAACAGCGTCTCCAGCTTGCGCGGATTGTCCATTGATAATACGGTTCTCGGGAATCCAGCCGATGCCGGTCGTGGATATAAAAAGCTGGTCAACACTGCCTTTTTCCGCCACCTTGGTATCTCCGGCGATGATGGCAACATGGGCTTGCGCGGCGGTTTCAGTCATGGAAGCGACCACTTTTTCAAGTACCTGCATGGGGAGACCTTCTTCGATGATGAAGGATGCGGTCAGATATAATGGAACCGCTCCTGCCATGGCGACATCATTGACCGTCCCACTGACGGATAGCCTGCCGATATCCCCACCGGGGAAAAACAAGGGCTTTACGATATGCGCATCCGTGGAAACGGATAGACGTCCTTCACCCTGCCTGAATTGGGCGGGCAGGAGGGATGCAAAATCATTTCCAAGCAAAAGCTGTGGGTCCCTAAAATGTGCTAAAAAGACCTGCCTGATCAGATCATTGGTCATGCGACCACCGCTGCCGTGCCCTATCACGATCTGGTCATGGTGGCGTAGTGGTAATGGGCAGGAAGCATTATCAAAGGAAACCCCGGATCTATCTTCTTGTATAGGCTTAGCCATCAGTTATCCTCTCTGTGATAACGGTAATAAGCGGCACAGGTGCCTTCGGAAGAAACCATCGTAGCTCCTAAGGGATTTTCGGGTGTACACAGGGTACCAAAAGCAGGGCATTCAAAGGGTTTTTTGCGACCCTGCAGGACCAGACCGGAAATGCAAATTTCTGATTCCCTGGTCTGGATCTGACCGACATCAAAGCGGTTTTCGGCGTCAAAATCTGCGTAACCGATATTTAATTTCCACCCACTATTGGGAATGGTCCCTATCCCGCGCCATTTCTGATCGCAGGATTCATAGACTTGCGCAATGATATCCTGAGCACTGCGATTGCCGTCCTGGACGACTCCACGCGGATAGGCATTGACAACTTCACTGGTGCCTTTTTCAAGCGCGCGCACCGTTTCGAGGACACCCAGTGCCAGATCGAGGGGTTCAAAGCCGGTTACCGCCATGGGAACGTGGAATTCCTGTGCGAGGGGGATATACTCGTGATATCCCATAACGGAACATACGTGTCCTGCTGCCAGAAATCCCTGCACACGGTTGTTGGGATCGCTCAATATGGCCCGGATAGCGGGGGGCACCCGTACCTGCGAAACCAGCATAGAATAATTATGTAAATTCAGTTCTTTGGCTTTCATAACACTTAACGCGTTGGCTGGTGCGGTGGTTTCAAACCCGATGGCAAAAAACACCACCTGCTTATCAGGATTGTTGCGCGCGATCTGCAATGCTTCAATCGGTGAATAAACAACCTTTACTTTTCCTCCAGCTGCGCGAACGGAAAAAAGGTCTTTCTCCGAACCGGGAACGCGCAGCATATCCCCATAGCTGGTAAAAATCACATCCGGTTGTTGGGCGATTGCGATCCCCTTATCGATCAATTCTAACGGTGTCACGCAGACCGGGCAACCAGGACCATGTACCAGCTCAATTTGGGGCGGAAGCAGCTCATCAAATCCGTGTTGCATGAGGGCATGGGTTTGCCCACCACAAATTTCCATGATGACCCAGGGTTGCGTGGTAATCTCATGAATCTTTTGGATAGTTTTCGTAACCAGTTGCGGGTCGCGATAGCTTTCAGAAAATGTCATCTCAAGCCACTACTCCTGTTCACCCAGTTTATTGATCTCATCCAGCATGGCCAGGGTCTGCAATGCTTCGCTTTCTTCCAGTAAATTGATGGCGAAACCGGCGTGCACGATCACATAATCGCCAACCTCGGCTTGCGGAGTGGTCTCCAGACAAACCCGCAGGGTTACGCCGTTAAAATCCACATCCGACATTTTGATGGAGTTTTCCTCGTAAATTTTTATGATCTTCCCTGGAATGCCAAGACACATAATTAACCTCTTCCTATCTTCTTGATAGAATGCATGGCTATCATCAGTTGCCCCAGGGAAATGCCGCCATCATTGGTGGGAACTTGATGATGCCATAGTATTTGAAAATCACTTTTTTCAAGTAATGGAATGGTATGGCTGAGCAAATATTCATTTTGCCATACCCCACCACTTAGAACAACCACATTAATACCACTTTCTTCTCTCATCTTCAGGACGACTTCACGGATCATTTCAACAATGGAGTTATGAAAGCGGGTTGCCAAAATAGCCGCTGGTGTCTGGTTTTTTATATCCCGGATCATTTGTTGCCATAACGAATCGATCTTAATCTGATCTTGTTCAATAAAAACCGGATAATAGCCCTTTTCATCATCCACACATAAGGCTTCCAATTCGATCGCAGCCTGTGCTTCATAAGCCACCTTTTCACGAATGCCAATAAGGGCTGCGGCTGCATCGAACAGACGACCCATGCTTGAGGTAAGGGGCGAATTTATTGACTGCCTGAGCTGCTGCTGCAGCACAGATTTTTCCTCACCGGTAAAATAATCTACCGGGGCTAGACCTTCATCCCAGGGAATGTTTGCCTGCCACAGGTGGGCGAGAGCCATTCTGGCTGGAATTTGGGTAGCCGCATCGCCACCCGGCTGCGGAGTGGTTTGTAAATGGTATTGACGCTCAAAACCATCGTAGTTGCCAAGTAAGAATTCTCCCCCCCAAATCGTATTATCTGAACCCAGCCCGGTTCCGTCTAAAATGACCCCCATGACCTTTTCCCCTGAATTCCAGCCGTTATCTGCCAAACAAGCTGCCAGATGAGCGTGATGATGTTGTATCTGGAATAAAGGCAGTTCTTCCCGGCAGGCGCGCTGTTGAGCGTAGTGGGATGCCAGGTAATCGGGATGAAGATCGCAGGCAATAGCATGTGGTTGCGTCCGGAAAATACGTTCATAGTGAGTGATGGCTTCTTCAAAACTATGAAGCGTCTCGGCATTTTCCAGATCGCCTATGTGATGACTGAGAAAAGCATACCGGTCCTTGCTCAAACAAAAAGTGTTTTTTAATTCGGCTCCCGTTGCCAGGATCATCGGAGATTCTTCCGGTAAACGGATGGGTTGAGGGGCAAATCCCCGTGCTCGCCGTGATAAATATGCCTGACCGCGAAATTCGCTTAATACGGAATCATCGGTGCGCATGTAAATTTCACGGTTATGCATCAAAAAAGCGTCTGCAATCGACTCCAGTCTGGAAAAAGCATCGCCATTCGTATAGGCAATGGGCTCTTCGGATAAATTGGCGCTGGTCATCACTAAGATATCCGGGGAACCTCTGTGTGGTTCCAGCAGCAGGAGATGCAGTGGGGTATAAGGCAGCATGATGCCCAGGCGGTTTGTCCCGGGTGCTACTGCATCGGAAATCCCACCGCCAGTTCTTTTGTGAGCGAGCACGATCGGTTTTTCTTTCGATTCAAGAAAATCGATCTCAGCTTGGGAGAGTTCACAATATTTCTGCGCTGTGTCTGTATCAAAAACCATAACTGCCAGGGGTTTCTCCGACCTGTGTTTCCGCTCACGTAATCTCCGTACTGCCTGGTCATTTGAGGCATCACAAGCCAGATGAAATCCTCCCAACCCCTTGATGGCTACGATTTTCCCATTTTTGAGCATTTGAAGGGCTCGCTGCAGGGCATTTTCATGATCAGCCACTTCTTTCCCGTCGATCTCCAACCAAATGTGCGGACCGCAGGTCGGGCAGGCGACCGGCTGGGCATGAAAGCGTCGATTGGCTGGATCTCTGTACTCCGTTTCACAAAATTCACACATGGGGAAATCCGCCATGGTGGTAAACGGGCGGTCGTAGGGGATATCTTTGATGATGGTGAAGCGCGGTCCACAATTGGTACAGTTGATGAACGGGTAGCGGAAACGCGGGTTATTCGGATCGAAAAGCTCACGACGGCAATCATCACAAATCGCCATATCAGGCGCAATGGGTACAAATGCTCCCTGGATGGCTTCGCTCTCAACGATCTGGAAATCCTTGAAACTATTCTGAGGAATGTCAAAGCTTTCCAGGGCATCGATGTGTGCCAAGGGGGGAGGAAAGCGGGTGATGTGCCGGATAAATTGCTCAACAGAGGCTGTCTCTCCATCCACCTCAATAATGACCCCGTTGGAGGTATTTTTTACCCAACCATTCAGTTTGAATTGCTTGGCAAGCGTATAGATAAATGGGCGGAACCCAACCCCCTGTACGATCCCTTTTATCTCAATCCTTTTCCCGACCATCATTTTTTACGAAAGCTGCGTGATCTTTTCCCTGAGCCAGGCAGTCCATGCATCAATCCCTTCACCGGTCTTACTGGAAACCTCGAAAAATTCGACCTGTGGATTTAAAGCGGTAATCCCTGCCTTGAAATAGGATACGTTGAAATCCACATACGGTTTGAGATCGATCTTGTTCAAGACCAGTGCCTGAATACCGCGATAGATATTGGGATATTTATAAGGTTTGTCATCCCCTTCGGGAATGCTGGCGATGACAACGTTGATATCTGTCCCTAATTTCCAGGAAGCGGGGCAGATCAAATTGCCGACGTTTTCAACGATGATCAGGTCAAGGGTATCAAGGTCAAGCGCCTGGATGCCCTTACGCACCAGATTGGCGTTCAGGTGGCAATCTCCCCCGGTATTGATCTGAATGGCAGGAATGCCGATGCCGGAGATCTTTTCTGCGTCGATCGTCACCGGCGCAGTATCCCCTTCCAACACAGCAGACCGGATTTCCGGGGATAGTGCTGCGAGGGTGCGCATGATCAAAGAAGTCTTGCCGGCACCCGGTGAAGCCATGATATTCATAGAAAAAATATGATGAAGGTGTAATTCTGAGCTGGTTTGTTCTGCGATTTGATCGTTGACGTTCAGAATATCCTGCACAATTTCGATTCGTTTGGTTGTCATCTTGTCCTGCTTTCACTTTTCAATTTCAATGCTTTTCAATGTGAACTCTTCTCCGCTGATTATCTGGATGTTCAGGGAACTACATGAGGGGCAGGGGATGAGATCATGGTCGAGTTCATATTCCGTCTTACAATCCCTGCATCTGATCCTGGTCGGCACTATACTGAAATGAAGCGTTGCATTCTCACAAATCGTGCTTTTCCGTAATTCATTCCAGTAAAAGGACACCGATTCATCCACGATGCCGGATAACCTTCCTATCTCCAGATAAATATCGGTAACTTTGATGGCATGTTCTTCTTCTGCAATTTTTTGAGCTGTATTGAGAATTTCCTCTGTTACCGATAGTTCGTGCATGGTGAAATTATAATCTAAATTAGATATTTATAGTAAAAATAATAAAAATTAAAGGGTTATGCCTGTGCCATGATCCGGCAAATTTCCTCGAATGCGGTATCTGCCAAGGCGGACGTTTGAGTTGAGAGTTCCCTGGAAAAATCAAATTGGTAGCCGCGAATAGTTACCAAGGTGGCATGGGGAACATGCTGGTACAGTTTTTCTGCTAACGACAGGCAACTGGCAGGGGTAAGGTGATGGGTAAAGGGAGAATTTTGATATTGGGGAGTGATCCCGGTGATCAAAATCGGCTGGGGGATTTCTGCAGTATGGGCATCGATGAAAATGGCATTTTCATACTGGGCCAATTCCTGGGATATCTCGGGTATCAATTGCAGGTTGTACCAGATGTCGATTTGCCCATTGACTTCGCATAGCCCAACTTCTTCAAACTCAGCCAGTTTACTGGCATCCGTTCCAAAATGCTGGATGATCCTTTGAAGTAAGTAGTAAGCTACTCCATCATCACCACGGTCAGGGTTTCCGTATCCAAGGATTATAAACTTCTTCAGCATGGTCAAATTTTATCTCACACAACAAGAGACGGTGTCGTAAAATCCATCACGGCACCGTCCCATCATCTTAATTGATCGGGGATCTACCCGCGCTTGATGGTGTTCAGTAAATTACCCTGTAGATCACGAACTTCGACCACCATCGGCATCTGACCTACGGCGTGTGTTGAACAACTCAAGCAGGGATCGTGCGCACGCACGGCGGCTTCGACCCGGTTCAGCATCCCTTCGGTGATATCGGGACCTTTGACATAGCGTTTTGCAACCGAATCCACTGCTTCACACATCGCCCAGTTATTATTGCCGGTGGCAACGATCAAATTGAGTTTTTCGATCTGACCGTTCTTTTTGACCCAATAATGATGGAACAGGGTACCGCGTGGAGCTTCAATGACGCCAACCCCTTCACCCTGGTAGTTATGGTGGGTGTTCAAGATATCCTTGGAGAGGATATCGGCATCTTCAAGCAAGCTGCGAACTTTTTCGGCAGCAAAGAGGGTCTCGATCAGGCGCGCATAGTGGAAGTGCAGGGTGTTTTCGATCGGTTTTCCGTCGTTCATCTTGCGATATTCGATGAATTCTTCCTGCGCCATGGGGGTCTCGATCTTTTCACAGGTATTCAGGCGCCCTAAAGGACCGACCCGATAAACCCCAGCCGGCCAACCCATCTTACGATAGTAGGGGAATTTCAGGTATGACCAATCTTCCACGTGTTCGGCGATGTTTTCCAGATAATTGGAGGCAGGGAATAATTCCAACTGGCTGCCGGTCTTATCCACCATGCGGATATTCCCATCATAAAGTTCCAATCCATTCCCGGGTGTGACCAAGCCCATGTAACCTGATGAGAAGACGGCAAATTCAGCGATCTGATCGGCATTCTGGGCAGCCCAACCCTTGAAAATTTCAAGACCGGCTTTAATGGTGGCAATATTTTCATCGAGTTTTGACAGGATCTCATCTCGTTCTGCGATGGTGAGGGCTTTATTGACCCCACCGGGAACGGCAAAATTAGGCTGGATTTTCCGTCCACCTACCGTTTTGATCAATTCCTGTCCGAATTTACGCAGGTTCACCGCCTGCAGCGCCAGCGCAGGATTGGCCTGGATGATGCCCACCACATTGCGTACGGCCGGATCGGCGTCAAAACCGAGCAGCAGATCAGGACCAGCCAGTTCGAAGAAATGCATACCATGGCTCTGGATGATCTGACCCATATGCATCAATTCGCGCAATAAGGATGCCGGGCGGGGAGGTTCAACACCCAATGCAGCATCTGCGGCTTTGGCAGAAGCCAGGTGATGGCTGACCGGGCAAATGCCGCAAATACGCGGGGTGATGAGCGGCATTTCAAAGACCATGCGTCCTTCACAGAATTTTTCAAATCCACGAAATTCATTGATGTGAAGATAAGCATGCTCAACACTGCCATCATCCTTCACGTTGATGGTGATCTTGGCATGTCCTTCGATCCTGGTTACGGGTTCAATTGTTATTTTTTGTGTCATTTTTGCCTACCTTTAAGCTAATTCCACATGATCTTGTCTTCGGTCAAGTTGGGTATACGTCCCTGTGCCAATTCACTCAAAGCGTAGAAAATGATATCTGCATCAGGTGGGCAGCCCGGGATATAGATATCCACGGGTACAACCTCGCTGATGGCACGCACGCGCGTCATTTTCGCCAGTTCTGGGCTGGATGGAATTTGACCTTCGGAATCGGTGCTTTCAGTGCCAACATAGGCACGCTGCAGGGATTCTTCAATGGTAAAGAAATTGCGCATGGCAGGAACACCGCCAAATACGGCGCAATCACCTAAAGCGATCAGGATCTTGCTGCGTTTGCGCATCATTTTTGCAACCTCTTCATTGGCAGTATTGTTGATGCCACCTTCCAAGATACCCACATCAACACCGCCGGCATCCGGATGCTTCAGGTCGGTGATTGGTGGGGCACGTAAATCGACCAGTTCGACCAATTTTACGATCCTATCGTCAATGTCTAAAAAAGACATATGGCAACCAGCACATCCACATAACCAGTCACTTGCAACTTTGGGTTTTGCCATAATCAATTCTCCTCAAAGAGTGTCTCTATCGTAATTCATCTTATTGTAGTGCAGCTTGCCAATCTTCTGAAATTTTCAATCCCAGTTTAGCAGCAACATTTTTCAAGATACCGGCATTACAGGCGGAACCTTCGGGGGCGTTCAAGGATGCCCTGGCTTCCGAGAGTTTCCCTTCCATGTTCATATAATGCCCGTCCTGTTCAAGCCAGGTATAGGCAGGCAGGACCACATCTGCATTGGCGGTGAGCGGTGAAATGTAGCTGCTTTGAACTACCACAAACGGAACCTTCTCCAGAGCTTGGGTGAATGCCTGTGAAACGGCTTCGTCACCAAGTGCGACATAGGCAGCCTCTATCTTGTTGAGATCATCTGCACCGACCAGCGAGAATAATTGAGCTGCTTTCCCATTGGCACCATCATAGGTGTTCAACAACTTGGCATTAAATTTCTGGGCGAGATCAAGCATGGCTTTAGTGCATTCTTCACATTCTGCGGCATGACCACCGAAAATGAAAACCAGATTCTGGGATGCTTTCATCATTTCGATCGCTTTGGGGTCGGAAGCGAGTTGCTTGATGGCATCTGCCAGTTTCTCATTCTTGATGGAAACATGCGCAAAACTATCCAGTCCATCTTCTCCCCTGGTAACGGTGATGAGTTTACTGCCCTCGGGCAAGTTGCGTTTTACAAAGAAACTGACTACCTGATGGTCCTTCGTGATATCTTCACCGATGACCACTGCACAATCGGCATTTTTAACATCGTCGAAACTGGCGACCAGCCCCTTTTCACCACCCAGGTTTTTCGTATCTTTAAAGTAGCCATTAACGATGGTAGTGGTTTTGGCTTTCAGTCCATCTTGGAATATCTGTTTGAAGAGGTACATGGATTCAATGGGCAGCCGGGTCGAGATGAAACTGGCGAGTTGTTGGTTTTCTTTGCTGATCGAACCAAGTTTTTCAGCTACAACCGCGTAAGCTTCATCCCAGGTGGCGGCTTTCAAACTGCCGTCCTTGCGAACCATGGGGGTTAATAATCGATTGCGTTCTTCTTCCATGGGAATAAAACGACCGATTTCACACAGCAGCCCCTGGTTGGTTTCCCCGTCCCAATCACCTTCGATACGCACCAACCGGTTATCACGGGTGAGAACATCCAAGCTGCAACCCACGCTGCAACCCACGCAGGTGGTTTTGTGGCTTTCTACTTCGGTTTCTTTGCCCTGATATGCACTCCAGCGATCGATCATGGCACCGGTGGGGCAAACCTGAACACAGGTGCCGCAGCCGATGCAGGTGCTTTCACCCAGAGGAGTGCCGAGATCAGCCATCAATTTACTGTTGGCGCCACGTTCTTCAACACCCAGGGTAAAGTTTCCAACCAGTTCACCGCAGGCGCGTACACAACGGCGGCAGAGGATGCAGCGGTTGTGTTCGATGATGATGAAGGGGTGCGATGCATCCACCGGATAAGGCTGCCAGTTTGGCTGCAATGGCCAGTGCGTCATACCTTCGTCATAAGCAGCATTTTGCAGTTCACAATCACCACCGCTCACCTGGCAATAGGGGCAGAAGTGATTTCTCTCGCTGAAGATCATGGAGAGGACGAATTTACGTGCCTCCCGGATCTTTTCATTATCGGTGTGAATAACCATATTATCTGAAACCGGCATGGTGCAGGATGGTTGCAATGTGCGAGCGCCTTCCACTTCTACCAAACACAGGCGACAACCACCGTAAGGTTGCAATTGCGGATGATCGCAAAGGGTCGGAATCTCTATCCCGGCTTTTCGCGCTGCATTCAATACAGTGGTGCCCTGGGGTACTTCAATTTTCTTATCATCAATTGTTACTGTGACCATATCAAACCTTTCCAATATTATTGGTATAGAATGGGCTGCCCGCTCATTTCGCAAACACCTGCGGGGCACACTTTTAATTTAATATGAGCATCGACTTCCGCCCGGAAATGGGTAAGAATATCCCGTAGAGGGGCGCCGGCAGTCTGTCCTAGCCCACAATTAGACATTTCATATAGATTCTTGCTGATGGATTGCAGCGTGTCAACATCCTGTTCTGTCCCGAGCCCCTGAGAAATGCGCTCCAGGGTCTGAAGTGCCCGGATGTTCCCGATGCGACAGGGATTGCATTTTCCGCAACTCTCGAAGCGGAAGAACTGGAGGAGAACTTTTGCCAGATCCACAACGCAGGTTTGCTCATTACAGATCAATAATGCACCTGAACCGAGTGATACACCGGCTTTGGCGTAGGAGTCGTAATCCATAGGAGTATCCTGCAAACTGGCAGGGATGATCGAACCACTGGAGCCACCGGTCTGGGCTAATTTGAAGGTTGCGCCATCTTGCATGCCTTTTCCATAGATGGAAACCACTTCACGCAGGGTAATACCCATAGCAACTTCGATCAAACCGGTCTGGTTAACATTTCCGAGAATGGTGTAAACCTTGGTACCCGGGCTGGAAGGAGTTCCGAAAGATTTGAACCAGCTAGCGCCGTGGCGAATGATAGCAGGAATATTTGCAAGGGTTTCAACATTGTTGATCAAGGTTGGTTTATCCCATAACCCATTGGTAGTGGGATAAGGTGGACGGGGTCGCGGTTCACCGCGTTTCCCTTCAATCGATTCCAGTAAGGCAGTTTCTTCCCCGCAGATATATGCCCCGGCACCGGCATGAACATGCAGTTCAAATGAATGACCTGAACCAAAGATGTTCTCTCCCAGCATGCCGTATTCTTTCGCCTGCTGGATGGCGGTTTTTAACCGTGACTGGGCTAATTCGTACTCACCACGTACATAAATATATCCTTCATCTGCGCCAACTGCATAGGATGCGATGATCATGGCTTCAATGATGGAGTGAGGATCCCCTTCGAGGATCAGACGATCTTTGAAAGTACCGGGTTCGCTTTCGTCTGCATTGCAGACCACGTACTTTTTATCCCCTTTGGTGCCGGCGACGAAACTCCATTTCATGCCGGTCGGGAAGCCCGCACCACCGCGACCACGCAACCCGGATTCCTTGATAACAGCAATTACTTCTTCGGGTTTCAATTCCGAAAGTACTTTACCCAGAGCTTGATAACCATCATGGATGATGTAATCATCGATGGATTCCGGGTCTATAAGCCCGGCTCGTTCGAGCACAATACGCTGCTCTGCAGGCAGGGAGCCTTCGCGGGCGGTAAGCCATGCAATAGGACCGGAGAGGGCTTTCTTGGGCGCCTGCAGATCGGCAGCAATTCTGCCCTTGTAAAGATGTTCTTCAACCAGGTAGGGGACATCTTCTTTTTTGATGGGTCCATAAACGACAGCTTCGGGGTAAACGACCACTACCGGAGAAATATCCATGCGCCCGATATCGGAAGCCATGGTGATGGAAACCTCATCTTCGAGGTTATATTTTTTTACTTCAGCCTGGAGGGTTTCGAAAACTTCCTTGGCTCCCTGAACCATACTTTGAGGATCGTTTGACACTAATACCATAGATCGATAGGTTTTCATTTTTTTTCTATCTCCTATTCGTAGCGGTTCAGGATATCAGGGATCATGTCTGCTGTTAGATTCCCAAACACATCCCCATCAATGGTCATGACAGGACCAACAGCACATAAACCGAGGCAACTGGTGGTTAAAAGTGACCATTTCCCATCTGCGCTGGTCTCACCTGCCTGAAGGTCGGTAGCTTCCTGGAGTGCATTCCAAACCTCTCGCCCTCCTGCGACGTGGCAGGGTGCATTTTCGCAAAACTTGATCACATGTCTGCCCAATGGTTTGGTGGAAAACATGTGATAGAAGCTTGCCACTGATTTCACTTTACTTTTCGGTATTTTCAAAACCCCACTGATTTTTTCGAGTGCTTCCTGGGGAAGAAAACCTAAATCCCGGTTCACTTTTGCGAGAATCGGGATGAGTTCCTCTTCTTTTTCACCATAATATTCCAGAGCAGACTGAACTATTTCAATAACATTGTCAGCAATCTCTGTTTGGCTTGCCATACGAACCTCCTGTTGAAAAGTATTATGTGACTACGACCGCATCGTAGTTGCAAACTTGACTACAAATACCACAACGAATGCAAACATCTGGATCAATGATATGCGTTTGTTTTGGCGAGCCGCTAATTGCGTTAACAGGGCAGTTCCTGGCGCACAGGGTGCAACCGACACAATTCTCTGGATTGATACTGTAATGAATCAACGCCTTACAAGTCTTGGCTGGGCATTTCTTCTCGTAAATATGAGCTTCATATTCACCGCGAAAATGTTTCAGTGTGCTGATAACCGGATTGGGAGCACCTTTGCCGAGACCGCATAGACTATCTTCGACGATCTGACTGCATAACATTTCAAGTGTTTCAATATCTCCATCCTTGCCTTTTCCATCGCAGATGCGAGTCAGGATCTCAAGGATGCGTTTTGTGCCGACGCGGCAGGGAACACATTTCCCGCAGCTTTCGGCCTGGGTGAATTCCATAAAGAAACGGGCGATATCGACCATGCAGGTCTCATCATCCATCACAACCATACCACCCGATCCCATCATGGATCCGGCAGAGGTCAGGGATTCATAATCCACCGGCAGATCAAGGTAAGCAGCCGGCAGACAACCACCCATCGGACCACCGGTCTGAATGGCTTTAAATCCCTTGTCATTCTTGATGCCACCACCGACGTCGTAAACGATCTCGCGCAGGGTGATGCCAAAAGGAACTTCGATCAAGCCGGTTTTTTTAACATCGCCCGCCAGCGCAAAAGTCTTGGTGCCTTTGCTTTTTTCGGTGCCCATCGAAGCAAACCATTCTGCGCCACGGAAGATGATCTGCGGGATATTGGCGTAGGTTTCCACGTTGTTGATGTTGGTTGGTTTCCCAAAAACACCCTGGGTCGCCGGGAAAGGTGGCTTGGGGTAGGGTTCACCACGCTTGCCCTCAATCGAGCGGATCAAAGCGGTTTCCTCACCGCAAACAAATGCCCCCGCCCCCTTACGCACTTCCAGATCGAATGAAAAATCAGTGCCAAAGATATGATCGCCCAGCAATCCATAATTGCGGGCTTGCTCGATGGCAATATTGAGGGTCTTCACCGCGATCGGGTATTCGGCACGGCAGTAGACATATCCCTGGCTGGCTCCGATGGTATAGGCAGCAATGACCATCCCTTCGATAACCGAATGCGGATCACTTTCCAGCACCGAGCGGTTCATGAAAGCGCCCGGATCTCCTTCATCCGCATTACAGATAAGATACTTGGGTGATCCTTCCGCCTTTTTCGTCAAATTCCACTTGAGCCAGGTGGGGAAACCAGCCCCGCCACGCCCACGCAATCCGGAAGCTTTGACAATCTCGAGCACATCATCGGGCGTGTAATCGGTAAGAACCTTCGCTAAGGCAGTATATCCATTTTCGGCGATGTATTCTTCAATGTTCTCGGGGTTGATGGTTCCACAATTCCGCAGAACGACTCTGACTTCTTTTGGAGTAGGCGCTCCTAGCTCTTGTGTTTTTTCTTTAGCTGCGGGAGCGAGAAATTTTTCTACAACTCTACCTTTCAGGAACTGTTCTTCTACCAGAAAGGGAATATCAGCAGCATGCAATCCAATGTAATGGTATCCCTCGGGATAAACAATGAATTCAGGACCTGATTTGCTATCACCGATGCGGGGAGTATCGATTACCTCGACCTCATCTACCAGATTATGTTTCTTGATCTCATCCAGCAGTGCATGCTTAACCTCTACACCGCCCTGTTCTAAAACAGTCGGATCATTGCTGAAAAGAACATGTGAGCGAATATAAGACATTTTACGAACGTTTTCCTCCAGTCATTAAAACTTATAGATTCACGACGAACTCTTTAACGATATTCCCATTTACAACGTGTTCCTTGAGGATCTTTTTGGCAACTTCCGGATTCACTTTTCCATAGGTTACCTTGTCTTCTTCACCACGTATGACCTGCAAAATGGGTTCTTGTTCACAGAGACCGATGCAACCGGTTTGGGTCACAAGGATACCGTCCAAATTCTCGGTTTCGATGTAATCCAACACTGCTTTCATGGTTTCTCGTGCGCCTGCCGCGATCCCACAGGTACCCATGCCGACGATGACCTGGGCTTTTCCGGTGGTTGTGGCTATTGAGCGTTTTTCAAGAGCTTCTTCACGAACCCGTTTTAAATCTTCTAGGCTTTTAATTTTGTTCATGGTATCTCCTGTTTGGTAAGTTCTAAATTTAGCATTCCGCTATTAATTTCGTGTTTAAGGTATTTGAGGACTCCGGGGTCTGAATATGGAATCTCCTGCAAAATTTTCCGGAGTGGCTCACTATCCAGTGTATAGGTGTTTTGATCAATAGTGTAATTGAAGATCCAGTGGGTATCAGGATAACCCACCAGCAGATCGAGAAAGGTACTTTGAATATTACCCATCGGCATGCGGTCTATGTGGTCAAGTTGAAAAGTAGTCTCAACGCGTGTTCCTTTGCCCACAGCAGATCGGATCTCGAGTTTCCCATTGCATGCTTCCGCGGCAGCTTTTAGAAATGGAATACCCAATCCAACTTTGCGCGTTGTGCGCGAGGTGGTGAAGGGATCTGTTACCCGTGCAACCATTTCTGCATTCATGCCTTTTCCGTCATCTTCAATTACGATGGTAAGGAGATTTTTGAGCTTATTCTCTTCAATCGTGATGGATATGTTCCCGGCTCCAGCATTGACGCTGTTCTCAGCGATATCCAGGATATGGAGAGAAAGCTCCTTCATCTCGATTAATACTACTCCGCTTGTGCTTCTGTGGTTACGGTGCGGAGTAGTTTGGCAATCGTGCTCGGTTTGACGCGTCCATGAATTTCATCATCGATCACCACTACCGGTGCCTGGCTGCAGGCGCCAACACAGCGACATTCTTCCACCGTGATGGTCCAATCATCATTGGTCTGACCAGGTCCGATACCAATAAGTTGTTTGACCTTTTCAATAAGTTGCGGTGCCCCTCCCACATAGCAGGCGGTACCCAAACAGATCTTGATGGTGTGTTTTCCACGGGGTTGGGTGGTGAAAAATGAATAGAACGAGATCACCCCATGGATTTTGCTAACAGGGGTGTGCAGGTAATCTGCTACATATTGCTGTAATTCTTCTGAAACAAACCCAACCGTGTTCTGTAATTCATTCAAGATCACCATGATGCTGCCCGGTTTATCTTTGTTCTTTTCGAGAATAGCATCGATGGCTGCTTTGGTCGTCTTATCTTCCAGGGGATTCAATAATACGGTATTTGTATTCCTTATTTCCATAAATGTCACCGTTAAGCCTTTGATTTAAACCAAATGATTTTATCATGATTGTTTTGAATTTTCTATATAATGTTAATAATAGAGAAAATGTGAGGATAGATAGGGGAAAATCAGGGCTTTATCTCGATATTTCGTCCATTTTTACCTGATAAAGCCTGACGGATCTCATCAATGCTCGCTTCGGTGAGGGTGTAACAAGAAGACCCGAGGAAATCATGTTGAAAGTGGACATCCCCATTCTGGATCAAAGTATGACTGCATAACTGTGGATATTGCTCGCGAGCGCTTTCGGGATTCAAATGGCGGGAGATTTCGAGGGCTGGAAAGGTGATATCGGTCGGCAGAAGCCCCAGCACGGGAAGAAGCCCGAATTTCACCCGGTCAACGTGGGCGGGGATGAATAATCCCCCCAATTCATCAACGATACCGGATGCCTCATTCATGGTCAACTCGCAGGAAATCAGCAACAGTTGCTCTTCACGGCGGATGAAATCGCCGGAAGCATCCACCACGAACTGCTCCCCGAAGAATTCCGGATTATTCTTGAGCCCGGGCATATGGGCATCTACTACTTGCTGCAGAGCGGTGATCTGATCGAGCGTATCGAACAGGCATAATACATGCACTTCTTCTTTGGTCTGCAATTCCATACCGGGTAACACGGTCAGGGAAGTGCCCCGGGCAGCCTGTTGGACAGCCGCAATGTTGGCAGAATGATTATGGTCGGTAATCGCGATCACATCAATCCCGCGATCGAGCGCCTCTGCTACGATAATGGGCGGGATCATCTCGATGGCTGCGCAGGGTGAAAGCACGGTATGAACGTGCAAATCTGCCCGGAAGGTGCTTAGGTTCTGAGAAATCATTTAAGAAGAAAGAAAGATCAATCCCGCAAGCCCATTTCCCACAATTTCCCTACCACATGGAAGGAATTCAGGGGTGTGGCAAGCAGGATCACCCCTTCATCGTTGGCTTTCTGGATGGTCTCCTCATCCGGCTTGGCACCTTCCGTGATAATGATGGCAGCGACATCCAGCAGACAGGCAACCGCGACGATATTGTTATGGGATTGCAGAGTGACCCAGATGCTCTGACTCTTGGCACCGGTCATTACACAGCTCAACATATCCGAGATATAGCCACTGGTGGGTGCTATTTCGGATATTTCTTTGGGTGCGGTCAGGGTCTCAAGCTGCAACTCTTTGATAATCTGATCCAGCGTCATATACTACTCCTTTTCCGTTTGATAACCTTCTCCTACCGTCTCGTCTTTTTTAAGGAATACTTTCATGCTTAATTGGGTTCCTTTCCCAATTTCTGATTCAAGTTTCATGTCATCCACACAGCGTGAAATATTGAATAGCCCCATCCCTGCACCAAACCCCAACTCACGGATCTCTTCGGTGGCAGTGGAATATCCTGGTTTCATCGCCAGGTTGATATCGGCGATCCCGGGACCATCATCCCAGGCGTAAATGCTGATCTGATGCGGTTCAATCTCAACGTGGATGGAACCGCCCCGGTCGGTGTGGATGATGAGATTCATCTCGGCTTCATAGACTGCGATTCCAACGCGACGTGCCAGTTGAGGGTTAGCTCCCAGCCGTAAAAGTGCTTTTTTGATATTGCTGGAGGCGGCACCGCCGTGCGTGAAATCATAATGCTTGATGTTGTAACGCAAGATAAGGCTGGAGCGATCGGATTCGATATCTTCGAAAAGATGAGAAGCGCGGTAGCGGCGTACTTCTTCTTCATGGTAATCGTGTTCCAGCGCTCTTAGAAAACCATAGGTGATATCGCCTTTGGTGATAATTCCAACCAGCTGTTTGTTTTCATCGATGACCGGCAACCTACCCAGCCCGGTACGGGCGAAGGTTTTCAAAGCTTCGGTTAAATAATCGAAAGAATTCAAGGTGATCAAGTCAGTGGTCATGTAATTACGGACCGGAGCTGCTAACTCGCCATTGATCAGGCATTTGATGAGGTCCTCGGTGCTGATCAATCCCACCAGGTTGTCGTTTTCGGTCACCAAGATGCCGGATATGCGTTTCTCGCGCAGCAAATCGACCACATCGCTCATCGGTGCAGCGGGGGCAATGGTGATGAGGGTTTTGGTCATCACCTCGTTAATACGGATGATGTAAGCCAATTCCTCCACCCGCGTGATACTTCCGGCAAGTTGATCGGTGATCACTTTGCCCTTGAAGCGGGGAGGTTGATTGCTAAAGTCTAGATCTCGCATGGATTTCTAATCCTGGATGGCATTCTCCAGGTTGGGCAGACCATTCTGATAGAGTCTGCCGGAAAGTTCATACATGCCCAGAGGGGAGCTGATGATGGGTAATCCGATCTCTTCGGCGAGCAGGAGGGTTTCATCGGGGGGGATTTTCCCGCGCACAAAGACGATGGCAGCAACATCTGCCATCTGGGCGGTACGGATGACCTGTGGGTTCACCAATCCGGTCAATAGAACCGCGTTAGGCTGGATATATGCCAGAACGTCGCTCATCAGATCGGCACTGCAACCACCAAGGATCTCACGATCGGGATCGAGTGTGGATGCTTTTGTGAGCAGATTTCCCCTGGTCAGGTCGATTAGTTCAGAAATTTTCATAGATCTCGCTTAATCAATGGTCAAAAGTAATTATATGTTAAAATCCTTCGAAAGATAATGAACAGGCTGTGAAAATGAAGAATATCATCCCATCCGTCAAAGGTACACGCGAATTCTACCCTGAAGATATGGTTCTGCGCCAGTGGTTATATGGACTGATCAGGGAAGTGTCAGAGACCTTCGGTTACCAGGAATATGATGGCCCCTTTTTAGAGACACTGGAATTATATGCTGCCAAATCAGGTGAAGAACTGGTGAAAGAACAGTCATTCGTGTTTGAAGATAGGGGCGGCAATCAGATCACGCTGCGACCGGAATTGACACTCAGCCTGGCGCGTATGATCGCACAGCGCCAGAACAGCCTGGTTTTTCCGGCACGCTGGTGGTCATTCGGACCCTTCTGGCGTTATGAAAAACCCCAAAAAGGGCGCACCCGAGAATTCTTCCAATGGAATGCCGATCTGATCGGAAGCGATGCGGTACAGGCGGATGCAGAACTGGTGGCATTATGCGCTACCTTCTTCAAGAAAGCGGGATTAACAGGCAACGAGGTCAAAATCTACATCAACGATCGCGAATTGATGGAAGGCGAACTGGAGAAATCAGGTTTTGCAAAGGAAATTCATAAACAGGTCTTCAAGCTGATCGACCGCCGTGACAAGTTATCCCTGCAGGCGTGGGAGAGTTTTGTGCTGGAATCGGGCTTTTCACCGACACAACTGGATGCCATCAAGGAACTGATCCAAAACAAAGAACTGTGGCACTCTTCCGAGAAACTTACCCAACTCTTCCGTATTCTGGACTTGTACGGGTTGGGAGAGTATGTCGCTTACGATCCACGCATTATTCGCGGGCTGGATTATTACACCGGCATCGTGTTCGAAGCGAAAGATTGCGGTGAGCAGAATCGTGCCATTTTGGGCGGCGGGCATTACGGCAACCTGGTGGAAGATGTGGGTGGAGAGCCGCTGACAGGCGTGGGTTTCGCTATGGGAGATGTGGTTTTCCCACTGGTGCTGGAGAGTTATGGAAAATTACCCAAGCTGGACGTGCAACCTGCCAAGCTATTGGTGACGGTGTTTGACGATGAAACCCTGCCTGCTGCACTAGCGGTGTGCAATCGGCTGCGTGCGGCAGATATTCCGGTGGTGCTATACCCGCAAGCGGATAAACTGGGCAAGCAGTTCAAGTACGCTGATCGCTGCGGTTTCAAGGGAGCCCTGGTGATCGGTCCGGATGAACTACAAAAAGGAGAGATCGTTTTGAAAGACCTGGCAACACGTGAACAGACATCATTTTTAAATGAAGAACTGGAAAAGAAAGTTGCCGAATGGCTTGCCGCTGAAAAAGGCTCATGATACAATCTTGAACACATGGTGGCTGTAGCTCAATGGCAGAGTGCGTGACTGTGGATCACGATGTTGTGGGTTCGACCCCCATCAGCCACCCTACAATGAGAGGACCTTCCGGGGTCCTCTTTCTTATTTTCATGTGCTCTGTTGACAAAAGTTGACAAAAGTTGACAGCAAAAAAATATTCGAATCCAGGAACGAATAAGATTGATAAAAAGCATCTGGGAAATCATCCCAGATGCTTTTTCATCTAGTTTTTACTCAAGGGGTCGATTCACCTATATATTTGATGAGAGATCGCCAGGCTATTTCATGGGTGAATTGTTCTAGCGAACATTTACACTTCTTTTTTGTTCTTACGCAGCAACCAACCGCAGCTGAAATATAGAATCAGTGCCAGGGTAAAAGCGATCACGCCGATGGCTACGAAGACGTTCACCCAAAACGGGGTGGGGAACAAGCGGATCAGCGAATCACTGGTGTAGAACAACCAGGTATCCCCTTCAAAGAAGATGGAATGAAACGAGGTGAACAGCTGATTGAAATTCAAGATCACCGCCAATATCACACCGAAAATGAACAGGAGAATGACGGTAGCCGAGGTCTTACCGGCTTTCATCAGATCGCGCTGCCAACCCAATAAAAATGCCAACACAATGCCGAGCAGCAGGGCAATCAGGCTGATATACCAGATCCGCATGGTGATAACGGTCAGATCACGGACATCACGCATATGGCTCAGTTCTCGTTGATTGAAGATCGGGCGACCATCAGGAAAGCTGAGATTCCGGTAATCCTGATCAGAAATGTTTCCCAATAGATAATCCACCGACTGGTATGCTAATTGTGTGCGATCATGGGTTGTGAAACCGAATTGGTCCTCCGGAAAGCCCGGAGTGCGGTATTCCAGATCGATGAAGAAGGAGGTAAGACAGAAACGGATCCCACCCAAGATAATGACCAGAAAGAAAACGATACCCATCAATATTCGATAAAAAGTTTTCATTGTAGACTTGTGATACCTCCGCTTCGATAAAAATCGATCATCATCGTGTTCATCAACTGTTCAACCGGTGCCCGATCGTCAGTGAAAATAAGCTGACCGGTTGTAATCGGTTTCAGGTTCAAAATGGCTGTCTCCAGCGAACTTCGCAATAATGGGTCGAATGCCCCGGATTCATCCAACTCAAGATAATTATTATACAAATTTTCCACATCGCTGAGGGCATGGGTGGCATACAGAATGGTATTAAATGTGTCCGGCACATCACAGGCATAGACCGAAGGAAAAACTCGCTGGATGGTGGTCGCCAGGGCATCCACCAGACGGCGGTCTTCCCCCATGCGGGCAACATTGATGACCAGCACTCCATCCTCGGACAAGTGATCATACACTTCCCGGAAAAATTCCACTGTTGTGAGATGGGCAGGAATATAGGGTGGGCGATAAGCATCGATGGAGATCAACTGGTACTGTTTATCCATCCTGTGCAGCCCCACTCGGGCATCCTGGATATACACCGTGAGATCGGGGATATTAAT
>JAAZOK010000149.1 GCA_012797815.1 Chloroflexota bacterium | reverse complement strand
GGGAAATCAGTAAAACGATCAAACCAAGTCCACCCCCGCCGATGGCAATGGATCTCCCGGGACTGCGACCTCGACGGTCCTGAACTTGAGAAGGATCCAAGCGTTTGTTCTGATTAAACGTCATATGTTTATCATCCTTTCGAAAGAAACTAATTCGAATCGATAACTGATCATAAAACATCAGCTTTTCTTATCATAGCAAAGAACGGACCACATCAGTATTATATTTAAATCAGAAAAATAAACACGTGTTATCAGGAGCCCAATTGTCTTAAGGCAAAAATTCCGCGTGATAGATCTCATCAATATTTAATCTTGAAAATATCTCCTCATTAAAGTACATGTGTTCCATATCTATGAGAACCAATTCTTGATCACTATCCTGTATGACTTTTTTAGCAAACAGCAATTTACCATCCGGGGAAAAACTTCGCAACGTTGGGTAATAAGCGCCATAGTTGTTTTGGATAGACGGAAAATTCTCCACCCACTCAAGTTCTGGATCCGTCTGATTGAAATCAACCTTATACATGGATTCAGGTGCACGATAACCTGGGTTAAGCATGTACAGCACGGAAGTGTCTCCTGCCCACATAAATAAAAATAAAAATGGGCGATATTCAAAATTATCCGGTTTTTTCCCATCTTTTGGTTCAATCGGTATGCGCATCTCATTGTCCATATCCGAAAGATAGGCAGCATGTAACACATAACATGTCGTATAAAATTGCCCATTCTCTCGTAAATTTTCTACTTTTTCTGATGTATCACATTCTGGCTCAGACTCATAAGAATATGGCCGCCAGGCGATCATTCGGCCATCAGAGGAAATCGCAAGCCCGGAAAAATATCCAACTTGTACGCCGTTGGCTTCCAGTTTTCCCTGTTCCGTACCATCCAAACTCGTCCACCATAGCACATGAATATCCCCTCCTCGCGGTGTTTTTTCCCTGGTTTCCCAATAAACGCGTTCCGCGTTCACCCCTAAAATCCTTTCCGGGTTTTCAGTATAAGGTGCCAACTTTCTGGCTTCGAGCGTTTGCGTGTCCATGACATAGAAACCGTACCCCCCATCACCATTACCGATATACACAATTTCCGAATTATTAATCCACATTGCTGCGGGAGGATATGAATTCTTTGAAAAACCTCTAACTAACAGGGTTGGTTCTGCATCCGGAATGTCCAGATTATATAAATACAGTTCCGCATTGCTATCTTTTTTTCTGGTGTATTTGAAGGAGGAGATCAGGGCTTTGCTTCCATCCGGAGAAATATCCTCAACTTCTACGGTCCCTACATTACGCTTGGTGACCGGGACGATGTATGAACCTTCAAAATCAGACAAGAATATATTGTAGCTTCCGCTTACCTCAGGGAAATCATCTTTATACCCTTCTTCAGAATAACTGAAAAGCAACTTTCCTGATCCGCCGCCCACCTGTGTTGGTGTAGGAACCAATGTGGGGGTTGGTGTTGCTGCAGATGTGGTTGTTGATTTTGGAATTGGTGTTCCCATTGCTTCTTGTGTCAAAGGGGCGCAGGATACCAATAGTATAAGACTGAAGATTGTTAGCTTTATTACACGCATTGAATTCCCTCTCTCCATACTTAATGATGAAATTCTTGAAAACATCCAGCTCAAATCTTCCTATTACTATATCATCAATTATTTTAGATTTGTGGTTATACAGATAGGGGAGAGGATTTAAACTTCAAACCTCTTCCCCAATAACTTTTTACGGAACCTTCACCAGCAGATTGTCAAAGATACTCTTGACTACTATGCCATCGTTATCATGGATCATAATGACGGCTTTATGCACGCGCAGCATACTGGTTTGAAATTGAGAAAACACAGGCGTAATCTCATATATAGACCATAATATCCATGTAGCTCTAAAACACATTTGCCGAACTCTAAAGCAATTTGAACTAGAATATCTCGGTAAGCTGATGATTCGCTATATCATACATTGACAGGGAATCCTCAAATGAGAATAATACAGATGCGTTATTAAAAGGGGTGAGATTCAAAATCTCCCCGTTGGTCACATGATAAGTAGTGGCGGAATCGACAAGCAAGTCCCAAACGATCATATTGCCAGTATTGGTGCCAATGATTACAGTGTTGTTATCTAGAAAGGTCAGTTCCGTGATTCCCCAACCCCTATCATTTTCATCTTCATAGTCCTCAGGGGAAAGGGATAATTCGAGCTTTTCACCGGAGGAAATATCGAGCAAGATAGCTTTTGCATAGGTAAGTTCAAGGAGCATTTTTGAAGAATCCGGTGAGAACTTGTAATCCGAAATATATGTATCTTTGCTATCGAATAGTATGCGCGGTGTCAGCGATGTTTCGACGTAAGTATCAGCGATATAAATAATGGAACCATTTTGACGAAATGCAAGATAGTTTCCGTCCGGAGAAAATTGCATGGCGCTTATATTATGCTTATTAGATAGATTTAACACAGCATACGGCTTTTCAATGGTTTCTTTATAAAGGTAAAAATACTTTGCCGAGGGAATCACTCTCATCCCTTTTGCATTGCGAGCATATTCTGACTCAACGAAAAAGTAATCTCCTTCAAAGGAATGGCAGAAATCCACAATGTCCATCTCTTCACCGTCTGCATTAAGAAAAGAAACCGGGTCGTCGGTATGGAAGGTGTTTCCATCCCAGGTAAAGTGGAGAAAATTCTTGAATTCCCATTCTGTTATTCCATCTTCATGGCTTAAACTCTTGATCGGTTTATGCATATAGCCATCCTGACCGTTGAAGCTGATGATTTCCAGATAGCTATCAATCGAGAGCAGCTCCTGCCAGGTGGTCGCATCATAGAAATTCAAACCAAAAAGTGTATTTACCAATACCAGGTTTGATTCAGGAGAATAAAAAATTTGTGCAATCCAATTCTGTCGGTTATTCTCAACAAAATACTCAAATTTCACATCGCCGAAAATATGTGAATTCTTATTAAGAAGCATTGAGTTCTTGGTAGGAGTTGGACAAGGGGCAGCGGTGGGGGGGATCGGTGTGGTTGTTGGAAGTTCTGGTGTTAGTGTGGGAATCTCGGTAGTTGTTTTATTGGTACATGAAACTATGATTAATAAACAAGAAACAATAACTGATACTTTGATAAGCTTCACAATACTTTCCTCTTCAATGAGCGATGTTGAATACTCGTCAATTATATACGAAACATTCAAATGGATTGTTATCTGGGTTAAATTTGTGATTTTTGCATTTCAAAAAAAGATAGATGTTGAAAAGCATCTATCTCAATAGTCGGGGCGAGAGGATTTGAATCTCCGACCTCTTGCATCCCATTCGTTCGTAGATGTGTCCATAACGAATTTTTGTGTCTATGGTTTGTCCAAAAACTTGCTTAAAAGATATTAATTTTATCTATAGATTCTATAATGTTTACTTTTTTTGAACACAAAGTACAAACGGAAATAATAAAATCGACTCTAATGGCTAACCAACGGGTTCGAATTAATTACATAGTGTTACAATTTTGACCTAGAAATCATCAAGGAGGAAAATTCTTTGAATCCCATCTTGGAGAACTTGCACAGCCGCAAATCGGTGCGCGCTTACGTAGATAAACCCATTCCTGAAAGCATTAAGAAAGATATCCTGGTGGCAGCTATGGCAGCCCCCACAGCAGGAAACCAGCAGCTGTATACCATCCTGGATATCACTGATCAGAAAATCAAAGACCATCTGGCGATTAGCTGTGATAACCAACCTTTCATTGCTAAAGCGCCTATGGTGTTGATCTTTTGTGCGGACCTTCAGAAGTGGTTGGATGCCTTTATTGACAGTGATTGCCAGCCGCGTGTGCCTGGAGCGGGTGATCTTCTGCTGGCGGTCGATGATGCTGTCATTGCAGCGCAGAATGCAGTAACCGCTGCATGGAGCTTTGGAGTTGGCTCCTGCTACATCGGCGATATTATGGAATTATGCGAAGAGCACCGGGAATTGTTAAATCTGCCAAAGTTCGTATTCCCGGCTGCCATGCTGGTATTTGGTTATCCTACCGAACAGCAGAAGGATAGGCAAAAACCTCCCCGTTGTGACCTGCAATTCATCGTTCATGAAAATAGCTATCAACGGTTGGATGGGCATGAGCTTAGAAAAATGTTTGGGAAGAAAATTGGGAATCAGCCCTATGAAAGTTGGTTGCAGGCATTCTGTGCCCGCAAGTACAACTCGGATTTTGCTAAAGAACTAAGCCGTTCGGTGGATGTATACCTGCGTGATTTTCAATCACATTAAGATCTACTATACCGAACGACCCTTTGTTGGAGTGAAGGAACTTCTCGTGACTATCTGGGAGCCCATAGCTTGCAATGCCTGAGCGCAGCGAACCCAAAGGACTTGGCTTGCGGGTAAAAAGAGCGCCTTTTAGCTGGAAGGTGGTTGGTTGTTAAGATCAATTTACCGCTGCATCAGCGCGAACACACCCCAGCCCAGGTATTCACGCGTGTAAGCAGCGTAGCGCCCGGGTTCCGTGGTCAATTCGGCTCGAACATCTTTCGCGAGCTCGTCGTCGGGATTGGCATCAAGCCAGCGACGCATGGTGAGCCATTTAGCCGCCTCGTATCTATCCCAGCTATCCTGGTCAGCCAGAATCATT
>JAAZOK010000105.1 GCA_012797815.1 Chloroflexota bacterium | reverse complement strand
TTTACTTTTCTTTGTCCTTATAAAAATCCTGGATATATTCCTTGAGCACCTGCCCGGTATAAGAACGTTGATTTTCACACACCTGTTCGGGAGTACCCTGGGCGATCACCTCTCCTCCGCGGTCACCGCCTTCCGGTCCAAGATCGATGATGTAATCGGCTACCTTGATGATATCCAGATTATGCTCGATGATCAGTACCGAGTTGCAGGCATCCACCAGGGCTTCCAATACCTCGATCAACTTATGCACATCAGCCGCATGCAACCCGACCGAGGGTTCATCCAACACATAGAGGGTCTTGCCGGTGGCGCGGCGCGATAACTCACGCGAAAGTTTGACACGCTGTGCCTCACCACCCGAAAGCGTGGTGGCAGGCTGCCCCACACGGATATAGCCCAGTCCCACTTCTTGCAAGGTCTTTAATTTAGTGACGATACGGGGAATGTTGCTGAAAAATTCCAGCGCCGAATCGACCGTCAGATCGAGCACTTCCGCGATGTTCTTGCCCTTGTATTTAACCTGCAGAGTCTCGCGATTGAAACGGCTGCCATGACAGACCTCGCAGGGTACAAATACATCCGGCAGAAATTGCATCTCGATACGGATCTGCCCGTTGCCGCGGCAGGCTTCGCAGCGCCCGCCCTTCACATTGAACGAGAAGCGCCCGGCTTTATAACCGCGCATCTTGCTCTCGGGCAATTCGGCAAACAGGTTGCGGATCTCATCGAACACCCCGGTATAGGTGCCCGGATTGGAACGCGGAGTGCGCCCAATAGGAGACTGGTCGATGTTGATGATCTTATCCAGGTTTTCAATACCCTCGATGTGATCATATACACCCGGATTGGTCTGGGCACGGTTGAGCTTGCGCGCCAGGGCATTGTAGAGGATATCAATCATGAGGGTGGATTTGCCCGAACCAGAAACGCCCGTGATGCACACCAGCCTGCCCAGCGGGATGGTGACGTCAATATTCTTGAGATTGTTTTGACTGGCACCCACCACGGTCAGGGAATTGCCATTGCCGTTGCGGCGCTGCTTGGGCAGCGGCACGACTTTGCGCCGCGAGAGATAGGCACCAGTCAGCGATCTGGTATGCTGTAAGATCTCCTGCACAGTGCCCTGTGCCACCAATTTTCCGCCGTTTTCACCAGCCCCCGGGCCCAAATCGATGATCCAATCTGCCGAGCGGATGGTTTCTTCGTCGTGCTCCACGATCAGCACGGTGTTACCGATATCACGCAGTTCCATGAGGGTTTTCAACAGGCGGGCATTATCGCGCGGGTGCAGCCCGATGGAGGGTTCATCCAGCACATACAGTACTCCCATCAAGCGTGAACCGATCTGGGTTGCCAGGCGGATGCGCTGGGCTTCACCACCCGAAAGGGTGGCAGCAGAACGCTGCAGCGTCAGGTAATCGAGCCCGACATTGACCAGAAAACCCAGACGATCATGGATCTCTTTCAAGATCCGATCAGAAATGATCTGCTCCTTCTTCGATAAAGGAGAATGTTCAGAAGTGAGACGCTCCACCCACTGCAGAGAATTGACCACCGGCCATTCGGTCACCTCCAGGATATTCACGCCATCCACCGTCACCGCCAGCGATTCTTTGCGCAATCTGGCACCACCACATTCGGTGCAGGGTTTATCACTCATAAAGGTAGCGATCTTGTTGCGCACATAATCGGATTGGGTCTCTTTAAAACGACGCATCATATTGGGGATAACGCCTTCGTAGGCTGAATCCACTTCATAGACACGGTTCTCACGGCTGAAGTTCATGCGCACTTCTTTGCCCTGGGTGCCGTGCAAGATGATGTTCAATTTTTCTTCAGGCAGGTCTTTGACCGGCTTATCCAGATCAATGTGGTAAGCTTTGGCCGCTGCTTCCAGCATCTGCCAGTAATAACCACCATCCTCACGCGGTCCATTCCATTCGCTGGGAGAAAGCGCACCATCGCGCAGACTGAGATCCCCATCGGGAATGAGCAGGTTCACATCGATCTCCTGTTGCACGCCCAATCCCTGACAGACCGGACAGGCGCCATGGGGGGTATTGAAGGAAAAGCTGCGCGGCTCGATCTCAGGCAGCGAAATATTGTGTTCAGAACAGGCCAGATGTTCCGAGAAGAACAGATCATGCCCGTCCTGCTCATCCAGCACCTGCACCACCATGTATCCCTCTCCCACTTTGAGGGCGGTCTCGACCGAATCGGACAAACGGGAGAGAAAAGAATTGCGCTCCTCTTCCGAGTCGGGCTGTTTGACGATCAAGCGGTCAACCACCGCTTCAATGTTGTGGATCTTGTAGCGATCCAGACTGATATCCTCTTCCAGGCTGAGCACTTCCCCATCCACACGGGCCCGCACAAAACCCGCCTTGCGGACCTCTTCAAAGACCGCCTGGTAAGTGCCCTTGCGCCCGCGTACCACGGGTGCCAGCACCAGGAATTTAGTGCCTACAGGCAGAGCAGCGATGATATCCACGATCTCCTGTGCCGATTGCTTGACCACCTCCCTGCCACAGATAGGACAATGCGGGATGCCGATGCGCGCATACAGCAAACGCAGATAATCATAGATCTCGGTGACAGTGCCCACGGTGGAACGCGGGTTGTGAGAAGTAGCTTTCTGGTCGATAGAGACAGCAGGAGACAACCCCTCGATGTAATCCACATCGGGTTTGCTCATCTGCCCTAAGAACTGGCGGGCATAAGCGGAAAGCGATTCCACATAGCGGCGCTGCCCTTCGGCAAAGATGGTATCAAATGCCAGAGAACTTTTGCCCGATCCGGATAGACCGGTGATGACCACCAGTTTATCGCGCGGAATATCAAGTGAGATGTTTTTCAGATTGTGTTCCCGTGCTCCGGCAACACGAATAACGTTTTTTGTCATAAGATCCTATATTTTGAGACTAAAAAATAATTATACCATTTGTTCTATTAATTAATAAGAACAGGCAGCTTAACGCATTGTAAAGCTGCCCGTATAACCTCGGAAAGTTCTAATAAAAAATTAGCAGTTCAATAGCGGATCATAACTGGATCGGTTGGGCGGGTTCAATTTCCGCTCTTTTGAAGAAAAAGCGTTCTTTGAGTTGTTTGCGCAACTCGGGCATAATATCCCAGGTGGCTTTGGCACCGGCTGCGATGACCTCGGAGATCTGGTTAAACCCACCCAGGGTTGCCACATCTTCCCCCACATCGGGATGCAGTACGAAATCCGCATGCGCATGGCGCAGTTTGGCAGCCGTGATGGCAGCACCCATCATAGCACTGGCGCGCCAGTACCCGGTGGCAATGCCGGGCATCTTCTGGTTCTTCCAATAATCCATATTGGTGATCTGCGGGCTGACGTCCACTGCCAGCAACACCTCGGCGCCCATGGTACGCACGTAATCCGCCGGCACGTTATTGAGAGAGCCACCATCCGCCAGGGTGCGCCCGTCGATCTTGACGCCCTCCACGATGCCGGGTAAGCCCATGGTAGCGTTGATGGCAGTGATAAGGTCACCCTGCTGCAGCACCACCTCTTCGGCCTGGTGGAAATCCACCGCGCACAATGCCAGGGGAATATTCAGGTCAGAAAACTGCTTCTTTTCGCCCACGGCTTCCAGGAAGAATTCCTGGATATTCCTGGAACTGAAGATATGATCCAATTTGGCGATATGGGCATCGAACAGTTTTGCCATCTCGCTTAATTTGGAAACGCGTTTGGCAGTATCTTCGATCGCATCCACGTCCAAGCCGCAAGCATACAACGCTGCAATGATGCCACCCATACTGGTGCCACTGAGGCAGTCAATGTGGATCTCTTCTGACTGCAGCACTTTCAATACCCCGATATGGGCGAAACCGCGCACGCCTCCACCCCCCAGGGTAAGTCCAAAAACTGGTTTTCTGATCATATGATTATTCCTATTTTTCTCTGATGAATGCTCCCCAATTATAATGATGTTTCGCCAGCATGACAAAGACGACGTTTCTAATACGTCATCCCGAATTTGTTGAGGGATCTGACCTTAACCAGACCAATTCCAGGGTTAATCGTAGTGCTTCTTTTTGAACAATTATCGATAAGGTCCTACTTTGCGACCTATTTATGAATTGACCACGATCTGGAGAGATTTCTCAGTCGCGACGCTCCTTCGAAATGACATTTTCAATACGTCATCCCGAGCGTAGTCGAGGGATCTCACCATGACCAGGTCAGTCCAATAGCCAGCCGCAGACTTACTATCCGAACAAAATCTAAAGCTATTACTTTGCGACTTGTTCACGAATTGACGCGAACTGGTGAGATTTCTCGGTCACTGCGTTCCCTCGAAATGATGGTTATTTTTTATTATCCCTCAAAACATGCTCCTATGAGATTGTTCGAACGATTATTGACAAGTTTTCACTTTGCGACATGTTCACGAATTGACGCGAACTGGTGAGATTTCTCAGTCGCCTTGCTCCTTCGAAATGACATTTTCAATACGTCATCCCGAGCG
>JAAZOK010000089.1 GCA_012797815.1 Chloroflexota bacterium | reverse complement strand
TATTCCTGGACAATCCAGAAGTATAAATAGGCTGGTACGGTTTCTATCTTTTTCCAAAATGTTGCAAAAGCAAAATAATTAATTTGAAGTCATATGACCTTTCTATGACTTATGGGGGATTGTCGAAGTGACCCATCCTCGACTATATTTTTGTGGAATCCATCAATGAAAGGTTTTATGAATGAACGATGATATTTTGATTGTTAAAAATTTAGCGAAATCATACAGAGAGAACCAGGCTGTGCGGGGAATTTCGTTTTCTCTTCCACGGGGAGAGATCTTTGGCTTGCTGGGTCCCAATGGGGCAGGCAAAAGCACCACCATTTCGATGCTGGCTGGTCTTCTTTCTCCAACAAGCGGGCAGATCACCATAAAGGGATTGGACCTTTCGGAGAATTTGCTTAAGGTGAAGCAATATGTCGGTTTGGTGCCGCAGGAAATTGCTCTTTATCCAACCATATCAGCCCGTGATAATCTGATTTTTTGGGGGCAGGTTTATGGATTGCATGGAGCGGCTCTGAAAAGACGTGTTGATGAAGTGCTTGATATTGTTCAGCTTGCTGATCGAGCGCATGAACGGGTTGAAGTGTATTCGGGTGGGATGAAACGGCGCATCAATCTGGCAGTTGGATTGCTGCATCGTCCGGAGATCCTGTTTCTGGATGAACCAACCGTTGGTGTGGATCCCCAGAGCCGCAATGCTATTTTCGAAAGTGTAGAGAAGCTTAATCGAGAGGGATTGACCATTATTTATACAACGCACTATATGGAAGAAGCAGAGCGGTTGTGCCACCGGGTTGCTATCATCGATCAAGGTCAGATCATTGCACTGGATACACCGGCTAATCTGATCCAGCATCAGGGAAAAAGCCTGATCCGTCTATCTATTCTTGATGGAGTGATCGATGCTGTTGAGGAAAAGATAGGTCACCTGCCGCTGGTGGGGGATGTGAATCGCCGCGACCATACCCTCGATATTCAGACGCACGAATCGCAGCAGGTTCTGATGGAAGTACTGCAAATTACCCATGCATTATCTGCACAGGTCACTTCCCTTGAAATTATGGATGCCAGTCTTGAGACAGTTTTCCTTAACTTAACGGGCAAAAGATTACGGGAATAATAGAAAGGATTTATTACAATGATTAAGCAGATTATTGCAATGACGATCAAAGAATTTAAAGTGCTGCTGAGTGATGCGGGAGCTTTCAGTACATTGTTTATCATGCCCATTGCTTTCATTCTGGTAATGTCCGTTGCACTCCAGGGGGTGTTTGACAGCGGCAGCAACAACAATCCGATTGATTTGCTGGTTGTCAATCAAGATAAGGGTAAAGTTGCCGCACAGATAATTACCAACCTCCACGAAGCAGATGGATTGGCTCTTATTGAAGAGAGCGAAGGGCAAGTTCTCACACGGGCAGATGCAGAAGATATGATCACTGCAGGCACCTATTCCATTGCGCTGGTATTTCCTGCTGATTTTTCAGAGAAGGTAAATGAAACGGCCGGCGATTCGCAGGCTGAAAGGGCGGTAGTGTCTTTTATTATCGATCCGGCTGCGGGCAGTCAATTGATCGCTCCGGTGAGAGGATTGGTTGAGGGATATATCGAGCGTGAAGTTTCTACGATCCAAACCCCGATCCTGATCCAGCAGGGTTTTGATGCGTTGGCTGCTTCTGTTCCGGCAGAACAGGTTGGATTCATCCAGGATCTGGGAACTCAATTTACCCTTCAGATGGATAATTCAATGGGAGATGCAGTGAATGATCCCGGTTTTGAAATTCAGGTTGTTTCTCCTGAGAAATATCAATCCGCCCGTACACCTACTTCTGCAGAGCAAAATGTACCCGGATACACTATCTACGGTGTGTTTTTTATCATCACGATCATTTCGACCAGTCTGTTCCGGGAAAAGAATGAAGGCACGTTACGGCGTCTGCAGGCGGCTCCGATTTCACGGGTGGCGATTCTGATGGGTAAACTGCTGCCTTATTACCTGGTCAATTTGATCCAGATCGCGCTGATGCTTGCGGTGGGAATGGTGGTTTTTCATATCAGCCTGGGCGAGCATCCGTTGGCGCTGATCCCTTTATCTCTGGCGACGGCAGCCGCGGCAACCGGAATGGGATTGCTGATCACCAGTCTGGGAAAAACACAGGAACAGGTGAGCAGCTTGAGCACGATTCTATCGATTGTCCTTTCGGCGCTGGGTGGGTTGATGGTTCCGCTCTATGTGATGCCTGATTTCATGCAGAAATTAGCGTATGCTATTCCGCATGCCTGGGCGCTGAGTGGTTTTTTGGATGTGATCGTTCGCGGTCAGGGGATCAATGAAGTAATGCCGATTGTTGGAGTGATGTTGGGTTATGCGCTGATCTTTTGGGTTGTGGGTCTCCGGCGTTTCCGATTTGATTGAAAATAGTTGGATAGGTGGACACGGGATTCATTCCCGTGTCCATGCAGTCCAATCGGTACCAGTGTACAATGGATAATAATGAGTAAAGACTTAGACCATACCCGTTTGCTGAAAATTCCAATGGTCGTTGTGATGGTTGCGGTAGCCGTTGCTGGTTTGCTGGATATGACAATGCCATCTGAACGGTCAACTGCAGCCCTGCTCCTGGCTGCTTTTGCGGTCATTCTCTTCACTCCTTTTATGTGGAAGGGGAAGGAGATTTGGGTTCATGTCGGATTAGCTATTTTATCTGCTCTGGCGGCCGGCTTATTATCCCTCCATCGGGGTTGGAGTTTCTTTCCGATTCTATTCTTTCTTCTAGCGCCGACCGCTATGATGAGTCTTCCGATCAAAGCCGGGGTGGTGTGGATTGGCATCTTTACGATCATTACGGGAATAGTACTATATCTGGTAAACGGACTGATCGGTCTGGCGCTTCTTTTACCTTATTTTGCCGGGTATGTATTCTTTGGCATTTTTGGCTGGGTAACCTTAAGGGCAGAAAAAAACCGTCTGCATACCGAACAATTATTAACCGAACTGCAGGCTGCTCACCAGCAGTTGCAGGAATATGCGGATCGGATGGAAGAGCTGGTCATCTCTCAGGAACGCAACCGCATTGCGCGGGAAATGCATGATACGCTGGGGCATCGTTTGACCATTGCTGCAGTACAACTGGAAGCTGCTCAGCGGCTGATACCTGCTGATCCCGAACGGGCGGTCACGATCGTGGGGACTGTCCGTGAACAGGTGAAGGAAGGCTTGACCGATCTACGCCGGACGGTAGCAATGCTGCGCGCATCCATCGAAGAAGATATGCCTCTAAATAAAGCACTGACCCGCCTGGTCGAACAGGTCCAGCAGGCTACTTCACTGGTGATTCATGCAAATCTGGATGATTGCCCGCAGGATCTTTCTTTACCGCAGCGCCAGACAATTTACCGTACTGCCCAGGAGGCTCTGACTAATATCCAGCGCCATGCGAAAGCCAGCGAAGCCTGGCTGCAGTTGACCACACGGAATGATACGGTCGAGCTTCTTATCAGTGATAATGGTGTGGGTTTCGCAGAAGAGCAGGCAAAATCGGGATTTGGGCTGCTGGGATTGAAAGAGCGGGCGGAACTACAGGGAGGGGATTTCTATATCAATGAGCGAGCCGGCGGTGGAACGCAGGTCGCTGTCCATCTCCCGCTGACCCGGAATCAGAAGATCGATGGGCAGGCAGGGGCGATAGATGGGTAAACCGGCAAAATCATCCATTCGTATCTGCCTTGTTGACGATCAGCGCCTGATCCGCGATGGTCTTCGTCTGCTGCTCGAGATGGAAGATGATCTGCAGGTTGTTGGCGAAGCAGAAAATGGGGCAATGGCGATAAAAATGTACGCTGACCTTCAGCCGGATGTGGTGCTGATGGATATCCGGATGCCGGGCATGGATGGTGTGGAAGCTACCCGGCGGATCATTGAACGCTATCCCAAAGCACGCGTGATCATTCTGACCACATTCGATGATGATGCCTACATCTTTGATGCGCTGCGGATTGGCGCACTGGGATATTTACTGAAAGATATTTCCGGACCGGAGCTTGCTATGGCTGTTCGCGAAGTGTCGCAGGGCGGGGCTTTGATCCAGCCTTCGGTGGCACGAAAAGTGATCGCCGAGTTCTCCCGAATGACCCCATCCACAAATGAAGTGCGACCATCTCTTCAAGAAGTATTGACCGACCGTGAAAAAGATATTCTAAAAGGCATCAGCCGCGGAATGACAAACAAAGAGATTGCCATGCAGCTCAGTTTGACCGAAGGGACGGTTAAAAATTACATCTCGGTGATCTTCCAGAAGCTCAATGTACAGGATCGTACGCAGGCAGCCCTGCGCGCCCGTGAATTTGGAATCGGCGATTAAGAGAATTTGATTGTTCGTGTTTCTAATTGGTTAGAACTGCCGGCTCCATTTTTCTTTCCAGCGCTCGATGACCACTTTCTTCTGCGTGAAGAAATTGAACGCATCTTC
>JAAZOK010000143.1 GCA_012797815.1 Chloroflexota bacterium | reverse complement strand
CCCAAAAAAATGGAAAAGATATGACCGACAACCGGCATCAAAGTGATGACCAGCAACTGCCAGCCAGCCGGATAGAAATGGTGAGCCAGCAAAGCAGGCAAATAACTTTTCATGAAATCAAACAGCGCCACCAGCGCACCCCAGCGCATTCCCAACGCACGGGTAACATTGGTGCTGCCGATATTGCCGCTGCCGACCGTACGAATATCGGTCCCGCGTGCTTTCGCAACCAGATAACCAACCGGGATGGAGCCGATCAGATAAGCACCCACGCACAACCCGATAAAGAATAATGTATGCATAGCACCTTTTATAACATCCTTTTCAAAGAAAAGTTGCGGAAAAGGATCTGGGTTGAAGAAATCACATCCGTTTGAAAAGACGGGCTAAATTTGTTATGATGGGTGGAAATTTTTTATCAAGGACAGGCATGGTAAAAAAGCGTTTCATACGGGAACTACCCCATAAAAATTTAGAAAACGGCATGCCATCTCTGGCAGATGCCACGCGCAGCATGGCACAATTCATCAACGAATCCAAACACGCCCAGCAGCGCGTGATCAAGATCATCCATGGTTACGGTTCCAGCGGCGTAGGGGGAAAGCTGCGCGTGGGGCTGCGCCAGGAGCTGGCAGCACGCAGCCGCAGCGGCAAGATCAAAGGTTTCATCCCGGGAGAGCGCTTTGGGAGATACGAAGAAACACAACCCTATCTAAACCAATACAGCCAGTTAGCCGTCGATCCCGATTTCGACCGGGGAAATGCAGGCATCACGATAATTATTCTGTTTTAGTCCTCGACCTGCCGGCAGTTCTCAGTACAATCCCACCCATTCTTCAAAGAGCGGGACGAGATCCGTCGGACTGTACTGCTGCATGACCTGCAAAAAGCCTTCGCCGCTAGCCACGCCAAACCGGTACTGCCGGTAATAAGCGTGCAGCCCATCGAAGAAAGCCTCATCGCCCATTTGGGTACGCAGCGTGTGCAAGAAGAGCGCCCCTTTATGATAGACAATATTCGTATAATAGACTGTCCCGGAAAACTCTGCCAGTGAGCTGCCCACCTTCAATCTGCCACCCGTATTAGCATCCGCCAGCGCTGCACTGCTTTGTAGTTCCTTCAGGTAATTTTGAAATACTTCCTCCCCCTCTGTTTCCTGCAGGTACAGCAGGGCGGAGTACTCCGCAAAGGCTTCATCCAGCCAGGCTTCGTTGAAAATATCATTCCCCACCGTGCTGAACCACCACTGTTGCGCAATTTCATGTGCGATCACTTTTTGTAATTTGGGTCCTTCATCGATGTTGTAGCCAAAATAAGCTAAACCTGGAAACTCAATACCGCTGGAATAAATGGCTTTCCAGGCAACCATTTTCAAAGAAACAAAAGGATAATCACCAAAAAGTCTTTCATATACCGTAAAGGCACTTTCCGCCGTATCCATGAGAAACTCCACATTTTCTTCGGGATTGGCGAGTGCCAGATACAGAGTGGTATCACCAACGGTACGCCGGTAAATTTCAAATTCCCGGCTGAGTGAGATGCTCACACCGCGCATCAAGCCGGTTTGATAAGAATATCGTACCTGACCGGATGGGAGGATTTCCTGTGCGATCTGTTCTCCCGTTGCAACTACCTGCCAGTCAGAAGGAACGGTGAGCGAATAATCAAAGAGGGCACTCTGACTGTAGACTTGATCCTCAAAATCGCTGTACACATCCGTGCGCCAGCCATCCTGATCATACACCGCCAGCATAGGCAAGGAGGAACCTTCCCTCCATATGGACTGCACATGATTCAAAAAAGAAAAATTCCGCAAGATAAAGGACAGGTCGATGGTCAGTGACTGCCCGTCTGCCAGTGGCTGCGCCAGTTGGAGCGCTGCCACACTGCCGTGTTCGCTCAACACCACCTCCACCGGCTGCCCATTCACCTGCACCTCATCCAGTTGAATTCGATCAGAATACATATACCCCACCGTGGGATCGTTCTCCCAATCCTCAAAACCAAATGGAATGTTGGCATACAGGCGCAGCACGATTTCCTCCAGCAGCACACCGGTGGTGTTGGTATAGGTGATGGTCTCCTGCCCCGTCATGCGCAACTGGTCCGGATCAACCTGCAGATCCACGTGATAGCGCGGCACCTCCGCCTCCGAAACGGGGGTAGGCGTGGGAGCAGGTGTGATGGTAGCTGCAGCAGGCACCGTAGCGACAGAAGGCGTTTCCGAAACACCGGAAATATCCGGAGAAACGCCGGGGAAAAGAGCACCACGCAGCAGAAAAACCAGCGCCAATAGCCCTAGCAAGCCCAGCCCCACATACAGCAGTGTGGAGCGCAGCAGATGGCTGCGCACTTTGCCCGCTTTCTCGCGCAGCACTTCCAGCGGCAGCAAGCCGGCACCCCGATAAGCCGGATAAAAGGAAGCCAGATAAGCCAGCCCGACAGGCAGCAGTAAGCCACCCGACAGAACCTGCAGCCAGGGCAAAGCGCCGGGCGCAGTTCCCGGATAGGCAATACGGAAAAGAAGCACTCCCAGCAGTAAGCCCGCCAGCGCTCCCACCAGACTGATACCCGCCTGCTCCCAACAAAACAGGGCTGCAATCTGCCGCCGGCGCCAGCCAAACGCACTGAGCAGCCCGATCTCATCCTTGCGTTCGTTGACATTCACGCGCGTGGAAAGGAGAATATTGATGATGGTCAGCAGCAGGGCTCCAACTGCCATAAGCTGGTGATAGGGCTGAATGGAGGAGTGGACCCAGCGCCCCAGCAAGGTTCCATAGAGCTGCCCCTGCAGGCTGCTCTGCACCAGGATAAGAAGCGTCAGCAGTCCACTGGTCAGCAAAATGCTGACCAGAATGGTCAGGGAACGCGCCGGTTTGCGCAAGATGTTTTCCATGACGATGGCACGCAGGTGCGTCTTCCTGCCATGCGAAGGCTGCGGAATGGCTTCCCCTTTCTGCAGATATTCCACCGGAGAAGCCCTGGAAATCTGCCAGGCGGGCAGCAAGGCACTGAGCATGAACGCCAGCAGTTCCAGGAACACAATCAGAAGGAACTGCCCCACCACCATCTCCAACGACAGAATATGAATGATCAGCAGGGAGACCAGCGCTGCCAGCAGGATACTGAACAAAGCCACCGGCAGAACCTGCCCCAGCAGCCGCTTGACGATATCCCGGCGCCGCCAGCCCAGCGCATTATACAGCGCCACCTCCGAAACCCTGCCCAGCATCAAGAACAGGTTGAGGTTGAAGAGCAGCAGCACTCCCGCACCCAGCATGGCAGTGAACAGCAGCCCATCCGCCAGATTCATGCCGCTGCGAATGAGAGTGTTGACATTCTTCTTGACCCAGTATTCCTCGACATAGCCCAATTCACCAATCCCCTCATAACCGGGGATATGCACCAGCACCGGCTGCGGCGAAGAACCGACCATCACATCCACATGCAAGCCGGTGCGCCGGACGATCTCATTCGCCACTTCCTCGATGCGCGCCTGGGCATCCGCATTCATCTCACCGATGCCGCCCACCCGCACACGGATGGCGGAGATGAAATCATCTCCGATCTCACAATCCACCTCTTTCAAACGAAAGCCCGAGCCAGCCGTCTCGTCAGGCACCGATTCATAGCAGGCATTTTCCAGGATCTGCTGGGCTGAGGTGAGAGAAATGAGCAGATCGGGAGGGGAAACCAGATACCCCTCATTGTTGAGGGTGGGAGTAAGGGTAACAGGGTTTTCCAGGGCTTGCCCATCCTCATCATATTTCAACGTCGCGGAAGGGGGCAAGTAGGTCTCCAGCGGCACCTGGTTGAGTGAGGAACCAGCCAGGGCGGCAGCCGTATCGATCTCAAACTGCCCGTTGCCTTCATGATACGGACTGAAACTGAATAAATGAGAAGAGCGGGGCGCAAGCGAGCGGTAGGTCACCTCGGGGTCCACCTGCCATTGGACGATATCAAGCCAATCCTGAATTTCTGCGGAGATAAAACCATCGAGTAAACCAGGCTCCTCCTGCGTGAGCCCCTGCGGGATAGCTTCCAACACCAATGTATCTTGGGGAAGAGAAGCTGGCGGATTCTCCATTTTCTGATACTGCACCGCACTGGGAGCATACAGCAGCCCGGTTATCGCAGCATTTTGCTGGTCAACACCCACCACCTCATTATTTTTTATAAGCAGCTCAACAGCATTCTTGTACCACTCACGCTGCACGGAAAGCTCTGCCTTATATACCGTCTGCAGCAGCATATTCTCCATTGCCTCCCGGTCGGGAATCGTACTGAGTTGCCGGGCATAGTTTTCACGCCCGTCCAGCGCAAAATCCGTCTTCTCCAGTTGGATGGAAAGAACCTGCCGGATATAGTCATGAATATTGAATAACACCGGAACAAAAAGAAACTCATGATCAATGATCAAAGGCGGATCCTGCGGCAAATAATTACCGGATACCAGCATGTCATCCAGATGCACCAGTTTGGCTTCCTGCTCAGGATCGATGGCAGCGATGAGCATACGATCATGGGAGCTGGGAAGGGATACCAAAAACGCGTCTGTTATTGGACTGGCGCCGCCCATCGTGACCGATAAACGCAGGCGCTGCAGTTCATCCATCAACCCATCATATCTAGATGAAAAAATACTCCAACTACCAGTCGCTTCGGGAGTATGCAGAGCATAATAAGGGGTAAGGCTGGCTCCGGTCACATACTCGCCGCCCGCTTGAATGCCGGCGCGGGCACTCACCCGGTAGATACCGGCGGGCAGGTCTTCCTGAATGGCGACCCCCATCCTGCTGCGATTCATATAGCCCAGCATGGCGATCGGGGCAGCTACCTCCACCTCGGGGATGGCTTTGATCTGCTCGTATTGCTGCATGGTGATACCGCCCGCCGTGCCGTTCAGATGGTTGGCTTCCACCAGGTTATATTCTTTTTCGATCCCGGTCACATTTTCAGGAGCGCGCACCAGAATATCGTAGGTGGTGCGCTGGTAATCGGTGAGCGTGCGATCGACCACCACCTGCTG
>JAAZOK010000077.1 GCA_012797815.1 Chloroflexota bacterium | reverse complement strand
CTTCGCCAGCATGATCTCCACCACACGCGCCTGCAGTGACCACATCAGATAAGCTGCGGCGATGCCGGTCGACGGGCAGATCTCCTGCCCCAGTTCGGGCACTGTCACCAGCGCATCTCCCGGCGGGCAGCAGTTATCCAGCACATGATCTACCACCTCGAAAAGCCGTTTTCCGCTGGAATGTTGTGATGTCAAACTGCCGGAATAAGCCAGCGAGGTCAACCCGATCGTGATGACTCCCGCTTCCTTTGCCATCAGTGCCAACCCAACCGGCAGGGTCTTCACCCCCGAAACCGATCCGATCAGCAGAATATCGCCCGCTTCCACATCTCCGCGCGCGATGATGTATTCAGGCAGCCCCGCAATGCCATCCATGAACACCTTTTTTCGTCCCGCGGCAGAAGCTCTGGGACGCACCGGGTTGTCCACATCCACCGTCACATGCAACGGGCGGGCTGCCATCATACCTCCCGAACGTCCCACGCCTTCATACATCAACATGTGCCCGGTATCCATGATATGGAACACTCCCCCGTGTGAGATCACCTCGGCGATCGCCCGGGCACTCTCATCCAGTGCTTCTTTTTGGGTAACCTCGATTTTCCCAAGGATCTCCTTCATTCGAAGATAATATTCATCTTGAAATCCCATGCTCCACTCCTGTTATTCGCTCATAATTTTCTTTTAATGTAATAAGTGCTTTTTCGCCCGGGAAGAGCGCAACTTTTTCCATCGCCAACAGTAACGCACCTATCACTGTCGGAAATTCCGGCTCACAGAGATTTACTTCGATCTGATACTCCTCTTTGAAACGGTTCCGGATGGGATCCGTGATCAGGTCACCGAAATTCCGTATCCCTCCACTTACGGCGATCTTGACCGGTCCATCGGGCATTGTTAATTGCTTGATAACGGTATATGACAGATCAGCCAGGCTATACCCCGCCCGCCGGATGATCGTTTTCGCGGTGCTGTCCCCCTTCTGTGCACATTCCAGCACCAGTGGCGCCAGCGCGCTGATGGTTTGCTGGAAATTTGTATGGCTATTCAGATACAACCGTATATCCTGCACCCTGTCTATGCCCCATAGACTGCATACTGCTTCGGTCAGAGCTGTGGTGGGAGCATTGTTTTCGTGTTGGGTAACGATAGCGCGCAAAGCCTGTCGCCCCATATCATATCCACTGCCTTCATCCCCCAAGATCGGTCCCCAGCCACCGGCGCTCTTTATATTGTTCTGCTCATCACGCCCGATCGCAAATGAACCCGTTCCGGCGGCGATCACGATCCCTGCTTTTCCACCCAATGCCGCCAGCAGCGTGCTCCGTTCATCTCCCATCATGCTGATCTGTTCGATGCCCACTCCCAGAGATCGCACCAGACTCTCTTTTGAAAACTGTTTTTCAAAACCCGGAATGCAGATGCATGCCTGTGTGATGGCCTGCTTCATAATGGCTGTCTGAGCTGTCATCGCACCCTCCACCGCTGCGACCACATTCTCCAGCGCTTTGGCAGGCGGCATGAATAGCGGGTTGGAAGGACCTGTTTTTTGCCAGCCATAGATCCTCCCATCTTCCGCTGCGATCAGCGCCTCTGTTTTAGAACCACCACCGTCAATTCCAAGAAAAAGGGTCATATTCCACTACAATAATCTGACACGAGCATTATATTTGTTTATCAGCGCAGCATTCCACTCATCCCCACCGGGAAGATTGGCACTTGAAAAAATGGGTGGTTTTTCTCCGTCCTGGACGAACTGGTATGCCACTTCGATCACCAGTTTTTGAATGATATAAGCAGTGATGACAGTGGAATACGCTCCCACCCTGTGCTTCTCTTCATCATACACTACCGCCATTTCGTTTTCACGGATGCAATTATCGATCACGATCTGGGCTGCATCATATAAATGTTCCTTGCTCGGAACACGTGATTCGAGCTGGCTTGAAATGGTCTTGGATGTGATCGCAATGACTTGCAATCCGCGTTCACCCGCCAGAAGTGCCAGTTCCACCGGCAAGACATTGATCCCCGAATGCGAGACGACGATAATTGGTTCGCCGGGTCTGGTCTCCACCGCATCCAGGATGGTTTTTGCATAGCCCGGCAATCGTTCAAACCCTGTGCTTCGTCTACCTCCATAATGCAGCATGGTATTGGGATCAAAGATGGGATTGACCGGGACGAGGCCTCCCGCCCGGTAAAAAAGCTCTTCCACCATCATATGCGAATGACCGGCTGAAAATGCGTGCAGTACCCCGCCTGCTTCAATTGAATTCTTGATGACCGAGCCTGCCTGTTTGATCGCCGGTTCCTGTGTCGCATTGATTTCTTCAATGATCGAGATCACGCTGCGCGAAAAGACAGCTTTATCCATAAATAAGCCTTCCATGATAAAAAGAAGGCTGGTAAACCAGCTGCGCCAATTCACCGGCCTTCCTTAACATTAATGTTCTGATCTGTTGGATTAATTTTCACCAGACAAGATCAGGTTCCCTTGTTCTACAACACTTGATACGGCATCTTCTACCGAGATGTCGCCCAGCCACATCAGATCAAATTCTGTCTTGATCAGTGTCCAATAATCCGCACCATATAAGGGGGCGGGGAATGGTACAGCGGTATCCATGGCTTCGATGAAATATCTGTTGAAATCATGCGCTGCCACGAATTCACTGGTGTCAACGGAATTACTGGCGGGCAGACCCATACCGGTATCCAACACGATCTGCTGTCCATTGGTTGAGAAGTATTCCATTACGCGCCACGACAGGTCAGGGTCCTTTGCTCCGGTTGGGATCGTCCAGGCATTCACGAAAGCGGTGTTCAGGTCGAGCTTTCCCTTGGGCAAGGGCAATACGGTATAGTTGATCCCTGCATCATCCAATGAAACAGTTGTCGATAACCCTCCAGCTACCATCGCAACTTTATTCGCCAGGAATGGGGCATTTCCGGAAGTACCGAATTGTTGAGCTTGTGATTCGGTCGGAATAGAACCGTCTACCAGGATCATATCACGCAGGAAATTGATCGCCTCGATGGCATTGGCGGAATCCAGTGTGGATGTCATGCCATCGGCGCTCACCAGGGTGGCATCATTTTGCATGATCCAATGTGCAAATCCGTCAGCATATTTAGGGAAGTAGAAACCCCACTGGGTTGTTTGCCCGCCGTCATCCTTGACGGTTAACTGAGAAGCCAGCGCTTTGAAATCATCCCAGGTCCAATCTGCACTGGGGATATCCAATCCCGCTGCTGTAAACAGGTCCGTGTTGAGGAACATCACCTTGGGGGTGACATCGCGCGCTACCGCATATACACTGCCATCATAGGTCAATGCATCCAGCACAAAGGGATAGAGTTCGTTCTTGTAATCATCGGAGATATAGCTGTCCAGATTTTGGATGGCACCACGATCCGCAAAGAAAGGCACCTTGTCCATCGCCAGCATCATCACGTCTGGCATCTCTCCACCACCGGCGATCATGGTTAGCACTTTATCAGCATATCCTTCACCAACCTGGATGAATTCCAGTTCCAGATCAGGGTTTTCAGCCTCAAAACCGGCTTTCAGCTCCTGTAGGGGGGTGGAGGTCGTGTAATCCCACCATGACAGAACTTGAACAACTGTCTTTTCGGCAGGTGCTGCTTCTTCCATGTTGGTTGATTCTTCTGCAGGTGCTGCCTCCGAGGGGGTCGCCTCACCTGATTGTGCACAGGCTGCCAGCAGAAAAGCTGTGATCAAAATGAAGATGATACTCTTTTTCATTATCTTCTTTACTCCTTTTTTATAATTGTTTTTGATACGAATTGTTGGTCACTTTTTTTCTTTTATCAGATTCCTCCTTTCAAAATTATCTTCCGGTTAATCCAGAACTCAACATTCCATTTACGAAATATCGTTGGAAAATGATGAAGATTAAAATGACTGGGACAATGGATAGCGTTGCGCCGGCGATCAAAGCGCCCCAACTGGCATCCACATTCGTCTGCAGGTAGGTCAAGCCAACCTGAATAGGCATCTTCTTGTAGTCATTGATTACCACCAGCGGCCACAGAAGCGAATTCCATTGGTTCTTGAACGAGATGATGGCGATGGTCGCCAGTGCGGGTTTGGAATTGGGCAGGATGATCTTGGTAAAGATCTTGAAGCGCGAACAACCGTCAATGATGGCAGCTTCTTCCAATTCCTTGGGGAAGGATAGATAAAATTGGCGCATAAAGAACAGGTTGAAGACGATATTGGCACTGAAGATCTGGGGAATGATCAGTGCCTGGTATGTATCGATCCAACCCAGCATTCGCATCAAGGAATACTTCGGGATCAGCGTGATGTGCCCCGGCATCATCATGACGCCCAGCAGCAGGAGAAAAATGAAGTTTTTTCCGGCAAAATTCATCCGGGCAAATGCATAGGCTGCCAGGGTACTGATGCAGATCATGAAAAATGGCACTACCGTGGATGTGATTAACGAGTTCAATAAAAAACGCCCAAATGGCAGCACCGTTAACGCCCGTTCGTAATTTTCCATTGTGAAGGGAGATGGGATAAGGTCGAGGGGATTTCCATTGTATAACTGTGTGTCTTCTTTAAAAGAAGCGGAGATCGACCACAGATACGGGTATAGCATGATGATGGAGATCACGATCAACATGATATACATACCGGTTTTTGAGAAGAATTTTAAAGTTTGTCTTTTAGGTTTAATATTGAGCATCGTTCCTCTTTGTCTCCTAGTAGATCATTTCTTTCTTTCTACGCACCAAAAACTGGACCAGTGTCACAACAAAGAGGATGAAGAATAAAACCCAAGCCATAGCCGATGCATAACCCATGCGCGGCGGAGCTGATTTGAATCCGCGCGTATAGATGTAATACATCAGCGTATTGGTTGAACCTCCCGGTCCTCCCTCGGTCATCACATAAATGGATTCGAATATGTTGAACGCCTCAATGATCAACAGCGTAGTGACAAAGAATGTGGTATTCGATAATAACGGGATGGTGATATAACGGATCTTTTGCCAGCCGGTCGCTCCATCCAATTCTGCCGCTTCATACAGTTCGTTGGGGATGCTCTGCAAACCGGTCAGGTACATGATCATGTAGTAACCCGAAACCTGCCATAAACGCAGGATCACCAGCGCCGGTTTCGCCCATTGTATCGATTCCAGCCAGCGCGGCGGGTCGATCACTCCCAATCCGCGCAGGATGGTATTGAGAATGCCCAGGTCAGGGTTCAATATCCATAACCACACCATACTCACTGCTACGGTAGAGGTGATGCAGGGTAAGTAGAAAGCGGCACGAAAGAATGCATTCCCTTTCATCTTTTGATTGAGCAGGATCGCAAAGAATAGGGATATCACAATACCCAACGGCACAATGGTGACCACAAAGTAGAGTGTGTTCAGCAGGCACTCTTTAAAGACAGGGTCACTGAATATCTTCTTGTAATTCTCCAGTCCCACAAAAGTGGGCGGGGTGAGCAGTTCCCAGCGTGTCAAGGAGATCTTGAATGAATAGACCAGGGCACCGTAGGTGAAAATTCCCACCCCGATCACCAGTGGCAGAATGAACATCCAGCCAGCCAGAGATTCCTTCTTTTGAAGTCTTGTCATTTTTGCCATGTTCGCATCCTTGAAATTTGCCGGGATTATCCTTCAAGAGCTACCAGTTCAACATCGAACACATACAGGTCACCACGGTATGCCGAGATTACGATTTCGATCTGCTCATTGTTTTCATCGAAAGTGTAGCGGGTCAAGCGCAATACTGCATCTCCCACTCCAATGCGCAGTAAATTTGCTTCATCGCGGGTGCTCAATCCAGCCTGGATCTGCTGTTTTGCTCGCACTGGGATGACACCCATCTTTTCGCGCAGCAGGGAGTAAAGCGACTGGCTCAGATCTTCATCCATCAATCCCTTACTGTTCTTTTCGGTGAGATATACGGTTTCCAGACACATCGGCTTGTTATCAGCCAATCTCAAGCGTTTTAATCTGAAAACCCTGGCGCCTACCGGGATCTTGAACTTTTCCGCCAGGAAAGGTTCGGCTTCTATATAACCGGCTTCCAGCACTTTTGTGCTCGGTTTCTTCCCCTGTGCCAGCATATCTTCACTAAATCCGGTCAATTTCCGCAAGGTCTGGTTGATCTTGGGTTCGGCGATGAAACTTCCCTTCCCTACCTCCCGCAGCACGATGCCTTCCTGCGCCAGGATGGTAAACGCATGCCGTACCGTCATGCGGCTGACACAGAATAATTCCGTCAATTCGCGTTCCGTTGGGATCTGCATCCCGATCTGCCATTCATTGGAAGAGACCTTGTTCTTGATATATTGGTATATTTGAAAATAAGCTGGAATGGGGCTGGTTTTATCAACAGTGGTCATATTTGCCTTGTGTATATGTTTATATATATATATGTATATACCAATATAGCAGAAATAACTGTCCTGTCAAGATGGAATTTGTAATATGTCAATAACGATTCCTCATCCCGAACTCTGGTGAGGGCAGTATCCCATTGCCGCCATCCAACTACCCAACCAATGGCACATCCAAAAAGCAGCTCATCAAATTTCTATCGAATCACCTGTCCAACCCTGCATCGCCAATCCTTACCATCTCCACGGGAATCCATGCACAACATTTGTATGGTGGAAAAAAGAGTATGTTCGATAGACCGGGGAAAATGATATTCTTCTAAAAAACATAGCCTCCCCTTTGCATTACAAAGGGGAGGCTATAAAAGATGTTCTTCTACCTGTTGACTTCAACTTCGCTTACAGCGGTGGAATACAATGCCTGCGGCAGGCTGCTCCAGCCCAAAGCGGCAGGTGGTTCATAATCGTATGGAACCAGAAAAGCGGCTATTTTGGTAGCCTGATCATCGATCCCGCCGGTGAAGATGGCAGTTGACCAGTAACCGTACGCATCGATTTCGGTATAAGGATAATCAAGAGTGGGTTTGATCCACCAGCCACCGGCATCAGGAACATAGATATAAACGACTACCCGGTAATCATCAGGATTGACGTGCAGGGCAATGCCCTCCAGGTCGGCAAAACTATCATCTAGTGGGGGGATATGCGTTATCAATAATTTCGGGTCGGCGTTGCTTTCATCGAACATACCCGCAAAGGTATCTTCCATACCGGGCTTCATGTTGCCTTCCCCATCCCATAAACCCCAGCAGGCGCCCGCCTCTCCCTCATTTTCCACTTTCCATTGTTCATCATAAGCCTCAAACCAGAAGAACCGGATATCCAGGGTCTGGGCAAAAGATGTGAAACTGTTGAAGTAAGCTGCTGCGCTGGCAGGATCGCCATTCTTTCCGCAGGAAGGCCAGCCGGTTTCAGCAATGATGATCTCCTTATCGGGAGAAATGGAGTTAACCGTGTTCAGGGCTTCCAGATACCAGTCTTCAATTGCGGAGCTTGCATTATCGATCGTGACATTATCCCAATAGGGGTAAGCATTGACCGCTACCACATCCACGGCTTCGATCAGATCCGGATATTTTTCTATCTCTGACCACACATCGGAAGTGGTTACCTCCACATACGGAACGGCTTGCTTGAACCAGTTGATATAGATCATCAGTTCTCGTTCGGTGAGATCCCCGCGCAGCAGGGTTTCATTACCGATGATCGCCAGATCGACATCTCCGTTTTCCGCCATTTCGATGAGCGAGTTCATCTGGCTTTCATTGGCAGCCAGATCGCTGCTCAACCAGGCACCAATTGCCGTGTTCAAGCCGAGACCATGGGCGATCGCTCCGGCATTTTCCAACCCATTTTCTGTCCCATACGTTCTGATCCAGTAAGTGTATGGTTCGATCCTTTCGATGAGCGCCTGCAGATCGGATTCGGAAACGGTTGCGCCCATATTGGGATCATCATACAGGTAGGGTCCCAGATTAATGCCGTTAATGGGATTCTCGATATAGGGTCTGGGGGTGGGGGTGATGGTGGGTGTCGCGGTTTCCGTGGGTACGATGGTGGGAGTAGCGCTTGGTATGATCTTCGTCGCAGTGGGAAGCGCCGTAAGAGTCACTGTGGGAATTTCCGTGGGCGTAGGGGTTGGGGTGCTTTTAACCTTCTTGCCTCCCGTGCATGCGCACAAAAATAAGATACTGATCGTACAAAGAAACATTAAGGATTTTTTCATTTCAATTCCTCCCGGATAAGAATGAAATTCAGTGATATTCAAATTCTAGCTTCAATCCGGAAAAGATTCAAATAAGTCGAATGTTGAACGTGGAAAATGATAGGGAATATTCCTCTTTATATTTAAAGAGGCTCTCCATCTACCATGTGCAGATTCTACCGCTCTAGATCAAACCTCCCCCTATCTATTGAACTGGCAATCGCAATGGGCCTGTACGGTGCCTGCCCACCAGCAGGCGTTTGAACATCGCTACGTTGCTGATCTGCCATTGTTGATCACAATAGTACACATAGAATGTTCCTTTTTTAAGGGGAATGAGATAAAATCACAAAATTGAAATTATCCTTTCAGCGATGATCGGAAGATCTTTTTGTGTGAAAACAGCATTAACTGTATAACGAAAGTTTTAATGGTGTTCAGGCGTGATGATTGTCAATTTGCTTCAATGAATTCAGCTCTGCAAAGGTCGTAGTATGGATATTATTGTTTGTATCAAACAGGTTCCCAGCACTTCGGATGTCAAAATTGATGAAGAAACAGGCTCCCTGATTCGGGATGGGGTGGATTCGAAAATGAATCCCTATGATCTGGTCGCGCTGGAAACCGCCTTACAGATCAAACACCACACCGCCGCCCATGTCACCGTGTTGAGCATGGGACCGCCGCAAGTCAAAGAGATCATTCAAGAAGCCTTTCTCATGGGGGATGTGGCCGGGGTCGTGCTGACCGATAAACGCCTGGCCGGGGCAGATTGCCTGGCGACCGCCTACGCCCTTTCCCAATGCATCGAAAAGACGGGGCTGCCCGACCTGATCATTTGTGGAAAACAAACCACCGATGGCGATACCGCCCAGGTGGGTTCTGAGATCGCAGAATTCTTGCATATCCCCCACATCACCAATGTGTTGAAAATTGAGGAAATAAAAGCAACTGGCATGGTAGTAGAAGCCGATCTGCCGGATATGACCCAGAGAGCAGAAATCCATTTTCCGGCGCTGATCACGGTTGAAAAAAGCATCTGCCAGCCGCGCCTGCCTTCCTTCAAACGCACCCGCTTGAAGGCTGAACAGGATATCCGGGTCTACGGTGTACGGGATTTATCGGATCAGGATGAAACGCATTATGGTTTATCCGGCTCGCCCACCCAGGTCGTGCGCATCTTTCCCCCGCAGACCGATAAGACCAGTGAGATCTGGGAGGGCAATCCGCAATCCTTGTCCGAAAAATTGTCCCAAATTTTATTCGATTGGAAATTCGTGTAAATAGAACCCATGGCAAATATTCTTATCCACCAGGAAAAAATTCAAAACCCGGCTGACCTGCCAAAATTATGTCCCTTCGGGGCTATTCAACTGGAAGATGGGCGCTTGAGCATCACTGCGGCATGCCGGATGTGCAAGTTATGCGTCAAGAATGGTCCGGTTGGCGTATTCGAATGGATCGAACGTCCGCTGGTGGAAATCGATAAAAGTGCCTGGCGGGGGATCACCGTATATGTGGAGCACACCGCTGGCGAGGTCCATCCGGTTACTTTTGAATTGATCGGCAAAGCACGCGAATTGGCTGGCAAGATTGGTCATCCGGTTTACGCGCTTTTCATCGGCAGTGGCATCCGTAACAAAGCGGAGAAATTGCGCTTCTATGGCGTGGATCTGGTTTACGTATATGACCAGCCTGAATTGGAAGATTTCCGGGCTGAACCTTATGCGGCAGCCTTCGAAGATTTCATTTCGAAAGTAAAACCCTCTACCGTGTTGGTTGGGGGCACAACGGTTGGGCGTTCGCTGGCGCCCCGTGTGGCAGCCCGCTTTCGCACCGGATTGACTGCCGACTGTACCAAATTGGATATGCAGCTCAATACGGATCTCGACCAGATCCGCCCGGCATTCGGGGGCAATATTATGGCGCACATTCGCACAAGGAATCACCGTCCCCAATTCGCAACCGTGCGTTATAAGATTTTTTCCGCCCCACAGCGTTTGCAGAAACCAACCGGTGAAATCAGGTTGATGCACATCCCTCCCGAAAAACTGCTTTCCGGTGTGCATGTGCTCTCTATACAACCGAAGCAAACGGTGGAAAATATCGAGAATGCCGAAGTGATCGTGGCAGCCGGACGTGGCATCAAGAAGGAACAGGATATGGAAATGATCCACGCGCTGGCAGATCGTCTGCATGGGCAGGTGGCTTCCACCCGCCCTCTCATCGAAGCTGGTTGGGTTGACCCGCGCCGGCAGATCGGGTTGAGTGGACGCACGGTCTGCCCCAAACTATTGGTCGCATGTGGAATTTCCGGTTCGGTGCAGTTCACTGCGGGGATGGGTGGGGCGGAGCATGTTGTCGCGATCAACAAAGACCCGGCTGCCCCAATTTTTAACGTAGCGCATATCGGATTGGTTGGTGATTTATACGAGATTCTGCCGCGCTTGATTGAAAAAATTGATTCCGGGCAGACTTCCCCTGCTCATTTTGCTGCCAGCCAACCGGAAAATGAGGTATCGGATGGCATATAAGAAAATCGATGCGGCAGATATTGCAGCGCTGGTGGCAATTTGCGGTCAGGAACAGGTCAAAACCAGAGAAGATATTAATGAAGATTTCAGCCATGACGAACTGGCCGGTGTGCATGTTTTTCCGGAAGTGATGGTGGAAGCGTGCACCACCCAACAGGTTTCTGCCGTGATCAACTATGCCTATGAGAATTACATCCCGGTCACTCCACGCGGTCAGGGCACCGGGTTGGTGGGCGGAGCGGTAGCGGTGCACGAGGGCATCCTGCTCAATCTGTGCCGGATGAACAAGATCCTGGAATTGGATCAAGCCACTATGACGCTCACCGTAGAACCGGGTGTGCTGTTGATGGATATCTATAAATATGTTGAACCCTTTGGGTTATCGTATCCGGCAGACCCCGGCGAGAAAAGTGCGACCATCGGGGGGAACATCAGCACCAACGCCGGCGGCATGCGAGCAGTTAAATATGGCGTCACGCGAGATTACGTCAAAGGGCTGGAAGTGGTGCTGGCAGATGGCACGCTCATGCTGCTGAACGGCAAGAATGCCAAGAACAGTTCCGGTTATAGTTTGAAGGATCTGGTGGTCGGTTCGGAAGGCACGCTGGCAGTGGTCACCAAAGCCATCCTGCGCCTTGTCTCCCTTCCAGCGCGCGTGGTGAGCTTGCTTGTCCCATTTGACGATCTGAACACCGCTATCCGTGCCGTGCCGCGCCTGGCAATGTTGAAAGCCATGCCGACCTCCATCGAATTTATGGAGCGCGAAGTGATCCTTGCCGCGGAAGAATACCTGGGCAAGAAATTTCCCGATAAATCAGCCCCCGCTTATCTTCTGCTGACCCTGGACGGTAATTCTAAACCGGAGCTCGACGCGGCTTACAGCGCCGCCGCCGAAAAATGCCTGGAATGCGGTGCAGCGGATGTCCTCATCGCCGATACGGATGAACGGCGCGAAGCGATCTGGACAGCACGCGGGGCATTTTTGGAAGCCATCAAAGCTTCCACCACCGAAATGGATGAGTGTGATGTGGTGGTTCCGCGTGACAAGATCGCCGAACTGGTGGAGTTTACACACAACCTCCAAAGCGAGATGGATATACGCATCATGAGCTTCGGGCATGCCGGTGACGGAAATTTGCATATTTACGTGCTGCGAGATGCGCTGCCTGAAGCGGAATGGCATCAAAAATTAGACGCCGCTTTTGCGCAGCTCTATGCCCGTGCGAAAACGCTTGGCGGACAGGTTTCGGGGGAACACGGCATCGGTTTCGCGAAGAAGGATTTCCTGGCGGCGTCGTTGGGAGAGAAGAGCATCGCATTGATGCACGGCATCAAGCAGGTCTTCGACCCGCGCAACATCCTCAACCCCGGCAAGATTTGCCAGTGAGCTGCCGGGTAGTACCTATCTTCCCTGTGTGAAAGATAGGTTATTGATCGCTGCATCGACCCGCACCGGATTTCCGGAATGTATTATCAATACAAAAAATGTCATGGGAAAATTGGAGAATAAAATTTCTCTCCATCCTTAAATTTTCTCCATTTTCCTACGCAATCATCCCCTTTCATGATTTAATCAACTTCATAACATTCGGGAGGAACACATGCAGCAACTCATTGACCTGATCCAAAAGGAAGGTCTTTACCTTGGAAATGGCATTCTCAAGGTCGATTCCTTCATCAATCACCAGGTGGATCCCCACCTCATGGAAGACTGCGGGCGCGAGTTCGCCCGTCTCTTTGCCGATACCCACCCCACCCGCGTGCTCACCGCCGAGATCTCCGGCATCGCCCCTGCCCTCATGACTGCCAGGTACCTCGATATCCCCGTGGTCTATGCCCGCAAACACAAACCCATCACCATGCCCGATACCGTTTATCTCACCGTCGCTCCTTCCCACACCAAGGGTGTCATGGTCGATCTCATCGTCTCCCCCGAGTATCTCCCGCCCGGCGAACGCGTGCTCATCATCGATGACTTCCTCGCCAGTGGCGCCACCATCAATGGTCTGGTGCGCCTTACCCAGGCTGCCGGCGCCACCCTGGTCGGCATCGGTGCCCTCATCGAAAAAGAATTCGAAGGCGGGCGCGCCAAACTGGAACAGCTCGGTGTCCCCGTTCACTCCCTGGCTTGCATCACCGCTATGGATGGGGAACAGCTCACCTTCAAAGAAGAGTAAAAGTTCGGGCAGGCCACATTTTTCCTGCCCTTTTTATTTAGCAATACGTTGGAAAGGATAAAGTTATGTCGATCGCCATCCTTGATTATGGTTCCCAGTACACCCAGTTGATCGCGCGTCGCGTGCGCGAACAGCAGGTCTATTGCGAACTTTTCTCCTGGGATGCACCTGCTGCGCAGGTGCTCGCCATCCAACCGCGCGGTTTTATCCTTTCCGGCGGTCCCGCCTCCGTATATGCTCCCGGCGCGCCTACCCTGCCAGCTTACGTGTTGGAGAGCGGGCTGCCCGTGCTTGGCATCTGCTACGGATTACAGTTACTCGCCCATACCCTGGGTGGGCAGGTCAGCGCTTCATCCCGGCATGAATACGGTTCCGCCCATCTGGAAATCGTTCAGGAAAACCCGCTGGTGGATTCAGCCCTGCAGCAGGTATGGATGTCCCATGGCGACCGTGTCCAGGTTCCCCCGCCTGGTTTTATCCTATACGCCCGCAGCGCCACCTGCCCCATCGCCGTCATGGGCGATCCGCAGCGCCGCCTCTATGGCTTGCAGTTCCATCCCGAGGTCGCCCACACGCCCCACGGCGACCAGGTCTTGCACAACTTCCTTTATGACATTTGCGCCTGCCAGCCTGCCTGGACCACCCATTCCATCATCCAGGATGCCACGGAAAAGGTGCGCGCTCAGGTAGGGGCACAGCGGGTGCTCTCCGCCGTCAGTGGCGGGATCGATTCCAGCGTCGCCACCGCCCTGGTCAGCCGCGCCATCGGCAGTCAATTGGAAGCCGTCTTCGTCGATACCGGTCTGTTGCGCCAGGATGAACGCGCCGGCGTGCAGTCCGCCCTCGCCCCGCTGCTGGGAGAGAATCTGCATGTGGTGGATGCTGCCGCTACCTTCCTCACCGCCCTGCAGGGTGTCAGCGATCCCGAACACAAGCGCCGCATCATCGGCGAGACCTTCATCCGCGTTTTTGAACAGCAAGCCGATCAATTGGGGCACCTGCCCTTCCTCGTGCAGGGCACCATCTATCCTGATGTGGTCGAATCGCGCGCGCCTGAACGTGCCAACGCCCAGCGTATCAAATCCCATCACAATGTGGGTGGGCTGCCCGAACACATGGATTTTGAACTGGTTGAACCGCTGCGCTATCTCTTCAAGGATGAGGTACGCGCTGTGGGGGAAGCCCTCGGTCTGCCCTCCGCACTGGTCTGGCGCCAGCCCTTCCCCGGTCCCGGGTTAGCGGTGCGCTGCCTGGGGGCTATCACTCCCGCCCGCCTTGAGACCCTGCGCCGGGCGGATGCCATCTTCCGCTCTGCCCTGCGCGCTGCCGGGCTCATCGACCGCCCTCCCCGGTCAGGGGAAGTGCCCATTGCCCAGGCGTTTGCTGCCCTGCTGCCCGTCCGTTCTGTGGGCGTCATGGGCGACCAGCGCACCTATCAGGAAACCGTGGTGCTGCGCGCCGTCACCAGCCAGGATTTCATGACCGCCGATTGGGCACATCTGCCCGCCGATCTGCTGGCAGCCGTCTCCAACCGCATTGTCAACGAAGTGCCCGGTGTCAACCGCGTGGTTTACGACATCACCTCCAAACCCCCCGCCACCATCGAATGGGAATGATCCTTTAAGCCTATCCTTCAGTCCGTCATCCTGATTTTCTGCGGGGCGAGGTTCCATTCCACCAACCTTGTCGAATCCTGTCGCAGAGTGCCTTCCATTCCCGCCAACCCTGTCAAGTCCTGCCGTAGGGTAGCATTCCATTCCCACCATTAAAAATAATTTATCCACTGTCTACCCCATAATCCACATCTCTCTCCTCACGCCATGCAGAGCTTTAGTAGTGCTGGATTCCATTCCCACCAACCCTGTCGAATCCTGCCGTAGGGTGGCATTCCATTGCCACCATCAAAACAATTCTGTCTACCTCATAGCCCAAGTCTTTTCCAGCCACACCGTCCCCTCCCGCTCCTGCGTGCGGGGGGTTCCACCATAATCCACATACCCATCTTTTGCATTAAAATACTCCTACATGAAAAAACCGAAACTTCAACGCGTTCTCCTGCTCTTGCTCCTCACCGCGTTCCTCCTCACTACCACTTTCACCCCCGCCTCTGCCCAGAGCGGTCTGCGGGCGGTGCTCTCACAACCTGACCTTACCCATTTCCCCAGCCTCACCACCTATGTGGATGTCTACGACGCCCTCGGCAACTTCGTCAGTGACCTCAACGCCGAGCAGTTCTCCCTGCAGGAAGACGGGCAAAATCGCACCATCAACGAAGTCACCCGTACCGAACCGGGTCTGCATACCATCCTGGCGCTTAACCTCGGTCCTACCCTCAGCAACCGCATCTCCGAAGATTCCACCCGCTTCCAGGACATCATCTTCATCATGAGCACCTGGCTGGAAAACTTGAACAGTAAAGCCCCCAATCTCTACAGCTTCACCACCAACGAACGCGCTTTTATCCAGCGCTCTTCCAATCCCGATGAGCTCCTGCAAGCTCTGCAGGGTTATCAGCCCAATCTCTTCAATTTTGAACCCGACCAGACCAGCCTCAGCTATGCCCTGGATGTGGCTGCCCAGCAACCGCAGCTTGAAAACAATGGCAAGCAGGTCATCTTCTACGTCACTCCCCTGCCGCTCGATAGCGAGCTCGACCAGATTCCCGTGCTGGCTGCCCGCGCTGCCGATATCGGCATCCCCGTCTACGTCTGGCTGATCGCCAACGACAGCAGTTCCAATTCCAAAGCCGCCGATACCCTGCGTGATCTGGCACAGACCACCGGGGGACAATTCTTCCTCTACAGCGAAAAAGTAGAGACCCCCAACCCCGAAACCTACCTGGCACCGCTGCGCTATACCTACCGCCTGCGTTACACTTCCAGCATCAGTCAGAGTGGCTTCCACCACCTCCAGGTTCAGGTTGAACGTGGCGTGCAGCAAACCACATCGCAGGACGTTTCCTTCCAGATCGAACTCCTGCCTCCCCAGGTCACCATCATCGCCCTCCCCCCGCAAATTCAACGCGTCTGGGTCGATTCCGAGGATGGCAGTAAGGTTCTTAAACCGGAATTCATCACCCTGCAGGTCAGTGTCACCTTCCCGGATGGCTATCCCCGCCAGTTGAAATATTCGCGCCTGATCGTGGATGGGCAGGAGATCATCAAGATCGACCAGCAGCCCTTCGAATGGCTTGGCTGGCCACTGGATGGCTATCGCGTCACCGGCATGCATGGTGTTCTGGTTGAGGTAGAAGACATCCTCGGCTTTCGCAGTCTCAGCGACCCGCGCCAGGTGGAATTCATCGTCGAAGCACGCTACACCGGTTTTTGGGGTGGTTTTGTCAATTTCGTCCAATCCGGAGGCTGGATCCTCTTCGCGATGCTGGCATTCTTTGCTGCCCTGGCAGGTTACCTCACCCTGCGCCGCCGTAACCCCCGCCTCGTGACCGCCCCCGGCATGGAGCCGGCTATTTCCTTTTCTGAAGACCCGCTCACCCAGCAGGTGGTCATTCCGCTCGAATCCTCCAGCACCGCTTCGGCGGCACCTTCCGATTCCATCGTGTTGGTGCCCCAGTTGCAGGCTTTGTCGGATGCTCCCGGTCAATCCCAGCGTATCTTCATCGGTGAATCGGATATCACCCTTGGCAGCGATCCGCAGCAAGTCACCCAGTTCCTGGAGCATCCTTCCGTCAGCCCCCTGCATGCCCGTCTGCATCGCTCTCCCCAGGGCATGATCATTCTGTCTGATCTCGGTTCCGAGAGCGGCACCTGGGTGAACTACGCCCCTGTTTCCGGCAAGGGTACTGTGCTGCAGAATAACGACCTCATCCATATCGGAGAGGTCGCCTATCGCTTCGAACTCGTTGCGGTCAGGAAGAAGAAATAATCCCTACCAATCCCTTGCCATGTCCGCCCGCGCCAGGGTCTGCTTTGCCTGCCGGTACACCGGCATATCCACCAGCGCCCCTTTGAACCCCATCGCTCCTTTGCCGGCTTGCATGTGAGCTTCATATTCTGCGCATACCTGCTGCGCTTTTTGCACCTCTTCCTCGGTTGGCGTGAATGCCTTCTGCACCACAGTGATCTGGTTGGGGTGGATCACCTGCTTGCCACGGTAGCCCAGCTCTGCTCCGCTCACCGCTTCCTCATACACCACATCCTCATCTTGATAGTTATTGCATACCAGGTCGATCGCATCCAATCCATACGCTGCCGCATACAGCACCATCTGGCTGCGCGCATAAAAGATCTCTTTGTTCGAGGGGGTGCGTCGCGCACCCAAACTCACTGCCAGGTCTTCCGCGCCCAGGATCAATGCCTCCAGTCGCGGGGTTGCCGCGCAAATTTCTTTCAGGTTGATGAAACTACGTGCGCTCTCGATGATCGCGATCAGGCGTATCGCCCCCAGTTCTAATTCTTGCTGTGCCTCGAATGCCTCCAGAAAACCATCCGCCTCCTGTAATGTGCTGGCTTCCTCCACCTTGGGGATCACAATCCCATCCGGCACGGCATGGATCACCGTTCGCAGATCCGCCATGAAATACGGGCTGCTCGGAGCGTTCACCCGCACCAGTCGTTCGGATTTCCCGAAATCAAATGTTCCGATGGCATGCGCTACGGTTATTCTTGCATCTTCTTTTTTGGATGGGGAAACCGCATCTTCCAGGTCCAGGCACACGCAATCTGCCCGCAAAGCACACGCTTTCTCGATCTTTTGTTCGTCTTCTCCCGGGGTATACAGAAATGCTCTTCGCAAACGCATGGTTCTTTTCTCCTGTGATAACTTCCTTTTATTCATTTATCATAACGCCAATTGCCAGACGTTGTAACCAATCCCTAATTATGATAGAATTTTGCCGCACTGTACATTACAAACTGGAGGGATGGCCGAGTGGTTTAAGGCGCCTGTCTTGAAAACAGGTGTGGGGTGAACGCTCCACCGTGGGTTCGAATCCCTCTCCCTCCGCTGTATGACAGAATCTCGGGGAGGTGCCAGAGTGGCTGAATGGGACCGCCTGCTAAGTGGTTGTCGGGGGTTG
>JAAZOK010000039.1 GCA_012797815.1 Chloroflexota bacterium | reverse complement strand
TGACGGAAGCTCCTTTCCGCATGATACAAAATAATCTTGATCCTGAAGTCGCACAGCGACCGGATGAACTGGTGGTCTATGGTGGAAGAGGACAGGCAGCTCGTAATTGGGATTGTTTTGATGCGATTTTGGATTCATTGAAAAAATTGGAAGATGATGAGACCCTGCTGGTGCAGTCGGGGAAACCGGTGGGAATCTTCCGGACTCATAAAGATGCGCCACGGGTTTTGATTGCCAATTCCAATCTGGTACCACACTGGGCGACCCAGGAACATTTTGATAAATTAGCGGCCGAGGGGTTGATCATGTACGGGCAGATGACCGCCGGCTCCTGGATCTATATTGGAACGCAGGGCATCCTGCAGGGCACGTATGAAACGCTCGCATCTCTGGCTGTGCAAAAAGGTTGGAATTCTCTCAAGGGGAAATTTGTGCTAACCGCTGGGTTAGGAGCCATGGGTGGAGCGCAACCGCTGGCGATCACCATGAATGAGGGGGTTGGATTGGTGGTGGAGATTGATCCGGCTCATGCCAAATGGCAGAAGGACATCGGGTACCTGGATATGGTATCCACCGACCTCGAGGAAGCGCTCGACCTGGTTGCTGAAGCGAAGGAGAAAGAAATCCCGCGCTCTATCGGGCTGGTCGCCAACGCTGCCGATATTTATCCCACCTTATTGAAAACCGATCTCCTGCCGGATGTGGTGACAGATCAGACCCCGGCGCATGACTTCTTGATGTATGTGCCTAATGGCATGAGTTTAGAAGCCGCCGCCGAGTTGCGTAAGAAAGATCCCCGAGAATATTCTCGTCTATCCACCGACGCTATGACAACCCAGGTGGAGGCAATGTTGGAGTTTCAGCGTCGCGGAGTGGAAGTGTTCGATTATGGAAATAACATCCGCCAGCGCGCTTTTGATAATGGTCTGACAAATGCCTTCGATTTTCCTGGTTTTGTCCCGGCTTATATCCGCCCGCTGTTTTGTGAAGGGAAGGGACCTTTCCGTTGGGTGGCGTTATCTGGTAAAAAGGAAGATATCTATAAAACTGATCAAGCCATCATGGATCTATTCCCCGAAGATGAGCATTTGCATCGCTGGTTGAAGATGGCACGAGAACGAGTGCCCTTCCAGGGGTTGCCCTCCCGTATTTGTTGGTTGGGTTATGGTGAGCGAGAAAAAGCCGGATTGAAATTCAATGAAATGGTTGCCAGTGGAGAGTTGAAAGCGCCCATTGTGATTGGGCGTGACCATCTGGATTCCGGTTCGGTGGCGTCCCCCAATCGTGAAACCGAAGGCATGAAAGATGGCACGGATGCAGTGAGTGACTGGCCAATCCTCAATGCGCTTATCAACGCGGTCAATGGTGCTACCTGGGTGTCTTTCCATCATGGTGGTGGGGTGGGTATCGGTTATAGTCAACATGCCGGTATGGTGATCGTTGCCGATGGAACTCCGGCTGCGGCGGAGCGGTTGAAACGGGTATTGACGACCGATCCGGGTATGGGTGTTATCCGCCATGCGGATGCCGGTTATGAAATTGCCATCGAAACTGCCAAGAAAAAGGGCATCAAAATCCCCATGTTGAAGGATTGACAGATTCATATCTGATTTTTTAATTTATCATTGCAGACCAACATGCGAAAGGAACATAAAAACAGCCAGATGGAATTCCATCTGGCTGTTTCATCGCTAAAGGGTTGATCTTATGGCATGGGGTTGCTGGTAGCCCAATCACTGCCAACCACTACCACCACATCCACACCCACGGTGGGATCATACGAGTAGATGATGGTTGATGAAGAAACGTTCATCAGATTGGCCAGGTATGCTACCGTGTGCGGCTTGCTGTTGTAAGCGATGATCATGGTTGCTCCGCTGGATTGGTCAGCAGCCACCTCAGAGGCATTGAGTCCCTGAGACTTCAGGTAATCCACTGTGCGGGTTGCCAGCCCTTGCTCCGAAGTCCCGTTTTTCACTGCTACAATAGCAGCTTCATCTTGTACCAGTGATGAACCAGCAGATGGGGAAGCGATCGGTCCAAGGGAACCGCCAGTAGCGAAGATCTGATCTCTTAATTCACGGATCTTATCAGGGATGGGTTTGAGAATATCCAACCCGGTAGGTGATTTTGCGATCAGGATCATATCTGTGCCAATCACGGCTTTTTGGAAGCTATCGGTCGGGATATTCAGCATCAGGGTTGCCAGCTTGATCAAGCCTGAGAGATCCAGGTTGGTGCGGATCCCGGAGGATAGATCGGCATACAATGCCGGGGCTTTTGCGATCAGGGAAGGCAACTGATTATATTCGGTAATTCGAGCTAACATAGCAGAGACTACCTGCTGCTGGCGGGCTGCTCGCCCGAAATCCCCATCACCGGTATAACGGTTACGTGCATAAGACAGAGCAAGGGATCCATTAAGGGTATAAGCCTCACCCGCTTTTAGTACCTGGGTATACTCTGATCCGAATTCCTCAACTTCTACATCTACGGTTGGTGTGATACGAATACCACCGATTTCGTCGATAATATCGATAAAAGTCCCAAAATCAACCTGTGCATAATACTGGATGGGAACGCCTAAGAATTCCTCGACCGTTGCCACCGCCAATGCCGGACCGCCACCGGGCAGTTTGTTTCCCTCGCCGAGAAAATAGGCCTCGTTGATCTTGTAATATCCGAACCCGGGAATGTTAACCCACAGATCGCGCGGGATGGAAAGCATGCCGGCGGTGTTGGTGACGGGATCGATGGTGAACAAGATCATGGTATCGCTGCGCGGGGTTTCGCCGGCTTCCCAATCTCGATAGTCGAGACCCATGAATAGAATGTTCACGCGGCTTGTCCCATCCCAGGGCTCCGGAGTGGGTTCACCAAATGCTTCCATGGTTGGAACCTGAGTGACATTGGCATCATTCAGGGCGGATTGATCGATTACTGGTGCTCCCGGCAGGTTCAAGATGGTCATTTCTTTGACAAATGTGCCTACAAACCCGTATAGGTACACTCCTGCCACAATTGCGAGAATCAGGAATACCAGATTGATCACCTTTACCGTCCGGTCCGTCGACCGGAATTTTTGGATTAAATTCGAAAAGAATTTTTTTATCATATTGTTTTTTTATCTAAACCGATTTGCTTAGTTGGGACGTGGAGGTGGGACTGGCAGATCTTCACTCTTTTTTCCGGCCCACTTATCCCCTTCGTCGATAAGCATGACAGGAATATCTTCCACGATGGGATATTTACGATCACAGTCCTGACATAAAAGCCATGTGTCTTTGTAGAGGGAAAGATTGCCTTCTTTTCCTTCTTCTCGAACACAAACCGGGCAGCGCAGGATTTCTAAAAGATCTTTGCTGATCATGCAATCTCCTTTTTTGTAGTGCTTGTATACTGGTCAAAATTTTACCACTAGTGCAAAGGTTATTCTTCGGAAATCGGATAGCCATCCACCCCGGGGCCGATCTCATAAACGGCTCCCCAGGGTTCGTAATGGGTATTGAATTGATCTTGAAAATACAATGCTCCGTCTTTATAAACCCAACGATCCACCCGCACATCCGAACCCTCGGCTTCCCAATCCACCTGCTTGATTTCACCTTCCTTTAAAGAAGTATTTAAATAATATTTGGGCTCAGGGGGTGCAATGGTATTGGTGGGACCGGTTGTCTGCCATTCCACCTGTCTGCCATCGTTGGTTGAATAAAATTTCCATTCGATCTGGCTAGATTCTGGATAAACATATGCTTCCATCAAAAGCCAGTAAGGGGTGTCATTTTGGAATTTCAGATCGACCAACGGTACGTAAACGGTGGCGTCCAACCCGGCCAGATTGGGATCGCGATGATTCCCGGCTGTTTTCTCATAGTATGATACGCGGTAAGCATGCGGGTAGCGTTCAAGAATGGGATAGCCACCCTCAAACGCGGTACGGAATAAAGTGGTGCTCACCTGGCATACCCCTCCGCCTACCCCCTCAATGGTTTTTCCATTATAGATGATCAAAGCTTCGGTGAAGCCGGTATCCAGGCTGATGTCACCCATAGCCCCTGCCATTGAAAAAACCTCTCCTGGAGCGACCAGTAAACCTAAAAAACGGTTGGCAGCGGTCCGGATATTCTGAACCCGTGCAGCACTGGAGCCGTAAAAATAGGTATTTTGCTGCTGTACCAATTCAGTGATACCTAATTCTGCGCCGGTGGCGCCATCTGCGACAGCAGGAGCCTCGTAATCAAAAATCAGGTTTGCAGAATGCGCTCCATCGGCCAGGCTTTGTTGGATGGCATCCACGCTGGCATTAATGTTCAATGTGCGTCCATAGATCCCATTCTCCAACAGGTCGATCTGAGCGGTATCTTCGTTGAAGATGAAGCGTGGATTTTCGGTTTTGATGTTGAGCGTTTGAGCGAGATCACTCAGCAGACCTCGCAATATGCTTTCCTGGAATTGTAATCCGATGGTGATTTGCCCATCCTGATTTGATTTGACAAGTTGAAGCATGGGTGCGAATGTAACAGGACTTAGATTCCGCTGCTCCTGTTCATGGTTGTGTTCTGCGGGGATCAGCAGGCTGAAATCACTGGTGAGGAATTCGCGGATGGACTGGGCATAGGGTTCCGCATCCAGAATGTCGGGGCGGGTTTCGTTGACTATCAGGGAAATGGAATGGTAATCCTGCTTGCTGATGGCGTTTTGGATGCTTGCCAACGTCTGTTCTATATCAAGCTTGACCCCGATCTGCCCCGGAGTGGTGATTACTGTGTTGCCCTCGAAGGTCAATTGTGCTTCGATTTTCGGCTGATCGAATTCGGAGGCAATGCTATTTAGAATTTGCGCCGCCATACTTTCGTCGATCTGGATCGTGGCGGGAATGGACTTATTTTCACTAAGCATGGCGACTGCATCTCCACTCCACGCAGATAGATTCCCGGAACGCCCGGTTGCGAAAGCCATGCTGGCAATCTGCTCGGCGTCGTAATGGATCCCCAGTTCAAGCAGGCTGGTCTGCCATGTTTGATCCGCATAGCTAAAAGTGATGGTTTGCGATAAGCTGGGCAGTATCTGGGTCTGGATGATCTGCTGCGCCTCCTGTTGCGTGTATCCACCCAAGGGGATTCCGTTGAAAAAGACCCCCGGGAAAATACGACCGGCGTACCAGATATTAAAACCTATATAAAGGAGAAGGACACAGCCAAGAAACACCAGCACAGCGTAAAAGATCGCCAGCAGACTTTGTCTGAGGATTGTTTTTAATGAAGAGCTGTGCACTGTGGACATTTTTGAATTATAGCAGGGTTGAGAGAGTTGCTTTTAAGCCTAAAATGAGATGAAAATGGTGCAAATCACGATTTTTTAAGGTTTCTAAGACAAATTAGCTTGACAGGGTGTTAAGAACCCGTTAAAATCGTCTTCACCATTTGACCTTGTAGATTTGTAAACGCAAATCATTTACAACCGAATAGCTGCAAGATTGAAGGCTTGTAGGGACGATGTAAGCAGCGTTACCGGT
>JAAZOK010000176.1 GCA_012797815.1 Chloroflexota bacterium | reverse complement strand
TCATTTCCATTTTAGGAGAGGGCGGAGGATATATGGTGGCATCGGTGCATACTATCATGAGTGAGGTGCCACCAGAAAATATTCTGGCAATGGTGGATGCCGTAGAAGAATTCGGTTGCTACTGAAAGAAAAAAGACTGGCAGGCTGGTCAGTCTTTTCGTTAACGCTTTAGCGAGTTGAGGACGGAACGTTCGAAACAAGAAACACCCGCTAAACTGGTGAAAGAGGAACCTATGGATAAAAGAAGTGATTGTGGAAAGTATTATTGAATTTTATATTTTGGCAGACTTGGTGAAAAATCAGGTCTTTTTATTAACAAATTCATTATGCAATTAGATAATGTCTGGCATAAATAGGTTTATTTCATTTGTGAGAGTAGATAAAAGACGGGGTTTACTTTTTTGATTCTGTGGCGGCAGCAATCAAGAATTTCTCCAAAAAACCATCCGTTCTTAATCTAACCAATAAAAAATAAATAGACTAAAGAAGAAAATATCCGTGTTTTGGTGGGTACTTTTTGCATATGCCTTCTTATTTCTTTTCATATGGAATGCCACCAGCTGCAGGACCACGAGATTTTCCTATAAAACCGGAGAGTACGATCATAGTTGCAATATAAGGAGCCATCCCCAACAAATCGATGGGGACACCGATCTGCAAGATCGCCATTTTCTCCTGCCAGGAATCGAAGAATCCAAATACAAAGGCTCCCAAAAAAGAGCCAATCGAATTCCAGTTCCCAAAGATCATGGCTGCCATTCCAAGAAAACCTTTTCCGGCAGACATACCCTCATTGAAACGTCCGGCTGACCCAATACTCATATAAGCGCCTGCAAATCCGGCGATCATTCCACTGATCAATACGCTGATATAGCGAAGCCGGATGACATTGACACCCAGTGTATCGGCTGCTTTGGGATGTTCACCAACAGAGCGAATACGCAAGCCCCATTTAGTGTAATTGAAAAATATGTGAGTTACGATGATCAACACGAACATGGCATAGACGATTGGACTTTGATTAAAGAAGATCGGACCGAAGAATGGTATCTTCCATAAAACAGGGATCTGTATTGCTGAAATGGTCAACCCGGGGTTGTTCAGCGATGGATTATCATTCAAAACTGCCCGTTGCAGATAGCTTGTCAATCCGAGTGCAAAAATGATGATTGCTGTGCCGCTGATGATCTGATTTACCTTGTATCGGATCGAAAGTACGGCATGAAGTGAAGCGAGGAGTAAGCCGGCAAACATTCCAGCAAGGATTCCGACCAATATATTATGGGTAATGCTGGTCAGAATTACTGATAAAAAAGCTCCAAACAGGATCATGCCTTCGATGCCGATATTGGTAACACCAGATCGTTCACTATACAAACCTGCCAAAGCTGCCAGGCAGATGGGGGTGGCACGGATAATGCTGCTGACGAACATACCGGTCAGATTGAGCGATTTGCCTTTTGTAGCCCAAATAAGGAAAGAAAAAACAGCCAGAGCGATGGAGACGACAAGAAAAATACTTCCCTGTCTGTCAAAAAATTTGAATAGATTGAGAACTGCCAGTACTCCTGTAATCATGGCGAAAGCCATCAAGGTGGTGTGGGTGTTTACTGCGACCTCTGGACCGGGAATGGTAATACCGGCTCGCTGGCTTTCTGTAATGAAGGTGGAGATCAAACCTCGGGTATTCAGGGATAAGGCAAAGATCATTGCTCCCAGAAGAAGTGTGATGATGGTTTGAGCTAATCTTTTTCGAAGCGGGCGCTCCTTATGGAATTCTGTTTTGTTAATTTGCATTTGAATCTCCTTTTTCACCCGGCAAATTAATTACGTCAGATGGTTTTTTGATCCTGTAAATGGATTGAATGATCTCGGGAGCGGCAACAAAAATGATCACGATTCCTTGAATGATCCGAATGAGTTCCACCGGCGTACCCGCCACCGACTGCATGCGGGCAGCACCGCCTCGCAAGAACCCAAAAAGAAGAGATGCCAGAACGACCCCCAGTGGATTGTTGTTTCCAAGCAGTGCGAGCGCGATCGCATCAAAGCCGTACCCTGATGAGAATGATCTCACCATACGGTGATCTACGCCGAGCACTGTATTAGTACCCGCTAGACCAGCGATACCACCGCTCAGCGCCATGGCGACCGTAGCGATCAGAGTGGTGGAAATGCCAGCATATCGTGATGCCCTGGTGTTCATCCCGGTCATTCGTATTTCAAGGCCGAACGTCGATCTAAAAAGAAGAATATGAATGAACCACGCGAGAGCAAGACCAAGAATCAATCCCCAATGCGCTCGAAATGGTGCGGGTAAAAATGTCGGTATCTGCGCGGTGATTGGCACATCCGGTGAAATTGGCAAACTGGGCGATTTTGCCATTGGACCGGATAAGAGATAATCAGTCAAACGAAAAGCGATATAGTTCATCATGATGGTGTTGATAACCTCATGTGCACCGGTCTTTGCTTTCAAGTAGCATGGAATGAATCCCCAGATAGCACCTGCCAGGAGTCCAGCGAGAATAGCCAGAGGAAGGTGAATATAAACGGGAAGACCTTTGACTGAATAAGCAACAAATACCGAAGCGAGTCCGCCTACAAAAAGCTGACCTTCAGCGCCAATATTGACCATGCCTGCTTGGAAGCTGATGGCGACACCCAGACCTGCGAAAATATAAGGTGTGGATATAACCAAACTCTCACCAATCGGTCGTAGTTCATTCAACAGGGTTTTCGATTCCCCAGTACTCTGCCAGACCCGAAAAGCAGCAATAATACGAGAGGGGTTTCCGAAAGCGCCCTCCAGCATTGCATAATAGGCATCATAGATGGCTGTAAAAGCAGCCTTGAAGAATGCACCGGGTGCTTTGAAAAAGTATCCTGCGGTTTGAATGGTTTCTGGATTGGAAGCAGCGATTATGATGGCTCCAATGACAAGTGAAGTAAAAACTGCCAGGATCGGAATGGCTATATTATATCCACGGTTCTTACGAGCAACGATCCTTCGCAGAATATCTACTTGTTTTTCGTTTTTTTGTTTTTCGTTTTGCTTAGTCAACCCTACCTCCGAAACGATTCACTATCTTGAATTGCTTTGAATCCCAGCCATCAAAAGACCTAATTTCTCCCTTGTAGCATCTTTTGAATTGAGAATGCTGATCAATTCACCGCGGTACATGACGCCGATCCTATCCGAGAGGTTCATGATCTCCTCAAGTTCGGTTGAGAAGAGCAAGATTGCACATCCTTCCATCCTCTTCTTAAGAAGCTGCGAGTGGATGTATTCGATTGAACCAACATCCAGGCCTCGGGTAGGTTGAGAAGCGATCAGCAGCTTCATACTCTGCGATAGTTCGCGAGCGATAATCACTTTCTGCTGGTTACCACCCGAGAGGCTGCCTGTCTTCAAATCGATATTGGGAGGACGAATATCGAATTCTTTCACCCATTTCTCAGAATATTCTCGAATGGTTTCTCTCTGCAGTGCAATTCCATGCGAGAAGGGTTCATTGTAATAGGAATTCATGATGAGATTATTGTAAACAGGCATCGGTAATATTAGCCCATCCTGCTGGCGATCTTCTGGAACATATCCAATACCTAGTTTATGAATAGCGCGAGGAGTGAATTCGGTGATATCCTGCCCCTGAAAGATCACTTTTCCTTCTGCCTTGGCTCTGAGACCGAACAGTGCTTCTACCAGTTCATTCTGCCCGTTACCCTGCACACCAGCCAGACCGAAGACCTCACCGCTTTTAATATCGAAGCTGATGTTGCTCACAGAAGGAAAATTACGCTCATTGAGAACGGTGAGGTTTTTTACTTCAAGAACCTTGTCCCCCACTTTTTTTTCTGTGATCTTTGCATTCAGGAACACTTTGCGACCTACCATCATATTTGCCAGATTGGTTTCGGTAACTTTTTGAGGATCTGCCTCACCGACCAGTCTGCCGTTTCGTAAAACATTGATTCGATCGGAAATTCCCAATACCTCTTTCAGTTTATGGGAGATGAATATAATCGATTTACCCTGCTTTATTAGTCCATTAATCACAACGAAGAAATCAACCACTTCTTGGGGAGTCAGTACTGCTGTTGGTTCATCGAAAATCAGGATCTCTGCTTTACGGTAAAGTATCTTTATGATTTCTACACGCTGCTGTACCCCAACGGATAAATCCTCAATCCTTGAATCAGGATCAACTACCAACCCATATTTCCTGGATATTTCTTCGATCTCTGATTTGACCTGCTTGCGTTTTAAAAAGGTGCCGTATTTAGTTGTTTCAGCTCCCAGCATGACATTTTCTGTGACTGTGAATACAGGTACCAGCATGAAGTGCTGGTGGACCATTCCAATTCCGTGGTTGATCGCATCTTGTGGTCCGTCGATTTGGATCTTTTCCCGATTGATGAAAATTTCACCCTCATCCGGGCTATATAAGCCGTACAGAATGTTCATCAATGTAGTTTTCCCTGCTCCGTTTTCTCCTAGCAAAGCAAGTACTTCACCATGATTCAGGAACAGATCGATATGGTCATTGGCAACTACATTGCCGAATCTTTTTGTTATTCCCTTCAATTCAAGGAGCGGCTTCATAGAATCCTCTTTTGATTTAAAAATAGTGCTGTTTATAGAAAACAGCACTATTTATTTTACTTTACATTATCTTTTTCGGATTACTGGTACAAGCCAACCGGGCAGTAATCAGGATATGAGATACAACCGGTATCGGTGATTTCGCCGGAGATGATCTTAGCTTTCAAATCTTCGATTTCAGCTTTCAGATCATCAGGTACAACTGAATCCAGATCATGATAAGGTGCAATTCCCACACCACCATTTTCTAGATCACCAATGTACACGCCGCATCCATTGAAATTGTCTTCCATGGCATCCTTGATCACATCATAGCAGGAGTTGTCCATGTTCTTGACGATAGAAGTGAGGATAACATCCTGAACACCGGACAGTGAGACATAGCCATCAGTATCAACCCAGATACCATAACCACCGCGTTCGCGAGCGACATCGAAACCTGGTGAACCAATCAAGCCACCAACGCCAGCGAAGATATCCACACCTTCGTCGAACAGTGATTCGGTGGCTTGCTTGCCTTTGTCAAGGTCAGAGAAATCGCCAGTGAAGAGACCTTCACCAGTGGCATTATCCCAACCGATCAATACCACATTAGTCCCGTGAACCTGGTTGTAGTATTCAATACCGGCTTGCATACCAACGCCGAAGATCGTAACAGTGGGGATCTTGGCGCCACCGAAGTAACCAACCTTTCCGGTTTCGGTCATTCCGGCAGCTAAATAACCTGCCAGGAAAGCAGCCTGGTCGGTCTTGAAGACCTGTCCCTCAACATTGGGGATACATTCTGCATTTCCAACAACACCCTCGGGCACGTCGAATGAGTTGGGATAAGAATAGTCAACAATGCTGAATTTAACATCCGGATATTCAGCGGCAACCTTGGCGAGGTCTGCAGCGAGATAGAAACCGGATGCAATCACCAGATCATATCCTTGGCTGGCGAATTCGGTGAGGTTGGGAGTGTATTGACTGGCTTCATCAGACTGAATGAATTGTGCTTCAACACCTAATTCTTCTTGCGCTTTCAAGATACCATTCCACTGGGTGGTGTTAAAGCTTTGGTCATCAATACCACCGGTGTCGGTTACAAAGCCAACGCGATACGTTGGTTCTGCTACGGGTTCCTCAGCAGCAGGTTCTTCGACCACAGCTTCTTCAGCGGGAGCTGCTTGGGCGCAGCTTGCCAGCGCTACGGAAGCGATGATCAAGATAGAAAAAAGAAACGAAAGTTTTTTGGTCATTATCTCTCCT
>JAAZOK010000056.1 GCA_012797815.1 Chloroflexota bacterium | reverse complement strand
GGCGGTGATACAGGCGAAAAAGCCGTAATAACCCCGTTTCAGGATCTCCTGCCAGGCATTGATGGCGTTCAAAGGAGCTGTGTTACCTAAAATATTCACCTGGGAAAAACCATAAGCAAAGCTGAGCCCTGCCAGCAAGAATACGATCAGAAAGCGTTTGTTCAGCAGTGCGCGCGAAATTTCTTCCCGAACTATTTTTCGCATCTCGGATTATTCCTTTCCATCTTTTCCATGTTGCGTTTTGACATATTCTTCAACGATCTTTGCCAGCCCATCCATCTGGTAACCCAAGCGCAGCATTTCCTGGATAAAACTATCCAGGGCATAGGTGCGTAGTTCTTGCTCCATCTTCTTCAAGATTTTCACATCGTCCGTGACGAAAGTACCCTCTCCCCGCCGCGAAACGGCAATGCCATCGCGGATCAATTCCTGATATACGCGTTGAATGGTGTTGTGATTCACTTTATATTGCATGGCGGTTTCGACAATGCCCGGTAATTTTTCACCGGCTTTGTAATCGCCCCGCAAGATGTGCGCACAAATGCGCTGTTTGATCTGCAGGTAGATGGGTTGGTTTTCGTCAAAAATGTGATCCATTGAAATATCCGTATAAAGAATTTCTTATTAATTCCTGGCTATTATCTTTCTATATTATAGCTGCCCAAGAGTCACATCTTTCTCATGTCCGGGGTATGGCATCCACACAGGGTTGGGAGTTTTCCCAACCCTGTGCCATAAATCGTTACTGTTCAGCCACTCCCAGCAGATAAGCTACGCCGCCGCTGGTGAATACCAGGTACTCTCCATCCGGTGAAAAGAGATAATCCATTCCATAATTGGGCATGGCTTCTTGGGTGGCGACCAACCCAAGGAAATCCAATGCATCCTCTTTATATTCCCAGGCATGCAACCCAAACCCATTGCCGGAGACGATCAATCTTTTATCGGGCGAGATAGTCTCATTACTGAGGGCACCCGTTCCATAGGGGGATTGGAAAGTAGCGGTTATTCTCATGCTGCCATCACCTTGAAAGGTTCCAACAGCCCTTTTTCCGCCACTCAAGGTGAACCCCACAAACAGATCATTCTCCATCGTGAGTCCTGTGATATGGATATCGGAGCCACCAATGGCATTTTGTTCACCACTGCTCGTGTCCCAGATCATCTGTTTGGTGAGATAGCCGATATAGGGGGAAGGATATTTTGAGATTCTGTAGACGACTGATGTGTTATCAGCCAAAATATCCAAAAAATCAACCCGCCAGTGCTCATTTCCCAGTTCCAGGGTCTCCAGCAGGCTACCATCGGCAGCATTCCAGCGCCGTAAAGTATTGTCATCCGCTCCCGAAACCAACCAGCTTGAATCCGGTGAGAAAACCAGGCGATTGACCCGTGCCTGATGCCCTTCGAGGGTATAGAGCAGTTCCCCGCTTTGTGCATCCCACAAGCGGATGGTGTTGTCATCCGAACCGGTGGCGATCATCTCCCCATCCGGCGAGAAACTCACCTGATTGGCAACCCGGGTGTGCCCATCCAGCGTCATGGTTCGCTCTCCATTTTGCACGTTGTAGATGGCGACCTCGCCATCCGGCTCTCCGACCAGGGCGATGCGGCTGCTATCCGGCGAGAAAGCAAATGCCGGTTCTTCACTGTTCACACAGGGACCGTTGAAATCGAGATTCTCTTTCAAATCTGACACTGCCAGAACACGTATATGGGTCTGCCCGTAAGCGCTTAGATCATCGGAAACGATCAGGGATGCTTCATCCTGGCTCAACATCACCTTTTTTATGGTGGAGGGCTGTTCTTCCGCGGGTATCGCCCCACCAGGATTGGCAATGGGGGAGAATCTTGTCCAGGTAAAAAGTGTGACCTGCGCAATCATTTCCCCGCTGGCGATGGAATATGTTTCCACATGACCGTTTTGGGTTCCCAGGTACAGATTCTCGCCGCTGGCATCCACATCAAAGGCATGCACGATATCTTCTGTTGTGGACGGACCACCTGAAAAGACCAGAGCGCCGTCCTGCACATCCCAGATCTGGATTGCTTCCGCATTATCATCATAGGAGTTCAAGCCGATATATTGCCCATCCTGCGAGAACAACAGAGTTGAACCACCCCGTACAATTTCGATCTCTTTTACCAGATTGAAATTTTGAGTATCGTAAAGAGAGATCGCATCAGCTTCAGCGGAGATGCTGGCAGCCCATTCCCCATTCGGAGAGATCGCCATGATGCCATCCTGTGCTACTTCAATGGAGCGAATTTCCGTCTCCCCATCCGATGCCAGAGCACAAAATCTTTTTGCGTCGTCTCGTCCAGCGTATTTTCTTTCAAAGACCAGTTCTGACCCATCGGGGGTGAATGCGATTGCCCAGATATTGGAACCTTCACATTCACCAAAATCCTGGAATGTTCTCAGGCTTTCACCGTCTGGCAGGGAATAAAGCTGAATTTGCTGCTTATATTGCATATAGGTTATCCCATCGACATTTTCTACCAATTCCCCCGTTCTTAGATTCACGACCGCTGCCAGCATGGAATCATCCGCAGAGATAGCCAGGGCGGTGGGTTGCGATCCGATGGGGATGAAGGCGGTTTGTTCCCCGCTCTCCTTATCCAGCAACTTTATCCCGGCAGTAGTTGCAGCGGCGAAGATGCTCCCGTCGTGTTGTTGGGCGATATCGCCCGTATAAGCCCCCTCCCCGAACCAGTGCAGCAATTCCAGAGCCTGGATATTTTCCGGAGTGATCTCCGGCAGGGTTGACGGTTCATCTGACCCCTGCGCGAAGACTTTTCCCACATTCATTGACAATGGGATCAACATCGCAGCGATAGTGATCAAGCGGATCCCGGTTTTCCATATTTTTTTCTTCATATTTACCTCTTTTACCTCTTGACATTGTCATATTTTGTTTGTATCATATATATAGTTTACTAGCTTACTAGTATTATAGTGATACTAGTGCCGTTTGTCAAGAACGAAAATACAGGAGAAACCTATGAAAACGAGAATCAATATTATATCTTCCCTGCTGCTGTTGCTCCTATGCATCAGCATGTTTTCAGCATGTCAGGGAGAGAACGCAATCGCCGAACAGACTGGTGCGGATAATCAGATTGATCCGGGCGAAACTGCGGCTGAACAAAAAACCTACAGCGATCCACAAGACATCACGACCATACTGCAGGAATTAGAGCGGATTCGAATGGAACAGTGGCTGGCTCAGCCGGGATGGTGGCATGCGCAAAAAGTGTTCAAAGATCAATCCGGAAATCTGCATGGTACCGGTGGAGAAGAATGGTGGTTCCAATTCAGCGATGCACAAACCTGCCCACAAACATTGCAGACCATTTTTCAGGAGGATGGGCAGGTTTCGGAAACCAGTCTGCTCATCAGCGAAAGCGATCTGCCTGAGGAAGCACAAAATGCCGAATCTGCCGCTGCAGAACCGGCAGTCCAACTGGTCATCGTGCCGGATCAATCCTGCCCTCCTCTCCAAAATTTGACGCTTGAGCATGCCACACAATTGCTCAACGATGCCGGGCTGCAATCCGCACAAGCGGTCATTCAGGACGGATACCTGACCATCACCGTTGATCAGAAGAGTGATATTTACAGGCAGGTACTGACCGTGACCATTGACCTCATCACCGGTTTTCTCACGAATGAGAAAACCCAATTGTACGTGGCAGATAACCCAATGCCGGAGGGTGAAATAGAATTCAGCTACTCGTACCAGTATTACGAGCAGTTACCACCCGAAATTCAAAGTCAGTTTGACCAGGCTTTAGGCGCTCTGGAATAGAAAGAAATACAGCTCATTTAACACAGAAACCCCAGCACCTTCTGTAATATCCTGGAAGGTGTTGGGGATGCTTATAAAACTCAACCAGGGGGCACTATTTAGAATATCTCAAGGCACTTCACGGGCAGGTTACATTGAAATTATAGGGACCAAAGGTTTGATGATTGGGGCTATCGACGTGGATCTTGATCCAATACGGTGAGGAATAAGTGAAGGTCCACGTGTAAGAATCCGTGAGCGTGCCGGCACTGTTGAAGGTCAGTGTTCTGCTGCCCTGCATGCCCAGATCACTGGTTTCGGGGCGGTAGGTCACCGTGCCCGCTCCATTGGCGGTGATATAGATCATCAGATTCAAGGCGTAGGGGCAGGCACCCGGATTGTAGTTGCTAGACAGATTGGTCGACACACCGGTCACGGCAAAGGGCGGGGTATTATCCACCACTTTTATCTGAGTATAGAAAAAGGTAAATAGATCGCTATCCGGGGCTTTGATGTTCCAGTAGCCCTTGTAGGTGCCGGGCGTGTCGGGCGCGGTCAGGTGCACACTCAGGTCCACCGTCTCACCCGGTTTGACCGTGGTATTGAGGTTATACGATGACTCCCCGTTCATGCGGTCACCCTCATTGAACACCACCCGGTAGCTGCTATCCCAGGTGCAGGTGCCATCGTTGCGCATGGTCCAGGTCTTGGTGAAGGTCTCCCCCGGAGCGAATTCCGTGTTGTCGGCGATGTTTTCCGCGATGAATTTAGCTTTATTGCACGGCAGGGGTGTGTTCGTCGGTTCCTGCGGCTGTTGCTCCTGAGCT
>JAAZOK010000148.1 GCA_012797815.1 Chloroflexota bacterium | reverse complement strand
TTGGAAGTACCAATGGGGACCAGCTCGGATTCAAAACACGGGGAACTGCCATTGAGCTGAGCAACCATACCAGTGCTATCGCCATTGGGATCCATATGGATTACGATCTGTTGCAGTATAGCCCGCATTTCCCCGAATTGTTGGCAACTGCCAGGGGATATACTTCCACAGCCTGGGTTTCTATCCAGTTAGCTGCCCTGTTACGCCAGTGGGGTTACGCTGCCCGAGCTCATCACTTTGGAAATTACCAGGTATTACCGGTACCCATTGCGGTAGATTGCGGTTTGGGGGAGCTTTCAAGAGCGGGTTATTTACTGACGAAAGAGTATGGATTGGGATTGAGGCTGGCAGTAGTCACGACCGATATGCCGGTGGCTTACGACGCTCCGATTAACATTGGTGTGCAATCTTTCTGTGAGCAATGTGAATTATGTGCCCGTTACTGCCCTTCCAAAGCCATTCCGCGTGGTCCAAAACAGGAATTCAACGGCGTGATGAAATGGAAATTGGATGAAAAGAAATGCTATTCCTACTGGGCTGTAAACCAAACGGATTGTGGCATGTGTATGTCCGTATGCCCGTGGACAAAACCACCCACGCTCTTTCATAAAACGATAGCTGAGTTTGCTTCGATCAGAGGACCGCATCAACGCTGGATGGCATGGGCAGATGACTTTGTCTATCATAATGCCAAACCTAAAATTGAGGCAGCGGATTTTCTAGATTATTAATTCCTATTGGTGGATTTTGCTTGCTTGTAGGTTTGCAACGCGCGCTCGCGAACCCGGGCATGATCGACGATTCGCTGGGGATAATCCTGCCCGATCCGACAGTTTGATGTGTTTTGGATGTCAGGGGGCATTTCCCATGGAGTATGGATGTATTTCAGCGGCACATTGGCAAGTTCGTCAACCCAACGGTAAATATAAGTACCCTGCGCATCGAATTTTTTACTTTGACTGACCGGGTTGAAAATGCGAAAGTAAGGTGCGGCGTCGGTGCCGGTTCCGGCGGACCATTGCCAGCCACCGTTATTGGCAGCCACATCCGCATCCAGTAGATTCTGCATGAACCATTTTTCTCCCCACTGCCAGTTGATCAACAGATCCTTGCATAAAAAGGAAGCGACCACCATACGAGCGCGATTATGCATCCAACCGGTTTTTTGTAGCTGGCGCATCCCGGCATCCACCAGCGGGAAACCGGTTTTGCCCTCTTTCCACGCTTTGAAATTTCTTTCATCTTCTAGCCATGGAATTTGTTCGTAGTCCAATCGGAAGGGATGGTGCCGCACGTGCGGAAATTTCGCCAGGATCGTCATATAGAATTCGCGCCAGATCAGCTCATTGATCCAGCTATCGATCCCGGCACGCTGGTCCGCGTCTTGTTTTGCTTGCTGGAGCAGGAATGCTTGTTGAAAAACATCGCGGATGGAAAGGATTCCGAAATGGAGATAGGGGGATAACATGGAAGTGCCATCTTGAGCAAGCAAGTCACGTTCTTTGTGATAACTAACGATACAGTTATTTAGAAAGTGCGAAAGCCGTTCTTGAGCAACTGTTTCTCCCGCCGGAAATAATTTTGAGGGTGAAGAATCAGGAAATGTTTCCGAACCCAGTTCGGCACCGGGAGTGGACAACCGGCGGGGTGCATGAAAGATATCTGCGAGCATGACCCGTTCTTTCCATCTGCGGGCAAAAGGAGTGAAAACCGTATAAGGATCACCATCTTTTTTATGTATTTGATTAGGAGGGAGGATGCTCACCCCCGCTGTTAGCGTCAAGGGTAGGTGATTGGCGACTCTTTCATCCCGCGCCAGGGCATAGGGGGTGTGATCCGCTTCGGCATAGATGGCAGTGATACCGTGCGCATGAAAGATCTTTTGCAGGCATGCCAGTGGTTCACCACGGTTCAAGATTAAACGGCTGCCTCTTTCATGGAGCACTTTATCCAGTGATTTTAAATTTTCAATGAGGAAATCCGTGCGACGTGGGTTGGAATTGCGAAGAAGCTGATCATCCAGAATGAAAACCGGGATGATCGTTTCATGATTGTGCAAAGCGGCGGTCAAAGCTTGGTTGTCATGTAATCGCAGGTCGCGTCTGATCCACCAAATCGCAGTATCTTGCTTCTTGCTATCCATCACAATGCTGCCCCTCGTTATTGTTAATTATATGCCATGCGGGCTATATCAGTAGCCCCCTTGCAGATCGATCGCTGGAGGAGGGGTATTTTGTTTTATGGCATTGAGCAAGTCGGCTAAAGCCAGCATCCGTTCGCGTTCCACATCGTCAACCGCCAGACCACCGGCTTTATGAGGGCTCATAATAATGTTGTCCAGTTCGTGAAAAGGCTCATCCGACGGCGAGGTATGCCACCGATCTTCAAGATTCTCGGGGTAGTTGTACCATACGTCAATAGCGGCTCCTGCGATCCTTTTGCTGCGTAATGCTGCGTATAGGGCATGTTGGTCTATGACCTCACCACGCCCTACATTCACCACGATCGACCGGTTGGGTAGTAAGGCAAATTCGTTGGTGGAGATCAAGCCTTTGGTTTCCGGTGTAAGAGGTAGGGTGACGATCAGGAAATCCGTTTCCGGGAGAAGAGCGGGTAGATCTTGCAAAGGATGGATATGTACCGGACCAACTTTTTCAGCAGAGGAAGCATTCTTCCTGATGGCTGAAATATACACCTCAAAAGGTTCCAATAAGCGCGCAATGTTCTGTCCGATGGCGCCGTACCCTAAGATCAACACTCGTCTTCCATACAACATACCACTGGTCGAAGGCTGGTATCGAAGGGACCAATCACCCCGGCTTAAGGCATTGTGCAATGGAATGATGCGCTTCACGGCAGCCAGCAATAATGCCAGCGTATATTCTGCCACTGCCCTGGCATTGTGATGCAGATTATAAACGTGGATAGCGGGGAATCGAAGTAAAAGCGCGCGGGTCTTTTCCGGGATCCCGGCGTATGGAACGATCACACTCTGCAACCTGGG
>JAAZOK010000118.1 GCA_012797815.1 Chloroflexota bacterium | reverse complement strand
CTTTATCCAGCGCGCGCTGGATTGCCATCAAGCCGCCGTATTCCGGCAGGCGGGCGCAGTGAATGTTGCAGACCTTTGCCCCGGTCTGCAGCACTTTGCGGCGTATGATCAATCCCACATGATAAAGAACGATCTGCTCGATTTTTTGATCGTTGATGATGGCAACCAGTTCGGAATTGGTCTTAATATGAGGGAGCGCGGGGATCCTGAAATAGGGGCGTCTTAATTCCGCCCAGGTCATTTTGAACAATACCGGGATCGACAACGAACCCCTGCGCAGCAGTTTTACGACCCTTCTGACAGCGCGCGAACCATCCTGGACAACCATCGCGACATGATATCGCCGGGCATAACGATGGATGAATGCACGCCCTCTTTTATCGTTTCCTACCAGCACCAGTGTATTGGGGAGAGAGGACAAATCATTTACTCCTTTTCATGTCACTTTACCATGCAATCTGCAATGGAGAGGATGCGGCGGTTGATGCCGTTTTCTGCATCACCGATCCCGGCGATCTCTTTCACACAGGCTTGTTCCAGTTCCTGTCGGTCCGCCGGACTGAGCGTTTTCCACCACTCTTCGTCGATATAGATATACTCGTATCCATAATTACGGAATCCGGCGATGGTCGGGTGCCGGCGCAGGGAGTCCTGCTCGCTCTGGCTGAAGGAATCGGAGGAAATCAGCGTGGGGTTCCCGGTCAGTACCGCAGCGCGCCAGGGGAAATGAGAGGCATCGAAGATCCACCCGTTATCCGGCAGGCTGCCCCATTCCTGCGCGCTCAGTCGTGCGTCCCAGCCATCCACCCCTTCGGTGAGGATTGGACTGCGGATAGCGGATAACTGCACGACCCCTATCACCAGACCGCCGATGGACATTAAAGTGATGCTTGCCAGTGTGAATGCTCGTGCCGGGATATGCATGCTTGACCAGTTATCCAGCAGGAACAACAGCAAAAATACGCTCATGATGGATAACCCGAAATCCGAAAAGCGTGTGATATCGCGCGGGGAGGAAACATAGGTGAGAAAGACCGGGATCAATATGCCGATCAGGGCTGCCAGGAAGATCGACAGGTTGCTGGAGCGTTGCCCGGATGGCTTGCCGGCTAACCACTTTCTGACCGGTAAGATGAAGAAGACCACCGGACCCAATTCACATAGCCCCACCAGCAGTAATGCCGGATCGAAAATGGATAGCTCGCCGAGATGGGATGAGAAGATGACGGGTGACCAATTCAATGTGAACATCGCTCCGGATGTGTTTGTGGCGGTTGCGGTCGCGGATATACCACCGAGCATATTGCGGACAATTTCGGTGAAAGTTCCACCCTGCAGCAGCACGATGGGGATGGATATCAGGGCAGCCTGGAAAAGTATTTTAATGCTGGTGTCTGCTTTGGAATGCTTGATGAGAACATCCCAGATGAATGCCATGCCAATTGCCAGCATGAGCAGTCCATAAGTGCTCTCCCAGATGAGCGCCAATTGTGCGAACAGCAGGGCAAATATCCAGTGAGTTGATCTTTTCATATCCGGAGAGATGAGCAGCCAGATCATCAGCACTACCGCAAAGGCGAAGGTGCCGGTGCCGGCGTGCGCCATGAGAAGCGGTCTGAAGATGCCGTTCACAAAACCATAAGGATATGGATCGGGCGGACCACCACCGATGACCCAATCGGAGAAAATAGCCTGCGAAAATGGCATGCCAATATCCTGACTGGAACCCAATAATGCCAGCTTTCCATCCACCCCGGCCAGGAACGTATCGGGGAATAGCATCAACAGGTAGCGTGTCCCGGTCAGCAGGGTATATACCGCACTCAATACCATCGCCACCCAGGGCTTCTTTGTGTAGCGTCGTAGCATGCAGTAGATGAGCAGTACGGTCAGCGCCCAGAAGATGCCTTTGCTGATGTCAAAAGCACTCCACGGGAAGAAATTTCCCAGGCGCACTAAACTGGCTCCCAGCAACTGGGAACCGTAGTGGTACTGGTACAGGGTAGTAGGATCGAGGGGATTATGGGGTGGGATATCCCCATTGGCTAATTGGGAGATCATGGTCAGATTCTTGCGTTCATCAAAGATTCCCAGCCCGCGCCCGATGAGTGTGAAGAAAATGATGAGGAGCGCCATACTGGCGACTTGCCCCAATAATTGGAGCAGAAATCGTTTGTTCAGGTCAATTTTGAACGTGAATTTGCGAGTCGCCCAGCCTGCCAGCAGAATAAGTATGGCTGGTAATAAAAATGTAAGTGTGGGCGCCAGGAGATGCCCCATCATATTGCACAGCCATAGATATAGCACCAACCCGCCGCCAAATCCCAGGAGGGTGGCTTCCCGTCCCTTTAATTTGAAGAAATGGGTGATCAAAAGATACCCCCCGGTACTCCACATGAGAAGGGTGGAGAGCCAGATGAGAATGCCGCTCGGGCTGCTACTTCTGAACCAATACATGGTTTTCTTCAGTCCTCCTGATTTGGTCCTTTTTCTTTATTCTTCCCCAGGTCTGGCAGAAAGAAAACGCCGGGCAGGCTGCAAATGATGAAAACCAGGCGGATCAACAGCGCCAGGGCATAAGCGGATTCTGATGGAACGTTTCCGAGGCTGGAAAATAAGTATGAGATCGCCAGTTCCTGGATGCCGAGCCCGCCGATGGATAATGGAAAGAGGGAAATGATATAGCTGAGGCTGTAAATGGCACCGACCTTGAAGATCGAAAGATCGGCATGCATGGCTTGTAGAAATAGCCAGATGGTGGTGAAGAAAAATGCCATGTGCAGCAGGGTGAACCCCAGGGATTCGAGCAGATATAAGGGATGGCTCAACCACAAGCGAAAGCTGTCTACCACTTTGTGCAAAAATTTCCTGACCCATTCCCACAATTTCTTGAAGATATCCGAAAATACGATAGCCATTGGGACCATCACCAACGCACCGGCTGTGAAGGGGTTTTCCGGGGAGCGCAGGAGGAGGATCAACCCGTATGGCATAAAAGTGAACATGCCGGCAAATCCGATGATGCGATCCATGATGAGGGACGAGGTAATATAAGCCGGATCGAGGCTGATTTGGATGCCCGTGATAAGACGAATAACATCCCCGCCCACACTGGTGGGGAGGATATTCGATGAGAATAAACCTGCAAACGTGATCTTGAGAATTGCGGTGAACTTCGGCTTGGGATCATTGATCTTCAACAGGGCATTCCAACGTGCAGCCACAGAAATGCGTGAGCCGAACATGAGCAGAAGGCTGGTCAGGATGATCCCGAGAGGCAGTTCTCTAATAATAGCGAATGTTTCTCTGAAATCCTGGCGCGAAAATTGATAGGCAAACAAAGCGACCGCAACAACGGTCAGTATCCAGCGCCAGATGGTGGATCTTGTGTGCGGTTGTTGTGTGCTTAAATGGGTGTCTCTGTTCATTTCATCGTTCATCGTGTGATCAATCTTTGGAGCTCATTGGCAGGTCGCGGGACAAATATCTCAGTATCCGTATATCGCAGCCAGGTGATGGGTGTGTAGTATTTATACAACGGAGTAGTGATGTTCTTCACCCAGGCATTGTTTTCCTCGGGAAAACCGCTGCTCTTATCCTTATAGATAAGATATTGCTTGTTGATGATGATCAAGTCGAAACGATGGGAGGCAAGTTCGTCATAAAATGAATCCAGGTAGCCGCTTTGATTGGAGATTGCCCACTCCATCAATTCCAATTGCTCATAGTCGGGCACCAGCATGGTGTTATGGACGTAACCAAAGGTCAACAATTGACGCTGATTCACAAAAAGAATCTCGGCATCCGGCTTTTTGCTTTGTACACCTTCGATGTAACCATTGATCTCTGACAGGTCATGCTGTAGCGATTCCGCGGAGTAAATCGGACGGGGAAAATACCCGTTCAATGTTAAAAAGAACGGCAGTAGTAGCATGAGAGTGGCAACTGCTGACCTCAGTGGTACTGCCGCATGGTTGGTGGGAATTTCCGGGAAGTGAGCTGAGAATTCCATGTAATAAACTGCCACCAACAGCAGCAGCATGAAAGCATCCATATTGTGCAGGTTGCTGCCGGCGCCGATCTTGACACTGACCACCAATCCCCCCACAAAAAACACAACCAGTACAAGCAGAAGGAGCCAGCGTAGCACCCAGGAAGTCGAGTTCTTCGTTTTCGCCAGCCGCGTGACCAGTAAGATCAATAATGGTGCACTGACCAGCAAGATGCCCAACAGAATGCCCTGAGAATAGGTGGGACCCGGTAGCAGCCGGTCCCATAACAGGGCGGAAGTGAACTTGGTGGTGGCTCTTTGAAGATTGTCATTACCGGATAGAGGCACATACAGGAAATTGGCCGAAAAACTGGTCACCAGTCCGGCGATGATGAAGATGAAAGGTTGCTTGAGATAATCCCAAAGTTTTCCGTCTTCAAATTTTGGGTTTTCTAAAAAATACAGCAGCGCCGCCAAGATGGCAGGCATCGGATACCAATTGATGCGACTGATGCCGGTCCAGATGGATGCCAGTATCACCCATAAGAGCGAACGCCAAAACCTGTCCTTCTGGAAGCCGAACAGGATCATGATTGCGGAAAAGAGCAGGTAATAATAAACAGGTCCCTGCTGCAGGAACAGAAAACCCGTTAACGATAATACGATGTTCCAACCACTGTTAGCGAGCTTCAAGCGTTTGACCAGCGCAACCGCACACAGCCCGGTCGTGGCGATCCATAAGAAGGCCTGCCAGGCACGGTGGACGAAAATTCCTGCCCGGGGGATCAGGAAGGGCAACGATAGCATGAGGTAGCGGCTGGGACTCGGCAACGGATAGGGCAGGTCGAGCTGGTAGATCTTTTTTGAAAAGAATAGGGAGGCATAATAATAACGGCTGCCCTCTGACCAACCCATGGTGAATGGATTGCTGGATACATCGCTCAGGTAATTGCCTGTTTGATAGAAGACTCCTACCAGGAGGATGCCGGTGATCAGCAACAGGTTCCAGGATGTCTCTGTGAAGGAAATTTTCAGGATAAACACGACGACCATCGCAGTGGTCATCAAGTAAAATGCCCTTTGAAGATAAGTCGAGAACAGGTCGGGTATTTTAATGAATCCCAGGAAAATGACCAGGGCAGGGATCAGGAGGGAAAGAAAAACACCGATTAACTTGGGGATCCTTATTTTTTGCAGATCACGATTGATGCGGCTGGTGATCGCGTAGCGTTTCTTGGAGACGAGTGAAACGGTGAAGAGCACTGCGCAAACTGCCATAATCCAGTTAAAGAGTCCTGCGAACTGCCAGCCGCTGGAGGAGTGATAAAGACCGGAGCTTGTACCTTCATAGACTGCGAAAAACGCAGTGGCGCTGTAGAGTATGAAAAAAAAGGTATGCAATGTCCTTGATGTTTCAATGCTCTGAAAGATCTTTTTCATTTTTGTGCTTTAACCCTGCCGAGCGTATTCCTTAAGAATAATTGTATCTGGTTTTGCAGCGCTTTGATTTCACGGGGAGTGAGCAGAGATAAAAGCGGGGTGAGCGCCATGAACGATATCAGGATCAGAAACGAATACAGTATTTCCACGCCAAGGCTGCCGGCAGGGATGACAAACTTCACAACGATCGCCAAACAGGCAAGTGCACAGATCCGTACGATGCGCTTGATCTCATAAGGGATGGGATGGGATTTTTGTGAGTTCCAAAAGAGCAACAGGTTGTAGATCAAATTGGCGAATAAGACTGCGTAGGCCGTGCCGATTTCCTGATAAACGGGTATGGTGAGGATAAGGGTAACTCCCATGATGATGGCGCTGCCGGCGGTGATCAATCCCACATACCGCGTGTTTTTACTGATCATGGCTCCGATGGAGATGATCTGTGAGACGCCCGACAGCACGTAGACAAAGGTAAGCGGGGGGATAACTGCCACCGCCGGCAGGTATTCGGCACCGGATAAGAGCAGAATGAGCGGTTTGGCAAACAGCGAAATTCCGACCGCAACCAGGGTGATGAAATACAGGTAGTAGGACAATGTCTTTTGATAGATGGTGTCGGCATCCGCGTCTTTGGCTACTTCAAAGATGAAGGGCAGATTGGCGGTACGAAAAGCCTGTACCAGGAACCCGACGATGGAGGCGATTCTCAATCCGGCAGAATAAACCCCCGTTGCTTCGAGCGTAGACAGACTGGAAAGGAACAAGCGGTCGGCAGAGGAAAGGAACCAGGCGCTGACCCCCACCGGAAAGAGCGGGCTCCAGTAGCGAAACAGCTCTTTAAAGCGGGCGAGATCAAAAGAAAATTCCCAGTATGAACGGTTGATGATGAAACACAGCGCGGTGAAAAGCAAATAGCTGAAGACGTTCGTCCAGAAAATGCCCGCCAGGCCGGCATGCAGCACCAGCACCAATACGATATTGGCGATGATCTGAAAGGCGACAAAGGGAAGTGTGATCGAGATGTATTTTGCCGGTTGGCGTTCCAGGCGCAGCAAATTAAGATTGAAGGTATATAGTGCCATGCATGGGATGACCAGACTGGCGATGCGCAGCAGTTCGGCGAAACGATCGGTGCCCAGCAAAATGGTGCTGATCGGGCGGCTGAAGAACCAGATCAGCATGGTCAGCAGGATATTGATCGAGAAAATATAGATACTGAGGGTTGAAAGAGTTTTCTTGCGTTCTTCCTTTTGAGGATATTCAAAAAAGAAGAAGCTTTGTGCCATATCCGTGCCGGAGGTGAGCAGGATGCTGACCAGAAATACAAAAGTGTTGATGACCTCAATAGCACCGTAGTCGGTAATGTTGAAAACGCGCGAATACAGGGGAAATAAAAGGAAAGATATGAATTTGCTGCCGGCTCCCCCCAGACCGTAAATGGTCGTCTCTTTTAATACCTGCTGTGTTCTATTCGCCATGGGATGGATTTATGATGACCGGTTACGGTTGAAACGTTTGTCCTGGAGCATGGTCTTCAACAGTCCTTCTTTAAGGCTGATTTTGGGTTGATAACCCAGCTTTGCATGCGCCAGCGAGATGTCGGCACACATGCGGGCTGGACCGGAATCATGATGTTGGTTATGGACGATCTCGGGTTTCTGTTCACTGATCTCCATGACGATTTTGGCGATCTCATTGACCGATGTCTCTTCTCCGCTTCCAACATTCATGATCAGCCGGTTGATGTCATTGGTCATGGATGCCCGTACCATGGCATCGGCAACGTCATCCACATAGACATAATCGCGTGTTTGTTTTCCGTCTCCGTGGATCACAATGGTCCCGTTATCCAGTGCCTGTTTGATGCAGTAAGGAATGACAGGCGCGTGAGCGGGTGGCAGGCGTTGCTCCGGACCGTAGGCGTTGAACACGCGCAGTACGACGGTTTCTATTTTCCATAATTCCCCGATGGTACGGATATAAAACTCTGCCGCTAATTTGGACACGGCGTAAGGTGAGCGTGGCTGAGGGCGAAAGGTTTCTTTCATGGGCTGGTTTTTTTGATTTCCGTAGATCGAGCCTGAAGAGATGAATACCACCCTTTTCACACCCACATCCCGCATGGCTTCCATTAACGTGACCGTTCCCCCTACGTTCACCAGGTTATATTCCCTGGGGTACAATACGGATTCCGGGACGATCACGCGTGCCGCGAGATGATAAACGCAATCAACACCCTGTAACAATGTCCACAGTTTGGGGCGATCGTTGATATCCCCGCGCACCAGATGCACTTCCGGTGATAAACGGTCGGGATCGCCGGTGGACAGATCATCCAATCCCACCACACTATGCCCATCGCTGATCAGGCTGTTTGCCAGGGGGGCGCCGAGAAAACCTGCTGCACCGGTAATGAGAAATCGCATGCGTTATCCAACCTTTGGGAAAAATCTTGCTGGCATTATAGCATATTTGCTTGTGCTGTATCGTGCGCCATATTCTTCCTATGGGAAAGCTGGTCATTTGTAATGGGAAGAATACAGTAAAATAGGAAAAAACTATCTACTGAAAGTATCTATGAGAAAACTGATCTTAATCTTGTTCACCGTTATGGTGGTTGTATTGGCAGGCAAAAGCGATGGGGTATACGCACAAGCAGAAACGGTGCCGGAAGTGCCGGCGGTCCATAATGACATGGCGCTGTGCCTCCCGGGTATTTACCTGGAGACCCCCGATGACTGTTTGCCATTGGGTTCATCCCAGATCCTGACGGATCTGGCGCGAAAAGGATTGACGGTGCCTTTGAAACCTCTCTCCGGCAGCAAACCAAATGCAGATTATGTGAATCTCGACCAGAACTATGCAAAACTGAATTTGCAACCCGGAGTGCAGGCAGCCTTCTATCCCAATCTGGATTCTGCTGTGGCGGGCATTAATGCTTTTCGCTTTTTGCCGGCAGGCGACCTGCTGTATATCGCTTATACCCATCAGTCCGATGTGGGGGGGAAACATTTCGTGCAGGTGGAAAACGGCGAATGGGTCAGAGCTTCACCCACCTACTATTCTACTTTTCAGGGGCTACAGTTTTCCCGCACCCCTTCCAATTCTTTTGGCTGGATCCTTGACCAGAATAAACCGAGCCGCGAACCGGGATATCAGGCGGACCTGGTGAACGAAACGTTGGTCAGAGAACAGATCGTCCAGGTCTATGATGCGGTAGAAGCAAACAATACCACCTGGTATATGATCGGACTTGGCGAATGGGTTGAGCAGCGTTATATTGCTGTGGTGAATGCCATGCCGGCTCCCCCTGAGGGAGTTACCAACGGACGCTGGATCGAAGTGAATCTCCACCAGCAAACGCTGGCTGTTTACGATAATAATCAACTGGTGTTTGCGACCATCATTGCAACCGGGGTGGATCCCTATTTCACCCAACCCGGACTTTTCCAGATCTATGAGAAAAAGGAGCTGGAAACCATGACCGGCGCATTTGCAGCCGATAAGTCGGATTACTATTATCTGGAGAATGTACCCTGGACCATGTATTTCGACCAGAATCGCGCATTACATGGGGCTTACTGGCGGGCATTGTTCGGATATCCACAATCCCACGGCTGTGTGAATCTTTCTATCGGTGATTCGCACTGGCTGTATGATTGGGCGAATGTGGGAGATTGGGTGTATGTCTGGGATCCAAGCGGGCAGACGCCTACCGATCCTTCACTTTACGGTCAGGGTGGAGCGTAGCTCACCATAAAAAAAGAATCCTTGCACAATACAAGGATTCTTTTTTATTTCATTTCATGGATGTGCTTTTATAATCCGTAAACTTCGCCAAACTTGCTTTTCAGATAGCGCATGAAGGGGGCGGCGTTGATCTTTTGACCGGTGATCTTCATTACTAATTCCTGCGGTTCGAATTTGGCGCCGAACTGGTGAACGTGTTCGCGGTACCAGCCCAGGATCTTGCTGAAATCTCCTGCTTCCACTTGTTGCGAAGCAGCCGGATTATCCTCCAGCATTTTCTCCCATAATTGGGAAGAAACCAGATTTCCAAGCGCATAGGTGGGGAAGTAGCCGAACAAACCGGATGACCAGTGTACATCCTGGAGAACTCCATCTTTATTATCAGGCGGGACGATCCCGAGGTAGGCTTTGAATTTTTCCTTCCATACTTCCGCAGCGTCCCTGGCGTTGATGCTGCCTTCCATGAGTCCGATTTCCATTTCCAGGCGCAACATGATATGCAGGTTGTAAGTGGCTTCATCTGCTTCGATGCGGATGAGGGAAGGCTCAACTTTGTTGATCCCTTTATAGAAGGTTTCCAGATCGATATTGCCCAACTGGTTGGGGAAGATTGCCTGCAGGTCTTTGTAATATCGCTTCCAGAATGGTTTAGAGCGACCGATCAGGTTTTCCCACATGCGTGACTGAGATTCATGGATCGCCATAGAAGCCCCATCCGCCAGGGGGGTGCGGTTATATTTTTTCGCGATTCCCTGCTCGTATAAAGCATGCCCGCATTCGTGGAAAGTGCCGAACAGGCAGGGTGAGAGAAAATCGGGCACGATCTTGGTGGTGATGCGCACATCGTTCAAGCCGAAGCTGGTCGTGAAGGGATGCACCGAGATGTCTTGCCGCCCATGATTCCAGTCATATCCGAAATCGGTGATGACTTTCTTCCCGAACTCAAGCTGTCCGTCCCCGTCATATTCAAGGAAAAGGAAACTGTTATCGACCTGCGGTTGCTGGCTCAGTTCCTGGATCAGTTCGACCTGTTCTTTCTTAAGGTCAGAAAAAATCTGCTGGACCTCTGCTGTTTTCATGCCCGGTTCGAAATCGTCCAGCAGCGGGTCATAAACATGATCGTAGGGTTTGAAAAATTCGGCATATTCCTTTCGCAGGTCGACCAGCTTTTCGAGATGGGGGCGGAACAATTCGAAGTTATCCGTGGCACGCGCCTCTTCCCAGACGCTCTGAGCGACAGCGGTCTCCTTGGCGAAAGCGGATACCCATTTTCCTGTTACTTTGGTATTTTTGTCAAAATGACGCCTGGCTACTTTGATCAAACGGGCGTCATCCGAGTCTTTATCCAGGGTTTGGGCATGCTCATTCAGTTCATCGAGCAGTTTTCCCAGTTCGTCTGAAGTGGATTTGATGTGGACGATTTGGCTGAGCGTGGCAGACTGTTCTCCGCGATCTTCTGCTGCACCACGCGGCATATTCACTTGCTGGTCCCATTCAAGCACTGCACTGGCTGCTCCGAGATCATGGATTTCGTGTAATAAGGTTTTTAATTGTTCTATTTTTTCTTGCATGATTTCTCCTTTGTTGATTTACACAATCTTCCAACGCAGTGGTTCCCCATCCAGGGCGGCGAGCACTTCATTTACAATATCGACCGCAGCTCTGCGTTGGGCTTCTTTCGTCTCACCACCGATATGGGGTGTAGCGATCAGTTTGGGATGCTTTACCAACAAAGAATCCTTGGGGGGTTCTTTTTCAAAAACATCCAGGGCGGCACTGGCTACTTTACCGCTTTCAAGGGCTTGCAGCAGTGCGTCTTCATTGATAACGCCACCACGCGCGGCGGAGATGATGCGCACCCCATCTTTCATCTTTGTAATAGCCTGTTCATCGATCATATGCCTGGTCGAATCTGTTAATGGCACGTGCAGTGTGATCACATCCGCACGGCTGAATAATTCGTCAAGGCTTACGGGTTCTCCACCGTGATCTTTGATCTGGTCGTCGCTTGCGATCAGATCATAGGCGATCACTTCCATTCCAAATGCTCTGGCGTATTTGCCGACTGTGGAACCAATGTGTCCGAACCCGATCACCCCCAGCGTTTTCCCGTTGAGTTCTGTGCCTTTGATCTCTTTTTTATACCACACCCCTGTTTTCAGCCCTGCATCTGCTTTGGTGATCTCGCGTACCATCGCCAGCATCAATGCCATGGCATGTTCGGCAACTGCAACAGTGGTGGCTACCGGAGCGTTCACTACGGTGACTCCCTTTTCTTTGGCAGCCGCAAGGTCGATATTATCCACACCAACCCCGCAGCGTCCCACCACTTTCAGATTACTGGCTTTCGTTAGAACTTCTTTCGTGACTTTGGTTCTGCCCCGGACGATCAATGCGTCATAATTTTCAATACAATCCAGCAGTGCACCAGGTTCGATGCCGTTTTGGTCATCAAATGAGATGTTCTTTTCGTTCAGTATTGATTTTCCGGTTTCGGCTAATCCATCGGTCAATAATATTCTCCATGCAGGCATGATCCGCTCCTTATTCCATCAGGTAATAGAAAAATTGTATCTCATTCCTGGTTTGTTTAATAGTGTCCAGCTTACCAATTTCCACAAGATAAATCTCATTTCAAAGGAAGGCTGTTCAACAAAAAAACAGCGGTTTGTTTTCCGCTGTTTTTGTCTGTTATTCATGCCGTAAAGCTTCAACCGGTTCAAGATTGGCGGCTTTGTTGGCCGGGTAGATCCCAAAGAAGAGCCCGACTGCGGTGGAGAAGAGGGTTGCTAAAACGATCGCTCCGAGACCCACCTGCGGGTTAAATTGGATTCCCTGCGAGCCCGCAAACGATCCGATCGCAGCCGATATCAACCAACCCAATATAATTCCCAATATTCCCCCTATCATGCTGAGCAAAGATGATTCGGTCAAAAACTGGACCAGGATATCTCTCTTCCTCGCACCGATGGCTTTGCGCAGCCCGATCTCCTTGGTGCGTTCCGTAACCGACACCAGCATGATGTTCATAATACCGATTCCCCCAACCAGCAGAGAAATGCCCGCAATGCCACTCAAGAATATCTTGAAGATATTGGTGATGCTGCTTGCCAGAGAGAGGAAATCTTGCTGTGAATAGATGGTGAAATCATCCTGCCCGAGATTGGTGCTGTGCCTTCTCCTTAATATCTCCTGTATCTCACTGGTGGCGTCGGGCACGGAATCTGCTGTAATGGCTTTAACGTAGATGATATCAACCCGCTCCTGTTCCCTTGAGAACAACCGGCTTTTCGCGGTGGTGATCGGAACAAGGATCATATCATCCTGGCTACCAAACTGTCCCCCTCCTTTGGGTGATAACACGCCGATAACGCGAAAGGGTTGACCTTCGATAGTGATGACTTCGCCCAACAGGTTATCCCGTTGACCGAACAGCTTATCTGCCACATCCACACCGACCAAAGCCACTGATGCGCGCGCATTCACATTTTGCTCATTGATGAAATCCCCTTCCAGAAGCTCATAATTTCTTGCATCCTGGAAGTCGGGGGTTATCCCATATATTTGGGTCGTTTTCGATTCGCCGCCATATTTAACAACCCCGCTGCCTTGAATGACGGGTGCTACAACATCCACATGGGGCGCAGCAAAAATTTCACCGATCGCTTCGGCATCATGCATGGTCAGTGGCTGGACCGTGACGGTATCATCCTGTTCATTCCCCTCAAAGATGAAGAGTAGATTTGTCCCGATGCCACTGATCTGATTGAGGATGGTATCCTGCGCGCCGGTGCCGATGGCGATCATGGCGATAACTGCAGCCACCCCGATCACAATCCCGAGCGTGGTGAGGATTGAACGCATTCTGTTAGCGTAAAGACTGCTCCAGGCTTCATTTAACGTTTGTATGAAATTCATGCCTTCACCTTCTTGATCAATCCATCAAAGATGTGAATGGTACGCTGGGTAAGGGCGCCGATCTTGGGGTCATGGGTGACGACGATCAAAGTAGTGCCGAATTTTTTATTCAGCCCAAGCAGCACATCCATGATTTCCTTACCGGATTTCGAATCGAGATTTCCGGTGGGCTCATCCGCCAGAATGATGGCGGGATTGTTGATGATGGCTCTGGCTATGGCAACACGTTGTTGCTGCCCTCCGGAGAGTTCCGAAGGTTTATGGTGAATGCGATCTCCCAGCCCCACGCTTTCCAGTGCTTTTACGGCAAGTTCCGATCGCTCCGCGGTAACCCCGGCATACCGCAGGGGTAGTTCCACATTGGCAAGGGCAGTGGAACGGGAGAGCAAATTGAAATTCTGAAAGACGAATCCCACTTTCTGGTTGCGAATTTGTGCCAGCTGGTCGTCGGTGAGATGCGATACGTCTTCTCCATCGAGGACGTATTGCCCGCTGGTCAGTCGATCGAGGCAGCCGAGGACGTTCATTAATGTGGATTTCCCGGAACCGGAGGGTCCCATGATCGAAACCACCTCGCCCTTTTTTATATCAAATGTGACACCACGTAGTGCCCTCACCTCAACGTCACCCATGCTGTAGACTTTTGTGAGGTCCCTGATATCAATAACAGTTTTTTTCACTTCTACCTCGTAAAAGCAGGTTGTTGACTGGTACTGAACAGATCCTGTGGTGGGTTCAAAACGAGGGTGTCGTTCTCTTGAATATCTCCGGATAAAATTTGGGTATAGCTGTCGGATGAAGAACCGATCTCGACTGTGACCTTATCGAGATTCCCGGCGCGAAGCACATACACAACCACATCGCCGTTATCCAGCCGGATGGCACGATTAGGGACGACCAAGGTATCTTCCATTTTCAAAACGGTGATGCTGACCGATGCGGTCATCCCCGGCAATATTTCTTCATCACTGTCTGTGATGAGCAACTTGACGGTGAAATCGGTAGCACCCTGATTTTCGACCCCGGCGCCGGAAACTTCTACGACTTTCCCGTGATAGGTTTTATCCAGCAGGGAATCGAAAGTGAATTCAGCCTCCTGCCCGATCTGGATCTTGTGGATATCGATCTCCGGGACATCGACCTCGATATAGAATTTTGACAGGTCGTCGATCCGGAAAGCACTGCTGCCCGTGCTGACCTCGTCACCGGTTTTTGTCATCAGCATGGTGATGGTACCGTCAAAAGGTGCCTGGATTTGTGCCATCCCGGCGACGGCTTCAGCGGCGGTCACTTTCGCCTGGGCAGCCAGGATATCATCGGCATTTTGTCCATCTTTCACCCGCTCCCAATCGCGCTGAGCATCTGCCAATTGTGCCTTGGCAAGATCATATTTGGCGAAATCCTGAGCGACCTGCGTATCGTAAGATTTTCCCAGGATGTAATTGAGATTTCTGAGCGCTTTATCGCGTGCATTTTGGGCATCATCCAGGGTGGTTTGCGATTCCTGTTGTGCCGCATCTGAACCGGCTTGGTCCAGCGCAGCTTGTGCCTGCTTGAGATTTTCTTCAGCGGCGATGAATTCGGCGCGAGCATTCTCGATCACTGCTTGATCTGCATTGTTGTAGTTCCAATCGTCCACATCTTCCTTGGCGTTCTTCAAATTTTCTTCGGCATCCAGCAGATTCAGATAGCTCTGTGAACGCTGGGTATCGGATTCCATTACCGTTTCAAGGTTACGCCGTGCATCAACCAGATCGGCTTGCGCGAGGATGACATTCTGAGGAAGAGATGTAGAGGTCAGTTCGGCCAGAACAGTTCCGGAGGTCACCACATCTTCATTTTCGACGTATACCGAGCTCACATTCCCGCTGGTTTTCCAGGAAAGGGTGGCTGATTTATTGGCTTCTACTTTTCCGGTTCCGCCTACCGTGGCGATCAATTCACCTTTTTCAACGGCAGCCGTGAGCAGGTCCGCGTTACTGTTGGCATTTTTTCGTATTTGTGAAAATACGATGATTCCTATAAGTGCTAAAACTACCCCTCCGATATAGTAATATTTCTTTTCGATTTTCCGTTTCTTCTTTTCCTCAGACATCCTGGTACCTCTCTTCTGACTGGACTTCTCATTAATTCGTGCCGATTGTGAATAATGGGGAATTAACTTCATAAACATAATTTCCGCATATCTTTTTGTCAAGAAAAAATGCGTTATAAATTTATTAATAATGTAAAAAATAGTATGAGGAATATAGGAAGTAGCGGTCTATTTTGTCATTATTCTGAAGAGGAATCGTCACCGGAGGAAGCGGTTATTTCGGGCAGTTCCTTTTCAATTTGCGTATAGGATTGCCCTTTTTCGAGTCTCTCCACGACTTCATGAAATTCAGGCGCCAGGGGGTTTCCGCTTTGCTGCTCCATTGTGCGTAGCGCTTTCCCCACTGCCTTGGGGTCGTTTTCCATTCTTTCCATATCCCCGGGTGCATACTGGCTCTGCTTTGAAGGTAGATTCAATCGGACCGGACTGATCTGTCTCTCAACCTCTTTTCCCCCGCAATAGGGGCAGAAGACGGGAACCTTCCCATATTTGCTATAGGAAATGTTTTTTTCGAACCTTTTTTGGCATTCATTACATCGAAACAGGTAGGCAGGCATATTTAGCTCTCTGGTTGAGGACTTTTCAATTATAATCATTTTACATTTCAACCGGATGATGTGCATGAATCGTGATGTTATTGTAAATTTTGATGTATTAAATAAAGATGCACTGCTTATTGTGATATCGGGTCCCTCAGGGGTGGGCAAAGATTCGGTGGTGAAGGAATTAAAAAACCGTACAGGTCAATTTCATTTTGTGATCACTGCCAATACCAGGGCTCCCAGACCGGATGAAGTTGAAGGGGTTGATTATTTCTTTGTGAGCAAAGAACGCTTTGAAGAAATGATTCAAAGAGATGAACTGGTGGAATGGGCGCATGTCTATGGCGATTACAAAGGAGTGCCGAAGGCTCAGATCGAAGATGCTCTGGCAAGTGGGAAAGATGTATTAATGCGCCTGGATGTGCAGGGGGCGAAAAGGATCAAAAACCTGTATCCTGAGGCGATCTTGATCTTTCTTTTACCTTCCAATGAAGAGGAATGGAATAGACGTTTGCAGGCAAGAGCTGAAGAACAAGGCACCGATCTGGATATGGATATTCGCCTTAAAAAAGTGAGGGAAGAATTAACCGCCCTGAATATTTTTGATTATGCCGTGGTGAACGCAGATAATGAGCTGGAACATACGGTGGATACGATTCTGGCGATTATCGCAGCAGAACACCATCGCCTGGTCAGATGAATTCCCTTACTGGTTGGTAGCCTGTTCGCATTCTGCGGATTTCATTCTACGTTGCCCCTCGTTTTCGACATTGATCAAGAGGGGATTCAGCAATCCCAGCAATCCCATGAGCACACAACCGATACCTCCGATATAAAACCAGCCCTGAATTCCAACGATCCCGGCAACCGGTGCTGCAATTAACATGGAAATAGGGGACATTGAATTTGTCATACTGCTCAACGTGGTGAACACCCTCCCCTGCATTTCAGGGCTGACATTGGATTGCATGATCGCGAATAAGGCGCCATTCGCGATCGGATTCATCACACCGGTGATGAAAATCCCTGCCAGAGCTACTTTGAATTGGGTGGATGGAGCGACTGCGACGAGAAGGATGCCCAATCCCATCCCGATGATGCCTGACAGGGTGGTGAAAATACGTTTCTTGAACCCGCCCCAGGTGCTCAAGATCAGCCCGCCGGCAATAGCTCCGATGCCAAAGGCAGATTCAACCAAACTTAACTCAACCGCTCCACCTAAAAAATGCTGGGTGACCAGCAGCGGCAACAGCGTAAATCCGGGGTTGATCAGGAAGTTAAGCAGGGTTGCAATCATGGCTAGTAAGAACATTCCTTTCCAGTTCCACAAGTATTGAAAACCAAGTTTTATTTCTTTGAATAATTCGGAAACAGATGAAAGGCTTTTCTTTGTTGATTCAACTGGTTTGGGAATACTGACAAAGAGTAGAGGGGTAACTGCGATAAGAGCGGTGATGATGTCGATGAAAAGGATGCTGTGGATGGCATATTTTTCCAATAAAAGAGCGGCAAATGGCGGACCGATCACATTCAATAATCCACGAATGGTCTGGTTCATGCCCTCAGCTCTTGCCATCTGATCTTTTGGAACCAGAAGAGAGGTGGAGGAACGCATGGAAGGCCAGTGGAAGGTGCTGCCTACTTCTCGTAAAAATAATGCCAGATAGATAAAACCGATTTTTATCTGTTCTGTCTTGAAAAGAATGATCAGGATGAATGTAACGACAGCGATGAAAAGATCGGCAACGATCATGATGCGTTTGCGATCCCAGCGGTCTACCAGTGCGCCGATGAAAGGAGCAAAAAGCACGTCGGGGAGCAAACTTACAAAAGTTGAGGTAGCCAGAACTGCGGCAGATCCGGTTTCTTTGGTAAGATACCAGATCAGGGTGAACTGAACGATTTGCGATCCTAATAAGCTAAATGCCTGCCCAAGCCAAATAGAAAAGAATTTGCTTTTCCAATTTTTATTTAGTTGAGCTTGCATCCATTTCCCCTGAATGATGATTGTTTTATTCGATGAAGATCTCTACATGCTCGTTATCTTCATCATCAATCACGTCAATGATTAATCCCGTTTTGCCTGTTTTAATAGCACTCATCACTTCATCCGAGTTCATCCCCGCTAATTCAGGCGAAAATTGTGCTCCGATGCGAAAACCCGCATTCATTAACCCGATCGGGATGCGGATGTTCGTTTTTTGGATTCCGGTTACGGCATCGGAGACGCGGACACGAAACCACCGTCCGGTTTTTGATTCTTTTTCTTCCCTTTTTTCT
>JAAZOK010000038.1 GCA_012797815.1 Chloroflexota bacterium | reverse complement strand
TGATCACGGTGGTGGGGCAGTCATACGATTCATACACTGCCATCATCGAAGCGCTGCAGCGCGCCTCGGCGGCGGGTAACCTGCCGGGTGTGGCGACCATCGGATACGGTTTTGATGAATATATCGTCAACAGCGGCATTGCTACCCCTATCAATGCACTGCTCGGTGACGATGCGGATGCATTTCTGGGTGATTTCTTCCCCTCTTTGATCGAAGTCACCACGTTTGACGGAGATACCTACGGCATTCCGCTGGCGCTTTCGGTTGCGGAAGTTTTCTATCACAGTGATGTTTTCGAACAGGCTGGGTTAGATCCCGCGAATCCGCCCACCACCTGGGCTGAATTCTTGGAAGCAGCCAGGGTGATAAACGAAGAACTCGGCATCTACGGCGCCGCCTTTGCGCTGGATGATCCCTGGGTTTTTGAGACCACCGTGCGTTCGAATGGGGGCGCATTCCTGGATGAAGATGGTACTCCGGTATTGGATTCTGAAGCAGCCGTTTCCTCCCTCACGGATTGGGGAACCGGCGTTGCCGACGGTTCGGTCCTTTATAATGCAGATTTCTATGAGACACTGCAGTCTTTCGGTGCGCAGGAAGTGGCTATGTTTGCGACCTCAAGCTACGGCACACTGATCTATAAGGATATCGCGCCGCTCGTGATGGCCATGCCCTGGCCGGCTGCCGAAGGGGAAGTAGCTCGCATTCCTGCCGGCGGAAATTCCCTGTATGTCTTTGGCAACAGTGATGCAGAACGCCAGGCTGCTGCGCAATTTATCACTTTCCTCACCAGCGCAGAAGCCAATGCGGATTGGGCGATGAATTCCGGCTATATGCCCACCCGTAATGCAGCGCTGACCGCCATTGCAGATTTCATTGCGGATTTTGATAACTACAAAGTGGCAGTCGATGCCATCGACAATGTCGTTCCTCCGACCCAGTTCGGCACCAGCGCACTGGAAGCCAACCAGTACATCATGGAAGCCATTGAAGCGGTGCTGCTCGGAGCGCAGGATGCCTCAACCGCGTTGGGCACTGCCAATCAGGAACTGATCGATCTGCTTGCCGAGTAAAATTAATCCATTCCGAAAGGGAGGGGCTGCATGCCCCTCCCATACTTATCAGAGAGGTGTCCTATTTTAATTGATGCTCACTGTCATACGAATTGCTCCGATGGCAGCCTTACCATTGAAGAACGCATTGCCATGATCCGCCGGTTTGGCTATCAAGCGGCTACCATCACGGACCATGATTTCGTCTCGCCTGAAATGGTGCGGCGGGCGCGCCAGGCAGCCGCTGAGATGCCCTACATTCCGGCAGCCGAATTCTCCGCCTGTTACCGCAAACAGACCGTGCACGTGCTGGGTTATTTTATAGATGAAAGCAGCCCTGTTCTTCAAGAGCATATCCGGCGCGCGCAGGATACCGACCGCGAGATCACCGCACAGTTACTGCATGTGCTGCAGAAAAGAGGAGCGCATTTTGAAATGGATGATCTGCGCTCTTCTTCTCTGCATACCTTTTATTCGCTGCAGCTTGTCAAACGGGCAGCCGCGGAATTATTTGAGAATGATCCTGCCCGCACTTTGAACGCATTTATGGAGATCCAGCATGACCTGGGCATCCTGTATGCCGATTATGCTCCCTGGCAGGTGCAGGATATCATCGACCTGATCCATGCTGCACATGGAATTGCCGTGCTGGCGCATCCCGGGGGTGAAAATGACGCAGTGATGCGCAAACTGGATTTCTTTCTGCACGATCAGGCTGCCATCCGGCAGTATGTTGCCTGGGGCCTGGATGGGATCGAAACTCGCTGCCCGGTGCATTCTCCCCCGGAAATCCAATTCTATGAAGAACTGGCAGCCGGATTTCAATTGCTGACAACCGCCGGCAGCGATTGCCACGGCGACGATGATTACCTAGGAGCAGCCTTGATGGGCAAATTCACCGATCTTTTCCAGGATGGCTATGAGCGTATCTACAATCGCTGGAAGGAAGTTTATCCATGATCGAAAAAATGAGCGCGCGCGTTAAAAAACACTTCAACCTTCATGACCCGGCTGTCAAGAAAAAATGGAAGCGCACCCTGCAGGCATTTCTTCTGGTCGGTCCCGCGCTGGTGATCGCGCTGGTTTTTGTCTATTATCCGGCAGCTTATATCCTGCGGCTCAGTTTCTTTGAATGGGATCTGATCAGCCCGCAACAAACCTATGTGGGATTGGATAACTACAGAACGGTGCTGGAACCGGGCAGCGATTTTTGGGAATCGCTGCTGATCACCCTGAAATACGGGCTCATGTATATCGCATTTTCCCTCTCCATCGGCATGCTGCTGGCACTCGCCTTGGACCGCATCAAATTCTTGAACAATTTCTTTCAATCCCTGTTCTTTGTCCCTTCGGTCACCTCTATTTCGGTGGTGGCGGTGGTATGGTCCTTGATCTTCAACCCGCAGATCGGTCCGCTGAATAAGATCCTGGCGGGCTTGGGCGTTTCCAGCGCATCCCTGCCGCAGTGGTTTAACGATCCCAATCTGGCGCTGCCGGCGCTGGCAGTGATCGGATCGTGGCAGTCGCTGGGTTTCATCACCTTGCTGCTGCTGGCGGGATTGCGCAATATCCCCACGTCCTATTATGAAGCGGCGGCGGTGGATGGGGCGAATAAATGGAAGAGCTTTTGGAAGATCACCCTGCCGCTGCTGACTCCGGTGCTGTTCTTCGTGGTCTTTATGCTGATCATCAATTCTTTTCAGGTGTTTGGAGCGGTGTCGATCATGACGCAGGGGCGTCCACTGGGCAGCACCAATGTGGTGTTGTATTACATCTACCAGCAGGGTTTCCGCTTTTTCAACGCCGGAATAGCCAGCACGGCTTCATGGATCGTCTTCATGGTCCTGCTCGCGATCTACATGCTGCAATCGAAATTAGGAGAGCGCAATGTCTTTTATCAATAATAAGAGTTCAAGCCGGCGATTATCCATGAAGAATCAAAAGCGCTGGGAAGAGCTCATCTTGCTGCTCGTATTGGGAGTTTTTGCCATGATCGTTATTTTCCCGTACCTGTGGATGGTGCTGACCTCCTTCAAGCCGGTCAGCGAGATCTTTACCAAGAACATGCAATTCTTACCCATCGAGTGGCATCCGGAGAATTATCTAGAGGTGCTGCGCACCGGCTCGTTCGGTCGCTATGTGCTCAATTCGGTGCTGGTCACCACCATCGGCGTGACGCTTGAGGTGAGCATTTCCTTCCTTGGTGCGTATGCGTTTGCGCGCCTGGATTTCTACGGAAAGGATCTGGTTTTCTTTCTGATCATGGGTACCATGATGATCCCGCCGCAGGTGCTGATGCTGCCTTCTTATATCCTGGTGAACGACCTGGGCTGGTTGGATAGCTATATGGGATTGATCATCCCGCGGGTGGGCGGCGCGTTTGGCATCTTCTTGCTGCGCCAGTTCATGCTGACCGTTCCAAAGGAGCTGGATGATGCCGCACAGATCGACGGGGCAGGCTTGATGCGGCGGTTGTTCAGCCTTTATCTGCCGCTGTGCATGCCTTCGGTGGTCACGCTGGGGGTGTTTTCGATGATCGGTTTCTGGAATGATTATTACTGGCCGCTGGTGGTTACCAGCACGGATGAGATGCGCACCCTGGCGCTGGGGATCGGGCATTTCAAGAGCCTGGAGGGCATGGGACAGTGGCAGTTATTGATGGCAGCCGCCACCCTGGCAACCATCCCCATGCTGGTCGTTTTTCTCATATCCAGAAAGACCCTCATAAAAAATATTACCAGCGGTGCCATCAAAGGATGAAAACTTTTCACCCCGACTTACTGTTAGATGAAGCACTGCCGGGCGAAAATATCCTCTTTGACCTGGATGGGACGCTCTTGCAGGGTGATCTTGGCGAGACCGTTTTTTACCATACCCTGCTGCACGCTGACCTGTATGCATCGGGTAGCGGGAAATGGTTCCAGCCGCTCGGGCAGAATAAGCCCCTGCGGTTGACCGGGCAGCGCGCAGAGATCCTGGATGATTACCTGAGCAATCTAAAGCAAGAGGAATTCGAAAAAGCCTATACCAGCACCGCGCGCTGGCTGGCGGATTTCAAGCCAGCCGACCTGCAGGCTCTGACTGAAGCGATCTTGCTGCGTGGAATCGCCCCTGTACCCATTCCTTGCTCCATGGAAAATGGTGGAGAGCAGCGAACAATCACGCTGAACTATGGAGCCAGGGTGAAAGAGAATATGCGCACCATGGTCAGGGAATTCCTGGAAAAGGGAGCGCGGATCTGGATGGTTTCCGCCAGCCCCCAAATGCTCTGCGAGATCGCGGCGGAACAGCTGGGCATTGCGCGCGAGTGCGTGCTGGGGGTGCAGCTGCCAACAGAAGATGAAAAAGATGGCAGATTCCCCTGGGGAGAAGCCAAGGTGAACGTATTGCGTCAGGCGGGAGTAACGCGCGCGCTGCTGGCGTTCGGCGACAGCCGGGGTGATAGCGCGATGCTGGAGATGGCAGAATATCCGGTGGTGGTCGCAAATGGAAGTACAAGTCTGCCAAAACTTGCCGGGCAGAAGGGTTGGTGGGTGTATACGGATCCGGAAGAACGGGTCGCATAAGTGCAGGAAAGTAGAAGTAATGTTTAGTGAAATTGAGGATCTCAACCATCCATGTTTTTTAATGGTTGGGTGCGGCAAGCATATGCCATAATTGTTACACAAAGGCAAATTTCGACAAAAACCTGCTGGATGGTGTTCTAAGATTATCCGCTACCCATTACCTATCCGCTATTAAAAGTAAATCCTCCTTCTATTCAACAGAGGAGGATCTATTTTAAAAAAATAGGAAAGATGGATCAACGGATCTGGATGACCACACCGCTGCGCGCCGGCAAATCAATTTCAAGCATATTCCCTCTGTAATTAAGCCGGGAGGTCCCAAAGATCGTGTGCGGGATAGGAACACTTTTCACCCCTGCAGGAATTTCGATCTGCATATACCCCTCCTGGTGGGTGACGTTGAAGGCTGCAATCAGATATTCCTCCTCTGTTTGACGGGCAATGGCGACCACCCCATCCCCATTGTAGAGCGGAGTGTATTCTCCCCGCCGCAGCGCGCTGTGTTGTTTGCGCAATGCGATGCAAGCTTTTACAAAATCTAAACGGTTCAGGTCCCAACGGCTTTCGTCCCACATCATAGTCTTGCGGCATTCCGGATCATTGCGCCCGCTCATGCCGATCTCATCCCCATAAAAAATGCAGGGCGCTCCCGGGTAGCAGAACATGAATAACAATGCCATTCTAAAAGCATTTTCATCTCCTTTGGCAGAGGTGATGAAGCGCGGGGTGTCATGACTGTTGAGCAGGTTCAGCATGACTGCGTTGATAGCAGGATCATATAAATCCTGTAAATAAGCAATGCGCTCCATGAATTGCTCATTGCTGAGCTGTTGCAGGTATTTGTGATAGTCTCCTACCGAGTAGATCTGTTCTTCCAGATCATCGATGAAGAAACCCAGCATGGCACCTGAAAGGGGATAATTCATGACCGCGTCGAACTGATCGCCTTGTAGCCAGGGTTGGCTTTCATACCAGATTTCTCCCACGATATAGGCGTCCGGATTGACATTCTTCACCCGCCGGCGGAATTCCTGCCAGAAAGCAGCGTCTGTGATCTCAAAAGCCACATCGATCCGCCAGCCATCGATGCCGAATTTGACCCAATATTCGGCGACATTCCACAAGAATTCTCTGACCGCCGGGGTCTGGATGTTGAATTTGGGCAGAGCCGGCATATCATACCAACCGCGATACCCGCTGATCTCCATCCCCGATTTTATTTTGCGCAGTTCCTCTAATTGCTGGTCGGTGGGGTAAGCTAGAAAGGGCTCCTTGCGCTGCAGTTGCTCATCGCGGAAATAGAACCAGTCCACAAAAGGAGAGTTAATGCCGCTTTCAAGGGTGTGGTTGAACTGCAGGAAGCCGCGACTGGCGTGGTTGAACACTCCGTCCAGTAGGATCTTGAGCCCGCGCGCGTGGGCTTGGTCAAGTAATTCCCTGAAAGCTTCATTGCTGCCCAGAAGCGGATCGACGTTGAAGTAATCATAGGTGTGGTAGCGGTGATTGGAAGCGGAGGTGAAGATGGGATTTAGAAAAATGGCGGTGACACCCAGGTCTACCAGGTGGTCGAGATGTTCGACGATTCCCAGCAGATCCCCCCCTTTAAATCCATACACCGTGGGTGGGGAATCCCAACTCTCCAAATTGAGCCCATCTTTATTCAGGCGGCTGCTTCTTGCGAAGCGGTCCGGGAATATCTGATAAAAAATTGCATCTTTGACCCATGCCGGGGTTGATATATCCATAATTTAAGCTCTTTTCGATGACAAAATAAATGT
>JAAZOK010000078.1 GCA_012797815.1 Chloroflexota bacterium | reverse complement strand
CATGCCATTGTTTCTATTGTAAACAGTACCATCCAGGTCGATAAACAGTGTTGTAATTGATTTTTGCATGCTGGCAGTATAAGCCCCTCATGTCAATGGAAGCTGAATAACAGGTTAACATTTTGTTAGGTTTCTTTTAGCCCGGTAACGGGATGCGCGGACTAATTTGGAGCATCTCTATCAGATTTCGCGCCGGCTATTTACAAAATGTGGTTAATCTGAAATAATCTGACACTTAAAAAGAAAGATGTGGACCGGAAGCAGGATGCCGAAAACCAACAGGAATATTGAAGGAAGACACAGACACCCCATTCTGCAGGGGATGGAAATGGCGCTGCCGGTGGTGCTGGGCTACCTGACGGTGGGGTTTGCCTACGGCATGCTGGCACGCAACGCCGGACTGAGCCTGCTGCAAAGCGCGCTGATGTCATTGATCGTATATGCCGGTTCGGCGCAATTGATCAGTGTGGGATTATTTGCGGCAGGCGTGTCGCCGCTTTCCATCATCCTGACGACCTTCATCGTCAATATCCGGCATTTGCTGATGTCGGCGGCACTGGCACCTTATTTTGAGCAGTGGCGCACTATGGAAAAAGTGGCTTTTGGACTGGAATTGACGGATGAAACATTCGCATTGCACAGTTCCAGTTTCAGCCTGGGGATGCCCCCCAAAGCAACCGTCTTCGCGGTGAACATCACCTCGCAGGCGGCATGGATCGGGGGCAGCCTGCTGGGCTCAGTGTTGAGCGGGCAGGTGGCGGATATCGGCGCTTTTGGGCTGGATTTTGCGCTGCCGGCCATGTTCATCGCCCTGCTGGTGGTGCAGATCAAAGATTATCGCCATGTGGTGGTGGCAGTGACGGCGGGGTTGCTGGCGGTGCTGCTGTATGTGAACGGGATCGACCAGTGGCATGTGTTGATCGCTGCCAGTCTGGCAGCCGGATTGGGGGTGCTGTTATGGCAACCGGTTCAGGAATGACGATCGTGCTCACCCTGGTCGGGATGGCACTGGTGACCATCGTGCCGCGCGTGTTGCCGCTGTTATTGCTTTCCACGCGCAAGCTGCCGGCGTGGCTGCGCACCTGGTTGGAATACATCCCGGTGGCGGTGCTGGCAGCCATGCTGCTGCCAACGCTGGTGACCACAGATGGATGCATCGACCTGACATTCGATAATCTGTTCTTATGGCTATCCATCCCTTGTTTTGTGGTGGCATGGCGCACGCGCAGCCTGCTGGGAACGGTAGGCACCGGATTGGCGCTGGTGATGGCTGCCCGCTGGCTGGGATGGTAAAGATATTACCCGCAGCAAGACGCAGCAAGTACTACAATTAAGCCATGGACAGCGCACTGCCCTTCACCATTCAATCCGCCAGCTGGCGGGATGTGCATGAATTAAACAAACTGGAACGCGCCTGTTTTGCGCAGGACGCCTGGCCTTTGATCGACCTGTTGGGTGTTTTGAGTTTCCCGGGGGTGATACGCTTGAAAGCTGAAATGAACGGCAAGATGATCGGCTTCATCGGCGGGGAAACCCGTGACCGCCAGCAAACCGGCTGGATCATCACGCTGGGAGTGCTGCCGGAATACCGCCGGCAGGGGGTGGCGCAAGAGCTGCTGAGGAAGTGTGAAGCACAACTGGCAAGCGCGCGTGTGATACGGCTGTGTGTGCGGGTCAGCAATGAAGGAGCAATTCGTTTATATAAGCATATGGGTTATATACAGGTGGAGATATGGCCACAATACTACCGGGGCGGGGAAGACGCCCTGGTGCTGGAGAAACAGATCCTCTAAGCGCATAAGGGAGAAAAGCATGCAGGCAAAAACCGTGATCGAATGCCATAATGAACTGGGAGAGGGCCCGATCTGGCACCCGCTGGAAAATCGCCTATACTGGCTGGATATTCTGGAAAAGAAGATCCAGCGCTATGATCCGCTCCATGATGAATACCAGGTATTCAACGTGGGACGGAAGGTGACCGCGCTGGGGTTGCGCGGTCCGAACTCCTTCATCACCGCCGGGGAGGACGGCTTTGCGTTCTGGTATCTAAATTGGGATACCTTTCGTCTTATCAGCAATCCGGAGCAAGGGAAAACGGATGCGCGCTTCAACGACGGCAAAGTGGACCGGGACGGGCGCTTCTGGGCGGGCACGATGACGGCGGAGGGTGCCAGCAGCAGCCTGTATAAGCTGGATGAGAACCTGGTGGCGACCCCTATGATCGAGAACGTGACCATTTCCAATGGCATCGGCTGGAGTCCGGATGACCGCATCATGTACTATGCGGATACGCGCCGCTTCACGATCTATGCTTATGATTTCGAGCATGATAAAGGAGAGATCAGCAACAGGCGGGAATTTGTGCGGTTCAGTGGAGAGAACGGCGTACCGGATGGATTGACGGTGGACGCCGAGGGATACGTGTGGTGTGCGTTGTGGGGCGGCTGGCGGGTGGAGCGCTATTCGCCGGCGGGTGAGTGTGTGCAGACCGTCGAGGTGCCGGCGGCACAACCCTCCTCGTGCACTTTCGGTGGAGACGATTTCCGCACGCTGTATATCACCTCCGCCAGGGAAGGGATGAGCGAGGCACAATTGACAGAACAGCCCCAGGCTGGCAACCTGTTTGCCTGCCAGCCGGGTGTGCGGGGATTGCCCGAACCTAAATTCGCCGGCTAGAAACCACATTTTAAGATGAGATATTTTGAGAGACCTGCCCGGTGACGGCGGGGTATACTTGTGCAATTCGAGGAGGAACCATGAACGATTTCCGAAAGATGTTTCCCAAAGTGGAGTCGATATTCCTGCTGGCGGTGCTGGGAGGGGTGTTCCCGAT
>JAAZOK010000179.1 GCA_012797815.1 Chloroflexota bacterium | reverse complement strand
GGAAACGACCTTACCCCGCTGTATATCGATCTCCACCTGAGCATGTCCTTCGATGCGGCTGAGGGGAAAGGTGAGAGTTGTCATCAAAGCACCTTATCCTTTGAACGAGGAGCTTTATCTTCCCCGGCATAATCGGAAAATTGAAACAGGAACAGCGCTAGCTGAGGAGATAGCAACGCTTCACGCAGTTCATCATCCGGAACATTGGTCATAGCGTGGAACACTTTTTGGATGGTTTCCAACCAGGCTTTCGAATCTTTCTCGATCAGCGCGTTGGATGGTCCCCGGCAACCCACACAGGGATGTCCGGCACGCGTGCAGGGCGCCCGGCAACCACCGCGCGTGCTGGTGCCGATGCAAAGATAGCCCTGGTTGACCAGACAGATCTCAGGATCCAGCTCACCTTTTTGGAAACCCACCAGGTGGTCCGGCTTCATGTCTTTCAGTTTCTTGCGCCCACATTCCTGGCAGACCGTCAAACTGGCTTGGTAGCCTTGCGGGTCGAGCAAAGCTGCCATGAAAAGTTCAGGGGTGGGCGGGCAGCCCGGCAAGTACAGATCAATGGAAACAAAATCATCCACCGGGCGCGATTTGGGTAACAGGCGCGGCACATGCAGGCGTTCTTCCTGATGCAGGAAAAGCTGGCGCACTTCATCGCGGTTGCCCAGGTTGGCCACTCCGCCTGAAATGGCACAGGTTCCTACCGCCACCACCCGTCTGGCTTTCTTGACTGCATGCTTGAGGTGGAAAAGATCTTCATCGGTGCGCACACCCCCGCTGATGAGCAGAATATCCACTTCCGGCACCGCATAAGCGCTGGAAACCAGTGGCATATAGGTCAGCTCGAAACGGTCGACCCATTCATGCGCATTGAGCAGCGAAACCTCGCAGCCGGCACAACCGGAAAGCTGCAAAACGGCAAAACGAGGAATTTGCGTAGGTGCGTCCATGTCTGGTCGTTCTTCCGTCATTTATCATCCTTTCCTTCTTCTTTCTTCTTTATTCTATCTCGATTTCCAAATTACACCATAAATACCCTAATTCTCGACATATCTGGCACGAAGTTTGCACCGTTTATATAGAAGATTGTGTGCTATAAAAAAGTACAAGGAAACATTATGAAAAAAATCTTTCATTTTATTATCCTGGCGGGTTTGATCCTCACCCTGGGTTATGCGGTGATCCATTTCGGGACTCCCAACCTGGTGAGCGGCAACTCCCCGCTGGGCATGGATATGAGTGCTATGCTGCTGCACGCGCAGGATAGCGATCAGTTCGTGGACGCGGTGGAAGCGTTGGGTGTCAGTTCCTTGAAGATCAGCATCCCCTGGCAGGAAGTCGAACTTTCTGCCGGATTATTCACCTGGTCGATCACCCCGCAAACATCTCAAATCGATCTCGATGCTTTGATCAGTAAGCTGGATCAGCAGGGCATCGCCGTCACCATTGTTCTGGAAGGTTTTCCTTCTTATCTACAATATGAAAATCTCAGTGAAGAAAGTGTTGTCAGCACTTACCTGGAAAGCTGGCAGCGCTATGTGCAGGCAGTGGTCGCCCAATTCGGAGATAAAGTGGATACCTGGCAGATCGGCAGTGCAGTGAACCTGCCCTTTGAACTGCAAGGTCAGCCCATCGCGGCTGCGGTGCTCGCCAGCCCTTCGACCTATGCCGAGCGATTGAAGATCGCTGCAGCAGTGATCAAAGCCGCCAATTCCGCAGATGTGGTTGTGGTGGGCGGCATCGTCAGTGACACCGGCAATTGCCTTAACCAACCCAGTGCCTTCCTGCAAAGTTTGAACACGCTGGATGTGTGGGATGATTTCGATGTGATCGGCATCGACCTGAGCACTTATGCCAGCGCCCCGGAAGGCAAAACTATGTACCAGACCTACGATATCGTATCCGGCGCCTGCCTCACCAGCGCCGAAGGTGGCTTCAATCTGGCGGAGATCATCGCCCTGGTGGATGGGGTCAACAGCCAGTACGGGCAAAAACCGGTCTGGATCACCGGCCTGAACTGGTCACAGTCTGCCCTCAATGCGGCTGCCAGTGAAAGGGGAACATTAGAAGATGTGGTACGCGCGGATTATCTGAGCCGTGCCACTCTGATGCTGTTGGGCAGCCATCATGTGGAAAAGATCTTCTGGCAATACGGGGATGGCAGTTCATCAGATAGCCCGGGGGTGTTCGCCCGGCAGGATTTCAGCAACCTCACGCAGGCATTGAAGGGTTTTCGCAGCAGTGCCAACTCCAGCGATGTGCTCAATGGCTATTACCAGTACCGGTTGACCACCAGCGGGTTGGTGAACATCTTCGTGTGGCGCGGGTATGGAGGAGATAGTTTCCAGCCGTATACGCTGCAAAATATTTCCGGTTACCAGTTGGAAGCTTTTTCTCTGGATGCGGATTCCATCAAGAACGGGCAGGGCATCGATCTGCCCGTCAGTGAGAACGGGGATGTGCGTTTCATGTTGAGCGAGCGACCGGTGTTGGTCAAAGCCACCCCCACCGATATCAAGGAACGTTTCGCGCTATATACGCAGGGCATGGCTGCTTCCATGGGAAATTCGCTCAAGAAAAGCGCTTCCGGGTTCCTCGATGAACAAAAAGACAAAGCCGGTCAGCAGGTAGAGGATTGGGTGGATGAGCAGAAAGACAGCCTGTTCGAAGCCCTCAAACAAAGCCTGATGGATTGGCTGAAAGAAGCCATTCATTTCAATTCCTGAAGTCGCTTCCGCGGTATAGTTAAAAGAGATAGGAGCAATCTATGCAAACCATAAAGAAGATCCTACGGATCTTATTTTTCGGGGCTTTTCTGCTGGCGGCTGCCTGTACCAACGGACAACCAGCGCAGGAAACCCCTTCCAGCGCGCCACAGGCGAGCGTCATCAGCGTTGAGAACGCCAGCAGCCTGCAAAGTGTTTCCCGCCTGGACGTCTCGCAAGTCACCAGTGTCAAATGGACTCTGGATGGAAAGGCTTTCTGGGTACAGAGTACACATTCTGCCGGTCTATATGACAACCAGACCCTGCAAGCGATCGCCGGTTACGATGTGGGGGAATCGACTTACATCTATGATGTCTCCCCGGATGGGCGTCTGGTCGCCTATGCGCTGGAGGAACCCGCCGTCGTTCTATATGATGTGCTGGACCGGCAAGAGGTCGGGCATATCGCGCTGGATAGCTATTCCCAGCAGGCAGCTTTCTCACCCGATGGCAGCATGTTGGGAGCCATCAGCAGTGATGTCTGGCAGATCACCCTGTGGGATGTAAAAAGCGGGGAACAGATCAAAGCGCTGACCGGTTTCGAGACCGCCGCGCCGATTTATTCATTTCGTTTCGGAGATGACGGCAAGACCGTCACCTGGATCGCGCGTGCCACCATCCAACCCATGGATATCGCCAGCGCTCAGATGGGACCTTCCATCCGTCATGAGGATTTCATCAGCGCTTCGGCACTTTCACCGGATGGCAAACTGCTGGCAACCGCTGCGGCCGGCACCGTTGAGGGGGAATTCAAACCGCTCGTGACCATCTGGGATCCTCACACGGCAGCACAACTGGCAGGCTTCAGCGATGCGGATACTTTCAGTGCGCTGGCTTTCTCGCCGGATAGCAAACTGCTGGCAGCCGCAGGGAAGGACAAGATTCTGTTCTGGGATATGGAGAGCATGCAGGCGGCAGGGGAGATCTCCACTCCGGCAGAATTCATCCATGCCCTGCAATTCTCACCGGATGGACGCGCACTGATAAGCGCTGCCAGCGAAGGAATAGTGCAGATCTGGCACATCCCGCAGTAAGAAATTTCCACTTCCATTAACAAATGAGGTGTTATCAAACACCTCATTTTTATTTACCCAATTTCTTTCTTAGACTTTTTTTACGGTGGAACAGCACGATCAGCCCATACAACCCCAGACTGTTGAACATCCCCACGCACCCCAACACGCCGAACCAAATAGCATGATCGACCAAACCCGGCGTCACGCTTGGTTCACCGCCACCCGGCAGCAGCAGCGTCAACAATGCAAATAAAAGACCCACCAGCCATCCTTCGAGCGCAACCTGCAGCTTACGACCCCTCCTTTTTGAATCACACCAGTTCCAGTACAGCGGAGCACGCCCACAGATCAGCAGCGCAGCGAGCAGATCAAGTAGGATGACCCATATAAATCCCGGCGGTGGCGGAAAATCAGCACCTGCCAGCAGGACCAATAACCAGAATATAAAGAACCCTATCGAGAGAAGAATCGTCGTTTTTTTCGGCATATCAGCCATATACTCCTTTCATTCCGTCGCTTTCCAGAAATTGGCATCCTCTTTCCCTAACGCCCACACGGAAAATCCCGCCAGATCATACTCTTTCATCCATTCCATCTTTCTACGGATGCTATCCGCATTTTCATACCACACTTCGTGGGTATGCCCATTTTCTGTATAAGTCAAGAAAGGCGAGAAGGAAGTTTCATCCCAACCCTGCTGTACATAGGGCTTATCAAGCAGCGCCGGTACTTCGTTCCATGAGATATCCGCGGCAGCAAACGACCCTTCTGCAACATTGGAAGCGCTCAGGTCCCAATCATAGCCATAGGCGGGCAACCCGATCAACAATTTATCGGCGGCAACCTGCGAAAGGGCGTAGCGCAGGCTCTCACCCACCCAATCCACACCAGCCACCGCGCCGGGCGCGCTCCACGAACCATGCTGGTCATAGGTCATCAACTGGATGAGATCCGCAGCCTGCCCCAGCGCTGCCAGATCAAAGGGGTACGCCCAGGTATTTTCCGGTGAGGATGAGGTGGCAGCCGGTACGCTGACGATCAATTGAAGCCCGCGGGCATGCAGCGCCTGTGCCAGTTCCCGGATGAAGGCGGTGAAAGCGGCACGATCATCGTCGATATCGCTGGAGTATGCCAGCCCTTCAAAATCGACATTCACCCCATCAAAGCCACCCTGCTCAGCCAGTGCCACCATGTTCTCGATCACACGGCTGCGGTGGGTAAGGATGGCAGCCTGCGCCAGGGCAGGGTCAAAATCTTCCACCGCCGCATCATTGTTGTAATTGCTGACACAGGCAAACACCTGCACAGCGCGGGAATGTGCCAGCGATACAACATCCAGATCGTCGGCGCCGCTGATGCTGCCATCCATCTGCACGCCGAAGACATCCACTGCCAGATAATGGATGTGGTCTGAAAACATAGCAAAGGAATCATAAGATGCCCGATCACCCGTGTAATAAGCCAGGGCGATCAGAGAGGAACTTTCTTTGCCGTCTTCTGCGGGTAATCCGGATGAACGAAGAGAGGTTGATACAGAAGAAATATTGTCAGCAGGATCATTCGCTGTCAAAAACGTACAGTTTGCCAACCCCGCCAGAAGAATTGCGGATGAAAACAGACGCCTGATCGTTCGCATAACATCCCGACCTATTGGTTTTGCAATGTCGCAGCAACCTGCCGGGTTTTCTCCGCCATAAATGACAGGCGGCGCCGGATTTCTTCATTATTTATCAGGGGAGTGAAGGTATATTCCGCCTGGAACTGCGGTGGGTTGACCACCTCGAAACCCACCACCTTTCTATCCAATCCCTTCACCTCATCCGCCATACAAGAAAGCGCCCAGGCTGCCCCGCTGGATTGGTGCGGGGATACGATGAGCACTGCGCTGACCACCGATTTCTTCAACTGCTCCAGGGGTGCCTGGCGGAAGAAAGCCTGGGAACGTTGTGAAAATGCCTCCCACAATGCCGGCAGCATCCCTCCGTAATTGGGGACAAACAAGAGCAATATTTCTGCCCGCCAGGTCTTCTCCCAGATCATGCGCACGTCATCGTGAATAGGGCATTCGCCATCGACGCCTTTGGCGGGGTCGAGCCGCTGCAGACACTCATACTCACAGCGCTGGCAGGGCGTGATCTGGTGATCAAAAAAATTGATCAATTCGGTTTCCAAACCCCTGTTTTTATAATCATCCAGCACAAACTGCGCAAAATCATAAGAGTTGCCGTGTTCTCTGGCACTGACTACCAACGCGATCGCTTTCATAATGACCTTCTTTCATGTGATCAATTCACAACATCAATTTAGCCATATTCTAAACTATTCAGGGAGAAGATATAGCTGGATTTAACGCCTTGACATAGTTGTTATTATGATGTACAGTATTCCTGTACATATTGGAGAAAAATGACCATTCAAACCACCTATACACAAGCGCGTGCCGGATTGGCTAAATTACTCGACGAGGTTACTCATAACCGTGAGATCGTGATCATCCAACGTCGTAATGAAGAAGAAGTGGCAATGATCGCTGCTTCAGAATTGGAAAGTCTAACAGAATCTGCCTATCTATTGCGATCTCCCGCCAATGCCGAACGGCTGCTGACCACATTAAATCGAGCCCTTAAGGAAGAAGGCGAACCACGATCGTTAAAAGAAATACGAGGTGAGGTAGGGCTTGATTAAAAGGAAATATCTGGCAGTATTTCAACCAGAATTTATTGAAGATCTGCATTACTGGGTAAAAACCGACCGCAAACTGGCGCTCAGGGCATTTGATCTCATGGAAGCCATTTTACGAGATCCCTTCGACGGAATAGGGAAACCCGAGCCGTTAAAATATATTTCCCCGGGGATGTGGTCCAGAAGATTAACACAGGAACATCGTCTGGTATATCTGGTCAGGGAAGAACGCATCGATTTTTTACAGGTCCGCTATCATTATCAAAAATGAATATTCTTTTTTTCTCTACTAGATTCTTATCATGAAAATCAAACATTCCGCTGTAAATCATTAAGGCTATAAAAGCGGGTCACTTAACATTTTATTGCACCGATGAAGTATCAGATTAATCATTTCCCCAGCATTCATTATTCGAATTTATATCAAGCGATCAGAGTTTCTCTTTTATCCATCTCCTTT
>JAAZOK010000090.1 GCA_012797815.1 Chloroflexota bacterium | reverse complement strand
TTATGGGGGCGATGAATTTCTGATCGTCATGGATGTCAATACTTCTCCATTGCTGGAAGCAACCATTCAGAGGATCAAAGATAGTTTTACGGATTTCAATCGCCAGAACCGCAAACCGTATACCCTGAGTTTCAGTTCAGGTTATTATCTTTACGATTATCACGCGCAAATGGGCGCCGAGCAACTTCTCAAACATCTCGACAAATTGATGTATCAGGATAAGGAGCGCTTCATTGAATAAAAATTATTCATCATTCCCTAATGCGTTATAGCACCCTGCAGAGAAACCCCTTCAAATATTCCCCTTCCGGGAAATGCAAACTGACCGTGTGATCACGACTTTGAAACAGACGTTCTTCGATCACAACCCGCCTGCCTGCATCACTGGCTGCTCCGCTCAGGATCTTTTGGAAAAATCCAGCGCTGATGCCGCCTGAACAGGAGAAGGTTACCAATCTGCCATCCGGATTGAGTAACTTCAGCGCCAGCAGGTTGATATCTTTATAGCCCCGCGCCGCTTTTTCTGCCAGACTGCGTGTGGGAGCAAATTTGGGTGGATCCAGGATGATCACATCAAACGTCGCACGCTGGTCGCGCAGTTGCCGCAGATAAGCAAACACATCCGCCGTCACCCATTCCAGGTTGTGGAAATCCGGGAAGTTCAAGCTCATATTGGTCTTCGCCAGCGCGATGGCGTCAGCCGAGGAATCCACCGACACCACCTTTTGCGCCCCACCCTGCACCGCTGCCACACTAAAGGCGCCGCTGAAGCAAAAACAATTCAACACACTTTTTCCCTCCATGGAAGGGATCACTTTGGCACGATTTTCACGCTGGTCAAGATAGAAGCCGGTCTTTTGCCCACCACGGATATCCACCTGGTAACGCAATCCATTTTCCATGATCTCGATCGTTGCCGGGGGTTCCGCACCGGCTAACACGCCACATTGTTGGGGCAATCCTTCCAGTGCCCGCACCTCCACATCCGAACGTTCATAGATATTGGGGATCCCCGTCAACTCCACCAGGCAGGCGCTGATGGTCTCCTTCCAATATTCCGCCCCAGCGGTCAGAGACTGTAACACCAGGTAGTCGGCATAGCGATCCACCACTATGCCAGGCAAGTGATCGGATTCTGCGTTTATGAGACGATAAGCATTGGATTGGATTTTTTTTCTTAAGTTAATGGCTATGCGCAATTCGTTTCTAAAGAACGAATCGTCGATCGTTTCTTTCTCGTTCCAGCTCCACAGGCGCGCCCGGATCTTGGATAGCGGGCTGTAAGCTGCCCTGCCGATGAAACGTTGTTTTTCATCCAGCACCACCACCGTTTCTCCGGAGGCGGCTTCTCCCTGCATGCGTTGGATGGCGCCCGAATAGACCCACGGATGCCCCTGCCGCACCGGTTTATCCCGTCCTGTTTTCAATACCAGTTGCGCTTCGCTCATTCTTTTGCTACCAGAGTTTTCAATTCTTCTTCCGAAAGAATGGGAATCCCTAATTGTTGTGCTTTCTCGTATTTCGAACCCGGTTCGCTCCCCAACACCACATAGCTGGTCTGGCTGCTGACCGAACTGCTCACTTTACCTCCGTGTGCGCGGATGAAATCGCTGGCTGCATCGCGGCTGAAATGCGGTAATGTGCCCGTGATCACAAAGGTCATGCCTGTTAGCGGTTGACTCCCACCATCCTTCTCTGTTTCAAGCGGGTCAATGCCCACTTCTTTCAATTTTCGCACAAGGTCCTGGTTGCGCGGGTTGGCAAACCAATCCAAAATTGCCTGGCTGATGTTCGGTCCGAATCCTTCCAGCGCAGTCAGTTCCTCATAACTGGCTTGCGCCAGCGCATCCAGGCTGTGGAAGCGTGCCGCCAGGTCGATGGCAGCCACTTCTCCCACCCCACGGATTCCCAGCGCGGTGATCACCCGACTTAAGGGTTGTGTTTTGCTTTCCCGGATGGCATCCAACAGATTGCCCGTCTTCTTTTCGGCAAATCCTTCCAGTTCCAACAAGTCGCTTTCTTTCAGTGTGTACAGATCAGCTACATCCTTCACCAGCCCGTGTTGTACCAGTTCTTGCACCAGCCGGATGCCCAATCCCACGATGTTCATGGCACCCTTTGACACGAAATGTTCCAGGTTGCGGATCAATTGCTCCGGGCAGGCGGCGTTCACGCAGTACCATGGCACTTCCCCTTCGATATGTTCGGTCGGTGCGCCGCAGCTCGGACAATGTTCGGGTGGCACGAATGCTGTTTCTGTCCCATTTCTTAACTCGGGAATGGGTCCGATCACATAAGGGATCACATCCCCTGCCCGTTTTACCCGCACTCGATCTTTGATGCGGATGTCTTTGTCACGGATGTAATCGAAATTATGCAGGGTGGCTTGCTTCACCGTCACCCCACCGATCTCCACCGGGTCCAATACCGCATAGGGGGTCAGCACGCCCGTGCGCCCTACATTCACTTTGATATCCTCCACTTTTGTGGTGGCTTCTTTGGCAGGGAATTTCAATGCGATGGCACCGCGCGGGTCTTTTCCTACAAATCCCAGTGCCGCTTGCAGTGCCAGGTCGTTCAACTTGATCACCAGTCCATCGATCTCATACGGCATGTCATTGCGCTGGTCCTGCCATGCATCACATACCTGCAATACTTCCTGCATATCCTTACACAGTGTGGCATACCTGGTCACCGGAAAACCCAGTTCGCGCAAATAAGCCAGTAGTTCCCATTGGGTGCGCGGCACATCCCCATCACTGGCTACGATGGCGTAGGTCAGCATGGTCAACGGTCGGCTGGCGGTCAGTTGCGGGTCGAGCTGTCGTAGCGATCCCGCCGCCGTGTTGCGCGGGTTTTGATAGGGCTTTAAGCCCTGTTCTTCCAGTTTCTGATTCAATGTTTCGAAATCTGCCAGATTGATGAACGCTTCGCCGCGCACGACCAGCGTTCCCGGTGCGCGGGGTCCATCCGCTTTCACCGGAATGCGCAGTGGCAGCGCCCGGATGGTGCGGATATTGCTGGTGATGTCTTCCCCGATCTCGCCGTCTCCGCGCGTAGCGCCGCGGATGAACATCCCATTCTGGTAATGCAGCACCACCGTCAGTCCGTCGAACTTGGGTTCTACCACAAAGGCGCTTCCCCGCACCCGTTCATCCAGCTTGGCAATGCGCTCGAACCAGTCCAGCAGGTCCTGGTTGGAAAAAGCGTTCGCCAAACTCAAGATGGGTCTCGGATGGCGTGTCTTCTTAAATCGTTCCGCCGGTTCGGCGCCGGCACGCTGGCTGGGGGAATCCGGCGTGATCCATTCCGGGTGCTGGCTTTCGATCTCTTTCAGGCGTTTCAGCATGCGGTCGAATTCCGCATCGCTGACCAGAGGATCATCCAGCACATGGTAGCGATAATTATGAAAATGGATCTCTTGTTTGAGAGCATCCAGCTCGTCTTTTAATTGTTTTTCTTCCATAATTGCAATTATAGCAACGAAAGCTTAGCCCTTCATAAAACTTTTCTTAACCAATTCCGTATATAATATCGATGGAGTTTATTGCTTAATGCTGGAGGTCTCATGAAAGCTGGAAAAATCATTCTCTTTGTGCTTGCCGCCATTTTGATCTTCTTTTGCGTCATCTTTCTTCTTTCCATATCCGCCAACGGCGATGTCAGTCTGGCACTCTATGCCGGCATCATGCTTGTGATCGCTTTTGTCTTGATCTTTTTTGCCGCTCGCATGAAGAAACCCGCTGATGAGGTCACCAATGTCACCCTTAACATCGATCTGCCCGGCGGTGTGAGCATGGATACCATCAAATGCAAATCCTGCGGCTCTCCGCTCTCGGAGAAGGATATCAAGATGGTCAATGGCGCTCCCATGGTAACCTGCCCGAGTTGCGGGACCTCTTACCAGCTCACCGAAGAACCCAAGTGGTAATTCGTTTTGATTTAGTTTTATAGAAAGGAATCGGATTTCATGAAGAAGATGCAGCGAGTTTTGTTCGCTCTGGTTTTGATTGCTGTATTGATCGTTATTACCCCTGTCTATGCGCAGGATTATTCTTTTTCGGTGCCCTCCCTCACTTCGGATGTGTATATCAACGAGGATGGCACTGCTTCCATCGAGTACCTGATCGTCTTCCAGAATGATGCCGGTGCCCACCCCATCGATTATGTGGATATCGGTATGCCCAGCGATGCATACGATATGGGCAGCATAACCGCCACCATCAACGGCGAACCCATCACCGATATCGCGGATTCTCCCTATGTCGATTATGGTTTCGCGCTCGGTTTGGGTGCTAATTCCATTCCCGCCGGGCAACAGGGTACCGTTTATGTTCGTGTTGGTACCGTCAGAGATATGCTCTTTGTAGCGACCGAAGATAAAGAGAAGACCGAAACCTATACCAGTTTCAATTTTTCCCCCACCTATTTCGATGGCAGCATCAGCCATGGCAACACCGAGCTGACCGTTACCTTGCACCTGCCTGCCGCCGTCGTTGATCCCGAACCTACTTATATTCCCCCCAAGAATTTCCCCGGTGATTCCGTTCCACTGGCTGGTATGGACGACCAGAACCGCATTGTCTACCAGTGGTCCACCACGGATGCCAAACCTTCCACCGAGTACCGTCCTTTCGGTGCTACCTTCCCGGCACGCTATGTTCCTACCTCCACCGTCTCGACCGATAATGTGGTCACGGTCAATAACAATTCCTTCTGGAGCGTTCTCCTGCCCATCTGCTGCTTCGGAGGATTCATCGGGTTATTTGTGCTGATCGTGGTCTTCACCATCAAAGCTTCCAAAAAGCGCAAGATGAAATACTTACCACCCAAGATCGCAGTGGAAGGCATGGGCATCAAGCGCGGGCTCACCCCTGTGGAGGTTGGTATCCTCATGGAACAACCCATGGATAAGATCCTCACCATGATCCTCTTTTCCAGCATGCAAAAGGAAGCCGCTCAGATCATCTCGCGCGATCCGCTCGAGGTCAAGGTGGAGGATACCCTGCCCGAAGATCTGCGTCCTTACGAAAAGGAATTTCTGGAAGCCTTCCGCCTGACCGATAAACGCGCTCGCACCAAAGCCCTGCAGGATATGATGGTCTCCCTGGTAAAAAGCGTCTCGGAGAAGATGAAGGGCTTCAGCCGCAAAGAAACCCTGGCTTATTACAAGGACATCATGCAAAAAGCCTGGCAGCAGGTTGAAGACGCTGACACTCCCGAAGTGCGTGGTGAACGCTATCAGGAGCAGATGGATTGGACCATGCTCGACAAAGATTACGACCAGCGCACCCGCAACGTCTTCGGCACCGGACCGGTCTTCATGCCCTGGTGGTGGTGGCGTGCGGATCCCACCATCGGCAGACCCTCCACGGCTTCCGTCGGCAGATCCGTCTCCCCGACTTCTGCCAAAGGACCCAGCACCTCTTCCAAGACGACCACTATTCACCTGCCTAATCTGGCGGGGTCCAGTGCCGCCGCTTCGGTGGTCGGTACCGTACAGGCTTTTTCAGCCGGTGTGGTCGGAAACCTGACCAGCTTTACCGATAAGATCACCAACAAGACCAATCCCGTTCCGGTTTCCACTTCCTCTGGCAGATCCTTCCATTCATCCAGTGGTGGCGGGCATATCTCCGGCGGCGGCTGTGCTTGTGCCTGCGCTTGTGCCGGCTGTGCCTGTGCCTGCGCCGGTGGTGGTCGCTAGAGAATAGGAAATTCGCTCATGTTGTTTGCGCGCAAAGCTCAACCCTCTCTGTCTCAGCCGGGTATCTATCATTACCTGCGCCAGGATGGGGAGAATAAGAAGCGCATCCACCTGCGCATCGATCCGGACGGCTATGCCACGCTCTTGATCGATGCCGCACAGGTCTACCATTTCAATCCCAGCGCTGCCCTCATGGCAAAAGCTTACCTGGATGATCTCCCCGCCCAACAGGCTATCCAGGCGCTGGGGGCTGCTTTTAGTGTAAAAAAGGACCAGGCTGCTCACGATTATGCCGAGTTCATCGACCAGCTTTCTCTGATCGTATCCCCCACCGTAGATGCCTGCCCATTTTGTGACCTTAATCTGGAGGTAACGGCGCCTTTTTCCAGACAACCCAGTGCTCCCTACCGCATGGATCTGGCACTCACTTACGCCTGCAATAATGATTGCGCGCACTGCTACAATGTCAAGCAGCGCGATCTGCCTGCTCTATCCCTGCAAGAATGGCAGCAGGTACTGGATAAGGTGTGGGAAGCCGGCATTCCGCACGTGGTCTTCACCGGCGGGGAGCCGACCCTCATCAAGTTCTTGCCTCAGCTTATTCACTATGCCGAGCAGCTTGGCTTGATCACCGGCTTGAACACCAACGGGCGTCGTTTGCAAGATCCAGCCTTTGTGCAACAGTTGTTGGATGCCGGGCTCGATCATGTTCAGATCACCCTCGAATCGCATGACTCCGCCATTCACGACCGCATGGTCGCCCACTCCGGAGCCTTTCAGGAGACGGTACAGGGCATCCGCAATGCCCTTGCCACCCGTCTGTTCGTCATGACCAACACCACGCTCATTCGCAGCAATGCGCCTTTCCTGCGCGAAACGCTGCAATTTTTAGCAAACCTGCACGTGCCCACCGTTGGTCTCAACGGCATCATCCATTCCGGACGCGGTCGCCATTTCGGAGAGGAATTGCAGGAAAGGGACCTGCCCGCCCTGCTTGATCTGGCACAACATCTCACGGCTGCCAACGGGCAGAAGTTGATCTGGTACACCCCTACCCAGTACTGCCACTTCGACCCCATCAGCATGAACCTGGGCGTCAAGGGTTGTACCGCTGCGCTATATAATATGTGTGTGGAACCCAATGGCGATGTGCTTCCCTGCCAGTCCTATTACAGTTCACTCGGTAATTTGCTGGAGGAAGATTGGCAGGCAATCTGGGAGCATGATCTGGCAGTTTCCATCCGTGAAAAACGTTATCTTCCGGCGGATTGCCGCCAGTGTGTTCTCTTAGAGACCTGCGGCGGCGGCTGCCCGCTCTCGATCGATGAAAATACGGCGGTTGACCCGCACTATGCTCTACAAGTTGATTAATTGGAGGGATTATGCTCAAAAAAATTGGTGAATTCTTCGACGTCGTCCTCAACCCCGTGCAGACCGTTCCAGTCGGTTCTTATCAGCTGCAAGGGGACCGCGAGGGGCAGCTTCCCTATCGCCTTAACCTGCGTGTCGAACCCGATGGCGCCGGCATCCTCATCATTGATGCCAGCACCGTGCTGCACCTCAACCGTACCGCTACCGACTACGCCTATCACCTCGTCCAACAGACCCCGCCGGAGGAAACCGCCCGTCTGATCGCCGAACGTTATAATGTCAGCCCGGAGCAGGCACAGCAAGATTTCGCCGATTTTACAGAGCGGATTAACACGCTTGTACATACCACCGACCTTGACCCGGTTACCTACTTGGATATGGAACGCGTCGAACCCTATTCCCGCAAACTGCGCGCTCCTTACCGCCTTGACT
>JAAZOK010000019.1 GCA_012797815.1 Chloroflexota bacterium | reverse complement strand
ATTCTTTCGAATACCAAAGAAACCATCGACACGGTTAAGGGTACGGCTGATTTTCTCAGCCGCCGGGCTGTTCAACCCGTTATTAAAGCCAATAGTTATATGGCTGGTGCGAGGAAACTGTTTCAAATGCTTGGAATCATAAAATGATGAAAACAAATCCTGAAGGAGGAAAATAGCATGTCTGAACGTGACAATTTTGGTTCATTTTTATCCGGTTTTATCATTGGTGGGTTGGCTGGCGCTATTGCCGCCTTGCTCCTTACCCCTCAATCCGGAGAGGAAACCCGCAAACAGATCAAGGAAAAATCCATTGAGTTGCGCGATAAAGCTTCCACCTACGTAGATGAAGTGGTCACCAAATCTGAGAAGGTCATCGATGAGGTTTCTGATAAAACCTCCGAATTCATTGATACCACCAAGAAGAAAGCAGCCGAGGTGGCTGAAAAAGGGCAGGTTTTGCTTGAAGAGGTGAAAGGGAAATCTCAACCCGAAAAGAAGACCACATCAGCCAAGAAAGCCGATAAGAAAGAATAGACTGATGAAGGGATGCCCACCCAGGGCATCCTTTTTATTTAATATTCCGCATCACCAGGGGGATAGCTTGCAGGATATCCCCTGCCACAACGCAGGCTGCCTGCCCCATAACTCGTTCCGCGGCAATTCCCGCCATACCGTGTATCCAGGCACCGGCGCAGGCTGCCTTGAACGGTTCAACACCTTGTGCCATCAATCCGGTGATCAATCCAGCCAATACATCCCCGCTGCCCGCTCTTGCCAGCGCAGAGGTCGCTACCGGGATGATCACGGTATCACCATCCGGGTGCGCTACAACGGTCAGCGCCCCTTTTAGCACCAACGTTACCTTCCATTTTCGTGCATATTCACTTGCTGTTCCTGCTCGCTCTGTCTGGATCTCGGCGGACTTCATTCCACATAAGCGTGCCATCTCGCCGGGGTGAGGCGTCAGCACACTGCCCTGTGGGATGTGGTTCAGCAATTCCGGATTTTCACTCAACAGATTCAATCCGTCAGCATCCAGAACAAGCCTGGATCCGTCAGAGGCAAGTTCTTCCTTGAAAATATCCGTTAACACATCGACGAACAATTGCAGGGTATCCCTGCCCTTTCCCCATCCCGGACCGATCAGAATTGCCGAACTGCTTTGAATGATCGCCTTCCGATCCTGTGCATCCTTCCATGAGAATCCATCCGGTTCTTCATTGAGCAATGTCCACACCGCTTCCGGGAAAGCACCGGCCAGGGCTTGTTGGACGGTCGGCAGGCTGGCTATCCGTACCAGACCCGCACCACTGCGGTATGCTGCCTTGCCTGCCAGCAGAGCAGCACCGGGATAATTGCGGCTGCCGGCAAAGATGAGCGCCGTGCCAAAACTGCCCTTATGGGATTGCAAAGGTCGTTTTGGTAAAAATCTGCTTACCGCGCTGACTTCCATGCAGAAAGTTCGGATGCCCTGCCAGGCGTGCAGCCCCTGGTCGAGACCGATGTCCACCAGGCTGATTTCACCGGTCTTCTCGAAAGCCGGAAAACGCAGCATCCCCTGCTTGACAGCAGCCATGCACAGCGTCCAATCAGCCCGGATGGCAGCCTGATCCACCTCACCGGAATCACAATCGATCCCGGAGGGGCAATCCACCGCAATGGTGGTTGGAATATCCTCAAGGGTGTGCAGGTGCGCCATGACCTGCCGGGCACTTCCCCGCAATGGTAGTTTGATACCGGTGCCCAGAATGCCGTCCAGCAAAAATGCATGCGCACGCATTCCTGCATCGAACTGCCTGAAACCGGTGTCCTTATCAAACGCAAGGCAAGTTCCTCCACTTTGCAGATAGGTGTTGACCAGCGCATCTTGGGGTTCTCGTGCTTTGATCAGGTAGGCAGTGGTTTGCCAGCCCTTTCCCTGTAGGTAGGTCATGGCAACCAAGGCGTCACCTCCATTGTTGCCGGAACCCACCAGCCCCAGCAAGGTCTTTGATGAGCAGTCTTTAAAACGTTTCTCGATCTGGGTTCCCAGCCCCTTTCCGGCATGCTGCATCATTTCAGCATAGCTGAACCCCTGCTGGTCTGCTTCCTGTTCCAATGCATGCATCTGATCTACACTGACAACTCGGTACAAGGTTTTTCCTCCATTTCCATTCCATTATATTCTTTTAATTTCGATATAATCATTGCATGCAACAAAAGATCTACAGCGCCGTCTTTTTCTCAGGGTTGGTGAGCCTGGCGATCGAACTCTCCGCCTCACGCCTCTTATCGAACTATTTTGGGTCCAGCAACTTGATCTGGGCGGTCATCATCGGATCGATCCTGATATATATGACCATCGGTTCTATTCTGGGGGGAAAATGGGCGGATCGTTCTCCGCACGAGAAGACCCTTTATAGCAACCTGATCTGGGCAGCCTTCACGACCGGATTGATCCCCAGCATTGCCAAACCAGTTCTACGATCTGCCAGCGTTGCCATGGATCCTCTGCAAATCGCTCCGCTCATCCTATCTTTCGTAGTGGTGCTACTGCTCTTCAGCATTCCTATGATCCTGCTGAGCATGACCTCGCCCTTTGCCATCCGGCTGCTGGTCGGTGATACATACCATTCCGGCAACACCGCCGGAAAGATCTACGCCATCTCCACCGCGGGATCGTTCATCGGCACCTTTCTGCCCGTCTTGTTGCTCATCCCTCTTTTGGGCACCTACCGCAATTTCCTGATCCTTTCAGCCATCCTGTTCATCATTGCCTTCTGGGGGTTGATCAGTTCACAACCCGGCTGGAAACACGTCCTTTTTAAATATATCTGGATGCCGCTGGTAGTTGCCTTGGCTGCCTGGCTGGGCTTGCGCGGTAGCGACAAGATCGCCAACGGGCTGCTTTTTGAAACGGAATCCCAGTATAACTACATCCAGGTCCAGCAAGTTTCCGGCTACAATGTGCTGCGCCTGAATGAAGGTCAGGGTATCCATTCCATGTACCGTGCGGATACCCTCAATTACCAGGGAACCTGGCAGCAGGTATTGGCAGCTCCCTTCTTTAATACCTCACCCTACCATCCGGAAGACGTAAAGTCGATCGCGATATTGGGTTTGGCGGGTGGGACCAGCGCCCGCCAGGCAGCCAGTGTCTTTACCGGCAGCCATATCGACGGCTTTGAGATCGATCCTGAGATCGTCCGCATCGGTTATGAATACTTTGCCATGAATATCCCCGATCTCACGGTGTATATCCAGGATGCCCGAGTGGGACTGCGCAGGATGGATAAACAGTACCAGTTGATCTCCATCGATGCTTATCGCCCACCCTATATCCCTGCCCATCTCACAACAGTGGAATTTTTCAGGGAAGTGTATGATCACTTGT
>JAAZOK010000108.1 GCA_012797815.1 Chloroflexota bacterium | reverse complement strand
TCCACACTTTTTTCCTGACCATTTTTCCGATCACGCATTTTGATGGTCCCCTGATCGACCGAAAGCGCTTCATGCCCGGTGAAAATTTGGACACCTTTATCTTGTAAGATTGACGTGATAGTTTCCGAAATATCCTCGTCCATGCCAGCAGCTACACGATCCAGAAATTCAATGATGGTAACTTTACTGCCGAGATTGGCAAAGATCGTGGCAAATTCCAAGCCGATCACTCCTCCGCCAATGATGGTCAGTGTTTTAGGAAGGTGATCGATGGAGATCAAACGATTACTGCTCACAATGGTGGGATCTTCTTTATTGAATGAAGGCAGGTCAAGCGGTTGTGAGCCGGTAGCAAAAACAATATTCTTGGACTTGATGGTCTCTTCTTTCCCTGTAAAATGCATGGTCTCGCCATCTACATCCAGTTTACCTTCCCGAATCAGAATAGAACGATCTTTTTGTGGTTCGGCTTGCCCCGTATAAATATCGATCCGATGATGTTCCAAAAGATCACGAATCTCTTCACGTACAGTTTTTACAACCTTATTCCGGCGTTCAGCGATCTTCGCAAAATCAATTGCAAAAGTGTCGACCGCAATGCCATATTTTTCACTCTCTTTGACGGTTTGTGCCACCTTGGCAGATTCGATCATCGATTTGCTGGGAGTACAACCCCAGTTCGTGCAAATTCCCCCGATGTAATCTCTCTCAACGACAGCAACTTTTCCACCCAATTGTGCTGCTCGGACCGCACATGATTGCCCGGATGGGCCAGCACCAATAACCACAATATCATATTCTTTCATTTTTCCACCTGTTCGATAATTTTTATCATAATTATCATAATTATACCAGTTTTCAGATTTCTATTGACATGGTATTTACGGGTCGTTATAATGCAAATGTTGCGGGTGTAGTTCAATGGTAGAATGTCTGCTTCCCAAGCAGAAGGTTGTGGGTTCGAGCCCCATCGCCCGCTTAAAATAAAAGAGCGAGAGAAATGACCTCGCTCTTTTCCTTTTTCATTGTTCAGTAAATTAGAGAATTACAACTTCTTGCGCCTGAGGACCCTTGTCGCCTTGAGTCACGATGAACTCAACACGTTGTCCTTCGGTAAGGGTACGATAACCATCTTGTTGGATAGAAGTGTAATGTACAAAAACATCTTCTCCTGAATCGCGTTCAATAAATCCGTATCCCTTCGATCCGTTGAACCATTTTACGGTGCCCTGTTCTTTCTCGGACATGTTTTGGAACTCCTTTCTTAGATTTCTTGATTAAGTTCCAAATTAAAAGACTGCGCTTTCTTTCTAGAACTACATCCACGAACATTTAATTCTAGCATGGCTTTTTCTAGTTTGTCTATTATAAATTTCACCTATTTCCTATCCATTATTGCGATAAATTAATAACATATAGTTTTCTAAGCCAATTTTTTTACCATCTCTCCAATACTTCCCAGCACCACATCCGGTTGGAATGGGCTATCTGCAAGATCTGCCCGGTCCGTCTCTCCGGTCAACACCAGCACCGTATGAATGCCATGTTGTCCAAGCGCAATATCGGTATACAGCCTATCGCCAATCATAGCAAGTTCTGCTAGTGGTAAACGCGTTTTCTGGCTGATAGCATCCAGGATAGGCAAATTGGGCTTTCCCACTACCACATCCGGTTCCCGTCCGGTGGAAGCTTTCACAAAAGCGATGATCGCTCCGATATCCGGCATGAAACCATTCCGAGTAGGGCAATTAAAATCTGGATGGGTGGCAATATACGGCAGACCTGCCCTGACCAGGTTGCATACTTTCCATAATTTTGCATAAGTAAGGGTGGTATCAAATCCAATCACCACCATTTCGGGATCGTTTGCCAGATCAAAACCAGCGGCACTGAACTCGGTCTCAAGATCAGCAGTTCCAAGAAGGTAAATCCTCTTGGAGGAATAATTTTTAGAGATAAAAGCAATGGTAGCCTGTCCGGATGTGTAGATATGATCTGCGGTGGCAAATTCCAACCCAAGCATGTGCAATTTTTCTACATAGGTATCGACATTCCTGGATGAATTATTCGTTAAAAACAGAAATTTTTTATCGTGCTCCAGCAGGTAATGGAGGAAATCAAGTGCGCCATCCACAAGCTGGTTTTCGATATAGATAGTGCCGTCCATATCCAGCAACCAACACTTTATATCGCCCCATTGATCGAATTTTTTATGCATACCTTCCATTTTACATTCTTAAATCCGGTTGAACAGTAAGCCACCCTGTTTCAAGACAAAACTTTCATACGGAATTCCGGATAATCGGGCAATGGGGTTACATTTTATTTTTAACAAAAAGAAAGATCTCAGCCCTTCGTCAGGGAGTGTTTCAAAATTAGCCATTCCTTTCGAAATGATCAGATCGGCTTGATGAAATTTCTCCAGAAATTCTGGGGAGCAATGTTTGAGAACGGTCCCCTGGATAGCCGTACCATTATCCATGATCTTCACATAATCCGGGAATCCGGTGTTCTGCGCATCAATGTATAATGCATCGTTCATAATGGCTGCCTGCTTGACCACATAAATCAAAGGCTTCTCGATTTGTTCGATCAATAAACGGTCAAAAACCGTCTCTCCTGCATTATCTGCCAAGAACAAAATATTCTGCGCCTTATCAAGTGCCTTTTTGAATGCATTGTAATCAAAGGGAATAAATTGTGTTTTCAATACGTGTTCAACAGCCGATTTCAAGTCGAAATCTGAAGAAGGACCAAAATCAATGATATTTCCCGCTGCGCACACCTTTAATGCAGTTTCCAGTGGATCATGCGAATCCTGAACAATTCGCCTGGCATAATCAAACAATTCAAATGCCTTCTCAAGGCTGTATCGTTTAGCACTCAGATATGGATCTTTTCCGCCACTATCACGGGCAATCTTATGGTGCATCAAAGCTGCTATCTCGGATGAAGTTAACTCATCATCGATATCAATAAGCGATAAGAGAATTTCATTGATTATTTTTTTCGTTGAAGTTTCATCCAGGTCAAGGTACCCCACGGCATCAAGTGTCTGGCGCAGCAAACAAGGGTAGCATTCAAAGTACACACTTTTCGTCATCGATAATCATCCTTATTTAATAAAGTCACTCACACCACGAACCAACAAATTCACTCTATTTTACTGTATACAGAAATTTCGCGTGTTTTTGGCAAAAACTCCGTGAAATTTGACACAAATCAGGAAATTTATCTTTTACTTTAGAGAAATTGCCAGTATATGATAAGAGGAAAAGAAATAAGAAAAACCCCTGGCTTTCAGAAAGAGCAACGCCAGGGGTTTTTACATATTCAAACCTTATTCGCCCAAAAGTGCCGATGGCTCAAAAGGAAACGGGACGATCTCCCGCACCGTCTTCTCTCCCAGATAATTGCCCTGCGCATCGCCACTGATCACCAACCAGTCCAATCCAAACTCCACCATCACCTGGCGGCATTGGGCACAGGGATAGGCTTCTTGGGTTCCCGGACCGACCACCGCGATGGCATCGAATTCTTTTTCCCCTTCCGACACTGCCTTCCAGATCGCCACGCGCTCGGCACATACCGTAGCACCATAAGAAACATTTTCGATATTGCCACCCAGATAGACCTTGCCTGATTTTCCCAGAACTGCTGCGCCCACTCTGAAATGGGAATAGGGACAGTGAGCGTTTTCGGAACCTTTTACCGCCAATTTCAATAATTCTTCTTTTTTTTCTTTGGTTAATGATTTCATCTTTTCCTGTAATGATTATCAATTCAGATTTTTTACCATCCGATAACTGATAATTTTCGTTCCTTTCTTATCGAGATAATTTTTCACAACTCTAAAGCCTACTTTTTGATATAAGTTAAATGCGATCTGGTTGTGAGCAAACACATGTAAAAAGATTTTACTCGTTTCTTTTTCTTTTGCATCAATTTCCAATGCTTGCATGGCTTGCCTGCCATAACCCTGCCCCCGATATTCCTCATCGATTTCTATATCATAAATGAATACATTCCATTCCCCCCCATCACTCTTGTTGTAAGCGACCCACATATTTCCAACTTTGAGGTCTTTTTTATCATCCTTTATGTTGAAAAAATAATGACCCTGTGTTGCGATTCCAGCGGGGAGAATATCCAATATCTGTTTTCCGGTGCTCTCGATCGCTTCTTCTTGTGTGTAATTTTCGGTTTTCAGCAATTCTGACCTGAACGTATCTAATGAATGTTGAATATATTGATCATATTGCGCTATGGTCATCGGCTCGAGGATCGGCATCTTGGTCTCCTTTTTTCTCTACTTATTCATATAAGTGTTTTATAAGTCTATCGATAATTTCTTTCCCTGTAAATCATCTTTTTTATATACCCAAAGCAGTTTGAAATAAAAAGAGAATGTTGATCGTCTATTATCAAGGAAAAAGGGATAAAATTAATTTTGACAAGATGTCGGAGGGATATTTATAAACAGTCTACTGTAAATTATCAATAATAAATAAGCTAACAGGTTTATCGCGAAACGAGTTAAGAGAGGGAAAATATGGCAGACTATGATGTGATCGTCATCGGGGCAGGATTGGGAGGATTATCTGCGGGGGCACTTTTATCAGCGCAAGGCAGAAAAGTCCTCATCTTGGAACAATCTGCGCGTATCGGCGGGTGTTGTTCCTCGTTTGAGCGGGATGGTTTTCGATTTGATGTGGGTGCCTCCATTGTCGAGATCATCAAGCCGATCGAGGATGTATTTAAAAAACTGGGAACCACGCTACAAGCAGAAATCGATTTGATCTCCTGTGACCCGGTTATGTCGGTACTGCGCAAGGATGGTTCAAATTTAACCATCCCTTTCTCGCTTGAAAAAACAGGGGCATTGATCCGCTCCATCGCGCCTGAAGACGGAAAACGCTGGGATGATTTTGTGGATTTCTGTGCAGAGATGGCGGATGTTTCGCTCGAAACCTTTTTTGGGATGCCGGCTGATTCCATGCTGGATATGTTGAAAATGGTCAATCACCAACCACGCCTGGTCAAATACCTGCCGGTCTTCCTCTCGAGTTATCAGCAGATCCTGGAGCGGTTCTTCAAAGACGAGCGCGTATTGCAGTGTATGGGCTACCAATCGCTCTATTTCGGGCTGCCGCCTGCGCTGGTTCCTGGACCTTATGCCATGATCCCTTATACAGAACAAATGGGCATTTACTATCCGCGTGGAGGGATGATCCAGATCCCTGCCGCATTGTTACGCGTTGGAGAAAAATTTGGACTGCAGATCAAATATAACAGCCCGGTATCCAGGGTGATCATCCGCGATCATCGTGCGGTCGGAGTACAACTGGAGGATGGCAGCGAAATTTCAGCCAGCGTGATCGTTTCAGATATCAACGCCAAGACCCTCTATTTGAAACTGATCGGAGATGAGTATCTGAGCAGGCTTTCCCGGAAAGGAATTCAAAGCTATGCTTATTCCAAAGCGGTACCTATGCTGTATGTGGGGGTCGATTTCGAACCACCCCTGGAATCGCATCATAATCTGATCGCCGCTACTCCAGAAGACATCAATCAATACTGGTGGAACCATGTGGAAACAGGTCAATTGGATTATGAGACGGTCGGGTTAGTTTGTTGGCCAACTCGCAGCGATGCAAGCCTGGCTCCCCAGGGCTGTCACGTCCTGAATATTATCCCCGAAGGTTTCTACCATCTGGCGGATAAAAACTGGGACGCCATTAAGGACACCTTTATTGAAAAAGAGATCGATTACTATTCTAAATTTGCCGTTCCCGGGCTGAAAGAGCATGTCCGCTTTGCAGAGTGTTCTACACCCCTGGATTTTGAACGGCAATTGCGACTACCGCAGGGAGCGATCTATGCGCTGCAGCAGGATATCGCTGCCCAGGCGATTTTTAGACCTGCTGCTCGTTCAAAGAACATCCGCGGTTTATATCTGGTAGGAGCCTCCACCCATCCAGGGGGAGGTGTGCCCTCCACGATCGCTTCCGGATTGATCGCGTCTAACCTGATTCAAACCTTTGAAAACTGAACACTTTGAGGAAGAATGGAATGAAGAAGAAAAATATTTTTTTACGTGTCCTATTTGGGGGGATGATTTTCCTGCTTGGAGGTTATATCTGGTACAGTTTCTTGAATGAGGGACAAAAGAGATTTGTCAAAAATTTTTTAACGCAAATTCCCGACCTGCCCGGCAGGTATTCACTTTAAAGCGCCCCGATCACTTGCTTGCGCTCCATCCTTCGGATACATGGTAACATGTATCCATGAATGAAAGTTCATGAGACCCATACTTAGGGAATCCAAGAGGAGAATCAATGCCCAAAAAGAAAACGATCTGGAAAACTTTTTCAAATGAGTATCTCTCAATCAATTTGCCTGATTCCTTCATCGGGGGGCATCCCGCCCGGGATCGCAAAGAGATGATGGCAGAAGTGGAAACCCTGCCGGAAGATATCCAGAATATATTCAAAACCTTTTTTTCACAGCGGCATTTTGTTTTCATGGCAGCCGATCGCAAATTCAGCCTTGAAATGACCTCCCTGACCTGCCTGGTTGTATTACCTGAGTCCATTCCCTTTTTCAAATTCCGCTCGTCGATAGAGAAATACATACAAGAAGTCAAGAAAAATCTGGGATCCAGTTTCGAAACGGTGGAAGAGGATTATTTTGAGGTGGAGGGAATTCCATCTGCTCGCCTGCTTTCAGTTCAAAAAGAACGCAAAACCCGAAAAAATCCCGACCCCAAGGAAAGTCGCAAGCATCTGTTATATGCCTTCCGGTTGCGCAAACGCTATTGGGCATTCGATTTCATCGCGGATGCATCCGTCTTCGATTCCTATTTACCCATTTTCGGAGAGAGCATCAAGAGCATCATTTTTACAGACAAAGCGAAATAACCTCCATGCGCGCCGAGATCCTTACAAGATTTACAAAAAATATGCCATAATCTACTTAATGAAGTAGTCCATCCACAAAACCAGGGAGATAAATCCCGGAAAGGGTCTTGCGTGAATAAAAGACTGCTGATCTTCTTACTGATAATGGTATTACTGCTTGCAGTAGCCCACCTCATTTCAAACCAGATTTCTCCTGTATTTCGTCAAAAATTCGATTTTAACCTGGAAGGCAACGTTCCGAACTGGTTTTCAACTATTTTGTTGTTTTGTATTGCAGCCAATTCGTTCCGTATCTATCAAGCCGATTCAGGCACACAAAACAGGAACCGTATCAATCAACTTTTTTGGGGTGTGATGAGTGCTGCTTTCTTATTCTTATCATTGGATGAAGGGGCACAACTACACGAGATATTTAAGGATGTGCAACGTGCGAAATGGATCTTTGTGTACGCCCCATTTGTGATCCTGTTTATTTTTCTTACCTATTACTATCTGTACTGTGAAAGCTGCGACCAATCTCTCAAACGCTGGATCACCTGGGGATTGATCCTCTATATCAGCGGTGCATTTCTTTTCGAACTGATCACCTACCTGCTCCATCCCTTAACCCCGGTGTTACAAGAAGCCGAATATGTCATCGAAGAGAGTTTTGAAATGACCGGAGCTATTCTCATTCTTGTCGGAACACAACAATATTTGGAAAAGCAGGAAGAATCGCCATCCTGATCTAGTTGCCGATAAGACATTGAGGGTTATCCTCATACACTTCCTGCCAGGTATAACGGGCGGTGCGCACAGAAAAATAACTATGATCTTCCAGCAGGGAGTAATTTGTATCTAAATACGTGTTCAAGATGTTCCGAAATGTATTGACCGGCGTAATATTCGGATAGAATGCCGAGTAATCCTCATCCGGTAGATAGATCGCATAAAGAATCTTCATGCGGTCTTCTGCAGCTCCAAACTCTTCGATTGAGTGATCTCCCTGAATAATGATCAGGGGAGGATTCTCAGACTCCTGTAAGATCTTTTCCACAATCTGTTCCAGGCGCATATTCATGAATTTGATCTGTTTGATATAGCCCTCGTCACCATAACGATCATTAATGGCTGAATAATATTCACCACGGTAATAGGCATCTTCTTGTTGAAAAGATCCATCTTCGTCAAACACGTAAGGTCCATGAGGAGTTTCGATGTGTGTAAATACGAACTTTGGACCGGCTATCTGAATCACATCATTCTCGAGAGTATCCAGGATGTACTTTTGTCGCTGATAATGTTCCAGAACAGGGGTACTGGTCAAAGAAGAAAAAACCGTCTGGGTAGTGCTGTTGAACTCCACCACTGCCCGAAACATGCTGTTCATCAATAGCATGTTTTCGAATGGGCGCAGATAGGGGGAGAAGATATTGAACTGGAAGGAGTAGAAAATATCCGCATCACCATAATCCCAATGAACATTCTCAAAAGTCACAACTTTATAGCCGTTCTCTTCAAGTTCACGCCTGAGAGCATTATGAACGATATCATCATCCAGTCCCCCATCATAATACCGGTCGGTACCGGCATATTCTGGAATGTAATTCATCTGCATAGCGGATGAAAGAGAAAGAACCGTATGAGCATAATTACTGCGAGCGCAATCGGCTACATAGAAACCCTCATTTTCCAACCACTGGACGAAGGTACTATTATCAAAACCGTACTCATCCATCAAATAATCTGCTCTGCCATACGCATCCGCAATGATATAGTAAACATCGGGGGCATCGCTATTTGCAGATTGAATGACCTCTTGTGTTTTCATTTCAGCGTTATCCTGTGACGCCGAATGCTGCATCCACGATATCCGCATTATATTCACGAGAGGGAGCACCAGCAAGACAATTCCGAAGAGATTGAACAGCTGGGTAAATTTGCCTGTATTTTCATTGTTCAATTTGCTTAATTTGAAACTCACCAGAATCATCAATGCCAGAAACAGGGGTAATAAAATGCGGTGGCGTGCCAGAGACAGGTTGAGGACTGCCATCGTTTTCAGAACTCCATAAACCAACCCGTAACTAAAGAAAAAAAAGAGGACTGTAGAACCGATCAGGGCAGCGCGGCGTATATCACGGGTCAACCAATAGAACAATAAGAAAAAACATAATGCCAGAAAGATCACCACAAGAACGGGGCGTATGATATCTTCTGGAAACACTTCGGCGATATTCTGGTTGAATAACGCGATCACAAAATAGGTGGGAATCAGCAAGCCATGAAACGGAATTTTTTTGAACATAACAACCTTTTATTTCAGCTTTGTCATTACAACAACCTGTCATTCACCAGTGAAAATGACATCCAAAGCCGTCAGTGAAAATGTCACCCCTAATGAGAAGAATTCTTGTGAATGAGTGTACCATTCAAGTGATAACCATAGGATCGTTTCCAGGGATGATCTAACCCTGGGGAGG
>JAAZOK010000126.1 GCA_012797815.1 Chloroflexota bacterium | reverse complement strand
CAGTGCGTGGCTCCCAGCAGGCAGGCGATAGCGGCCAGCAATCCCGTCGTGACGATCTTTCTCGTTTGTTTTCTTTCCATGATTTGAATGATCTCTTTTCAGTTGGTTAGGAATAGACCATTTTAACATGATCATCCCTGCCATATCATTGTTAAATGGCACGTTTTCTGGCACGGATGTGCAGAAAACAGGGATGGCGCATCAAATCTTCATAAATTTCTTTATTGGCTGCATTGACGGGAAAATCTTGGGATGGCTGTGGTTCAAGCACTCGGTCCAGTAGAAAACCTGCTTGGATCAGAGGATTTAATACTGCTTGTAGCGGTCTGCGATAGCTGCGGATAAGGGGATAGGGTTTTCCAAAACCTTTCCATTCTTTTTCGTGCAATGTGACCTCAAAATAGTCATCCTGCGGCCATTCATGGTAAAAATCGGATGCCGGGTTCCCGCATGAGAAGACTAATGCCCCACCTGATTTGAGCAGGCGTTGGAACTCCTGGAATACCGGCAGCCAATCTTTGATATAATCGAGCACCAGTGAGCACAGGACGAGATCAAATGTCGCGTCATTGGCGAAACTGAGTGGTTCCTGAATATCCCATTGCAGCACTTCCCCTTTACCACCGACCTGTTCTTCGGTCATTTTCACAAAATCGGGAGTGGCATCCACTGCGATCACGGATGCCCCGTGCTCCAATAACCAAACCGTATTGATGCCGGAACCACATCCCGCATCCAGTACTTTCAGATCTTTTACATCAGGTAACAGGGAAAGTGTAGCTGGACGTTCGTAGTAAGCATTGTGCGGTTTTGAGCGGATCCTATCGGCATATCTCGATGCAAAAGGTGTGTAATTGATCTCGCCCAGGTTATCTTTTCCCATGACTACCCTCTTTTTGATGCAATTCTATCATCGTAGTTTGGGGTTATTAATGTTGACCAATAACTATGCAAAGGAAATAGAAATATGGCAATACAGGTAATTAGACGCGAGTTGAACCCTTGGTATGTGGTGCGTCCGTTCGCGTTTGTTTTTCTCAAACTCCCGGTCGAGATCGTCCGCCAGGAACTGATCGAGATCAGTCTGGGCGTGATTATCTCACTTTTTTTCATGAGTCTGTACTACCGGCTGGTGCGCTGGTTTTATCCCGTCCTGATAAGGATCGATCCGCGCCTGGCACGCAGTATGTCCTTTCGCCTGAGTATTATCTTCTATGAAAAGGTTGTCCCGTCACCGGGGAAACTTTTAAGGGCTGGCTACCAGCTTTACCGTCGCAAATAAAACATGGATTGGTTTATACAAAGAAATTTTAAGATTAAAAGTTGTCCAGACCATTTACAAAGGGTTGTACCTGTGATATATTCAAACAGTTTTGCCAACCGGAGGAACCATGAGAAAGAAGATTATCAAACTGAAGTTCACCACCTGGATCGGTTCAGGTCCGTTGGCGTTTCCCATTTGTTAAAAAAAGACCCCCATTTTTCGGGGGTCTTTTTTTATAAAAAATTAACCAAAGGAGAAAAAAATGAACGAAGTACGAAAAAATAATTATTACCTCCCGAATGACCGCCCCCCCTTCGGGAAAATGGTGCTGCTGGGTTTACAGCACGTCCTGACCATGTTCCCGGCCACCGTGTTGGTGGCGCTACTGGTTGGATTTCATATCAACACGGTATTGCTGGCATCGGGGGTGGCAACCCTGGTGGCATTGATCTTATCGAAATTGAAGATCGGCACTTTTATTCCTCTTTATTATGGATCAAGTTTCAGTTATATTGCTGCTATTCTGGCGATCACCAAAACGCAATATGGGGTACTGGCGCCCGATGAATTGATCCGCACTGCTCAGGCAGGTATCGTGTGCACCGGTATCATCAACATATTGGTGGGGTTATTGATCCATTATGGCGGTGGCAAGAAGCTCATCAACAAAATCCTGCCCCCTGTTGTCACCGGCTCGGTTGCCTGCGTGATCGGTTTTTCCCTGGGTTTTACTGCTCTGCAGAATGCCAGCGGAGGTGCGTTTGGCGTGACCGATAACGGTGCCTGGTGGCTGGCTGCTTTTATCACCCTCATGGCTACCATTCTTTTCTCGGTCTATTTACGTGGCAAAGGTTTCATCGGTATGCTGCCTATTCTATTGGGAGCGATCGTAGGGTATGTAGTAGCGATCCCGTTGGGGCTGGTGGATTTTACACTCATCACCCAATCACAATTTTTCATGGTTCCGCATGTAACTCTGCCCTCCTTTACGAATGACCTTTCCATCACTGCCATTGCCAGCATCGCCATTATGGCAATCGCTACTATTCCGGAATCCACCGCTCATCTTTACCAGATCGGTTTGTATGTCGATAAACTAGCCGAGCGCAAGAACCGTGAAAAGGTGGGGCTCAGTAAATTTGTAGGTCTGAACCTGGTGCTGGATGGGGTAGGGGACATGATCAACGGTTTGATCGGTGGGGCAGCCGGTACCAATTATGGTGAGAATAATTCCTTAATGGTCATTACCCAGAATTATTCCGGCTACTCGTTGATCTGCGCGGCGGTGATTGCCATCATCCTTTCCTTCAGTGGTATCTTGAGCGGGGTCGTGCGCAGCATCCCCACTGCGGTGACGGGCGGCTTATCCATTTACCTGTTCGGTGTGATCGGAATGCAGGGTATCGCTCTGATGGTCGAAGAAAAGGTGGATCTCTTCGATCCGCGTAATCTGGCGGTCGGCGCCGTCATCTTCATCGTTGGAGTGGGCGGACACATCGGTTATCCCAATGGGCTTATGCCTATCCCTCTGCTGCAATCCATCTTCCCGGATGGCTGGCCGGCGATCGCCACCGGTGCCTTATTAGGAATTTTGCTCAACCTGGTATTCCAGACTTTCAAACCTTCCAAATCTGCTTAGTTCACAGATTGCAGCCATAGCTCAGCTATGGCTGCAATCATTCCTTCGAATTTTCCTGCAGTGTTTGTTTCCCCTCAAAGCAGTTCGAATTAATTTTCTTAAATTTAAGACAGATAGTTGAAAACCAAAACGTTTTGGTATACAATCTGTGTATATCCAAAACGTTTTGGTTAGAGGAGAACAATCGTGACCCCTTCCATTCGAGATATTGCAGAAAGGGTTGGAAAATCGATCACCACCGTTTCACGAGCATTGCATGATTATGATGATGTCAGCCCGGAAACCAAGGAACTGGTGCGCAAAGCGGCTGAAGAGATGGGGTATATCGCCAATCGCCAGGCACAATTATTGCGTCAGAAAACCACTGATACCATCGGATTCATCTTACCAACCTTTGGTCCACGATTTTCCGATCCCTTTTTTAGCGAATTCCTGGCTGGGATTGGAAATAAAGCCTCTGATTATGGATATGACATGTTGGTTTCCACCTGCCCGCCTGGTGATAAAGAGATCAAGACATACCAGTATGAAGTTCAAAGCAACCGGGTGGATGGCTTTATCATCGTGCGTACCAGAGTGGATGATGCGCGTATTAAATACCTCAACAGCATTGATTTCCCCTTTGTGGCTTTTGGTCGTGTTCCGGGTATGGAAGATATCCCTTTTGTGGACGAAAATTCGGAATTGGGGATGCAGCTGATCGCCGATTATTTGATCGGTCTGGGGCATCGCCACATTGCGTGCATTGCCCCTTCCATGGAATATACCTTCGCCGTTCATCGTATTGCCGGGTTGAAATCGGGGTTGCGTTCACACGGAATTCAACTTAAAGAGAACGAGATCCTTACCGGCGATCTGACCGAAAAAGGTGGTTATGAGCGAGCCATGGAATTGATCCGACAAAAAGAACGTCCGACTGCTATTGTGGCGCTCAACGATCTCATGGCGATGGGTGCGATCAGCGCCATTCAGGATTCCGGCTTGACGGTCGGCAAGGATATCTCTGTGACAGGTTTTGACAATATTCCCTCTGCTGCCTATACCCATCCCCCATTGACAACGGTCAGCCAGCCCATCTTCCAGATCGGCGGCATGGTTTGTGAAATGTTGATCCAGATGGTGAAACACATTCCTCTTGAAAACAGGCAGATCTTGTTGAAACCCTCTTTGATCGAACGCCTATCTACGGGAGCTCCGATTAAATAATAGATTGAGTCAAAAAAAGGAGGTGCATACGGACATTTTTCGTTTAGCTGAAGAAAATAAATTGGAGGAAAAAGATGAAACGTTTTCGATTAGTTATTTCAATTTTGGTTCTCGCCACGTTAGTATTGGCGAGTTGTTCCGAAACTGCTGTTGAAGAGCCCACTACGATGGATGAGGGCGCACCAGCCGAGCAAGAACCGGCAGTGCCTGCCGAGAAAGTGATCGTCGAGTTTTGGACAACAGATAACGAACCAGCCCGTTTGGATGTATATGAGACACTGGCTGCAGCCTATATGGCGGAACATCCCAATGTGGATGTGCGCATCGTGGCAATTGAAGAAGCCGGGATTTCTCAAAGAATGGCAACTGCCATGGCAGCCGAACGTCTTCCGGATATCGTTCGCATGGGCGTGGAACGGGTGGCAACTTTTGCCGCCGATGGAATTCTGGATGCGGATGCAGCCGAAGCGGTGATCAACAGTATTGGGGTGGAAGACTTTCGTGAATCACCGCTGCAGATGGTAACCGATCCTGCCACCGGGAAATACGCTGCCATTCCTTTCGATGGTTGGGTGCAGGCACTTTGGTATCGCACCGATATCTTTGATGAATTGGGATTGGAAGCTCCGGTTACCTGGGATGCTATCAATGCGGCGTGTGATGCCCTTGCCGGTACCGGAAACCTGCTCTATGCTTTAACCCTTGGCACTGACCCCGGACAAAATTATGGGCACCAGGTCTTCGAACAGGTTGCTATGTCGAATAATGCCTGGCCTTTCGATGAAGAAGGTAACGTAACTTTTGATACGCCCGAAATGATCGAAGCCCTGCGTTTTTACACAGATCTGCAGCGCTGCGCGATGCCCGGACCGCAATACTGGCAAGGCGCGCGTGAATCCTATGAACTGGACCAATCGGGGATGATGTTCTACAGTACCTATATCATGGATGACCTGGTAGATGGCTCAGGCATGGAAAGCGGTGGTAACGTGCAAATCGCAGTGGAAGATCTGCCGTTGAAAACCGGTTTTGCCCCTCAGATGGTCGGCAACGGTGGTTCAGCCTCTTATGGACAATTGGTGACCCTGGCTATCATGCAGGGTGCTGATCCTGAGGCACAGGATGTGGTCGAATACTTTATGACGGAAGGGTATCAGGATGTGCTTGCTTTGGCTCCTTTCGGCAAAGTACCGGTCCTGAAAAGCGCAGTGGATGGGTGGAAAGATCTGAGCCCCTATTTCGCCAATTACTCAAGTGACACCTTGGATCAAATTGCCAATGGTTACGATACCATGGGTCGCTGGTTGTTCCGTCCCGATTACGGTGCGCTGGAACAGGCTGTCATCGGTGATATCGAGGGACGTCTGTTGATCCCGCAAGCGATCAGCAACATCGCTCTGGAAGGCACCATGACTCCCGAAACAGCCGCAGCCTGGTTGCAAGAACAGGTTGAAGCGCTGGTTGCGGAGCGCGCCCAATAGGAAATTAATAATAGAGAATTGCAGGTATACGTTTTCGTATACCTGCAATCTTGGTCTAAAGGACTCTATATGAACATCAAGCATAGGATGCTCAAAAATCCCGTGAAGGGCTCCTCGTTAAAAAAGAAGGAAGCTCGCCTGGCATATCGCTTCATTTTACCCACTGCGTTGATTGTCTTTGGACTGGTCGTTTTTCCGGCTATCTACAGCATTTGGATTTCATTTCATGATGTTGGATTGAAAAACCTGAATGATGTTTATCATGCCCCGTTTGTCGGTTTTGAAAATTTCAAAAATGTGATCAATGATTTTGCTTTTAAATTTCAAGATTGGAGGAATGCGGGTGCTATAGTCACCAGTATCGTTTATTCACTTTTCTCCACCATCTTGACTGTCTTTTTTGGACTTATTGCAGCATTATTATTAAATCGTCCATTTAAAGGGAGGGGAATAGCGCGTTCCATCTTCCTGTTCCCTTATGTGGCACCGGTGGTGAGCGTGGCTTTTGTGTGGCGTTGGATCCTGGATCCCAGACAATCTGGGGTTATCAACGATGTGCTGATGCGGCTAAACCTGATTGATACCCCCCAGGCGTATCTTTCGACCCGTGGACTGGCATTAATCCTGGTCATTTTGTTCGAAGCATGGCGGTATTTTCCGTTTGCCATGTTGATGATCCTGGCGCGTTTGCAGGCGATTGATGACATGTTATACGAAGCCGCCGAAGTGGATGGCGCCAATCATTGGCAGAAATTCATCTATATTACCCTCCCGGAATTGAAATATGTGCTGGGATCATCTTTCCTGCTGCGCCTTATTTGGACCTTCAATAAATTTGATGACGTCTTCCTGCTGACCGGAGGCGGGTACGGGACAAAAGTGTTGCCGATCCTGACGTATGAGTTCAGTTTCAAGACATTCAATTTCGGGAAGGGGGCAGCGACTGCCATGATCCTGTTCGTTATCGTCGTCATCTTTATGATCCTTTATTCAAGAATTGCCTCTAAGAGCGAGGATTAATGATGATGAATTATGAAAAGAAAAACACCATGAGATCAAAAAAGAAGAATTTTATCGATCATCTGGCAGATTGGATCAATTGGCGTCGGTTTATATTTGCGGCGGCGATGATCTTCTTTCTGGTCAGTATTTTATTTCCATTTTATTGGATGATATCCTCCTCATTTAAATCCTTTGCGGAGATCGGTGGTCGGGAACCGGTATATATACCGGAGCAACTGCGTATGGAGGGTTATAACGAATTATTTGATCCGGAAAATGTGTATTATCGTGACTTTGGGCATAATATCTTGAACAGCCTCAAGGTTTCCGTTCCTACCGCGTTGATCACGGTGATTTTTTCGACCCTGGGTGCTTACGCGATCACCCGGCTGCAGTTTAAAGGGAAGAATCTATTTTTGAATAGCATTCTTTTGATCTATCTTTTTCCTGGGGTATTACTGATCATTCCACTTTTTGCCATGCTTTCGCGCCTGGGTGGTCTATTGGGTTTCGAGGTGCAGGATAATTTGTCGGTTCTGGTCGTGACCTACCTGGCACAAACACTGCCGGTAGCCTTATATATGCTCACTAATTATTTCAAGACGATCCCAACCGAAATTGAGCAGGCGGGGCTGATCGACGGCTGCACGCATGTGGATGTCTTGCGCAGGATCACCCTGCCACTTTCGATTCCGGCGATCGTCTCCGTTTTTATTTATTCTTTTATGATCGCGTGGAATGAATTTTTGTATGCGTTCATCTTCTTGAACAGCCGGACACAATTTACCATTCCCATTAGCATCAACACGATATTTAATGACCCCAGTCCACGACTGAATGTCGTCATGGCGGCGTCTACCATCATGACTATTCCGGTTCTGATTCTCTATCTGGCACTGCAGAAATATATCGAGCGAGGTATTGTGGCAGGTGGCGTAAAAGGGTAGCATCTCAATGCGTATCGCCTTTTTATCCACCCGCATCAATGGACTGGATGGAGTTACTCTTGAAATTCATAAATGGGCATCCATCCTTTCCGAACTCGGGCACACCATCTTCTACTGTGCGGGAGAATTAGAAGAACTTCCCAATAAGACCCTGATCCCTGAAATGCATTTTCAGCATCCTGCTATTGCGTCTATTGATGCTAAAGCCTTCGGGCAGCGGGAGCTTAGCGATGGGTTGCTTGAAGAAATTGAAGCCTGTGTAGAACTGCTTTACAAATCGTTGAAGGAATTTATCCGCAAGAATGGTATCGATGAGATCATTGCAGAAAATATCTTGACCATTCCCATGAACATTCCGTTGGGTATTGCGCTGGCACGCTTGATCAGAAAAGAAGAAGTCCGCACGATCGCACATCACCATGATTTTTATTGGGAGCGGGAACGTTTCTTGACCAACTGCCTTCCCGAAATATTGGAGGCATATTTTCCGCCGCAGGATAAGTGCATCACGCACGTGGTGATCAACTCACTGGCACAAAAAAATCTGCTGGTAAGGACCGGGCTGAAAGCGGAGATTATTCCGAATATTTTCGATTTTGACAGAGAGACCCGTGTGGACACACATATCGTGACAAAGGTGAGGGAAGCGCTGCATATCTCACCGCAGGAGATCATGGTGTTGCAGCCCACGCGCATCATTCCGCGCAAAGGCATTGAGCTTGCCATCGATCTGGTAGCGGAATTGCGAAAATCACCCATCGTGGAAAAACTATCCGGCAGAAAAGCAAAGTTGGTTCTCAGCCATCCATCCGGTGATGAGGGAGATGCTTATCTTAAGCTGTTGGTGGAGAAGGCGGCGGCACTGGGTGTGCCGTTGATCCAGGCACAGGGTTTCTTTTCAGGAAATGCCAGCCGTTTTTGTTTGTGGGATGCTTATCAGGCTGCTGATCTGGTCACATATCCAAGTTTCATCGAAGGTTTTGGAAATGCCTTGCTTGAAGCGATCTACTTTCGCAAGGTGACCGTAATCAATCGCTATCCGGTCTATGCTACCGATATAAGTCCGTTGGGGTTTGACCTGCTTGAGATGGATGGGCGGGTTACCGGCGCAGTTACGGACCGGGTGGTAGCGACTTTGAATGATCATGAAAAGGCACAGCAAATGACCGATCGCAATTTTGACTTAGGGAAACGTTATTATTCATATACGGCAATAAAACCGAAACTTGATAAAATAATTGGAATTCTGCTTTCCGCAGGAAGAGTAAATTAAATGAATAAACCGTATGAAAGAAGAAAATAGATTAAAGAATAATTTAGAGTTTATTTATGGTGAAAAAAAAGCCCAAGTTTTATATTCACGATTAATAGAAAAACTCGCTTCATATAAAAGTAGGATCGATGTTGCCAACCGGCGCTATCCGTTAACACAAAAAGATGTTGTCCTGATCACTTATGCGGACCAATTTGTTGCCAGCGCATGGAAGCCACTGGAAACGCTCCATAAGTTCTGCATTAACTATTTGAAATCCTCGTTTAATACGATCCATATTTTGCCTTTTTTCCCCTATTCCTCGGATGATGGTTTTTCGGTGATCGATTATTATCAGGTCGATCCGGCTTTGGGTGATTGGGAGGATGTGCATGCTTTCTCCCAACATTTCCGTTTGATGATGGATGGGGTCTTTAATCATGTCTCTCAGCAAAGCCGTTGGTTCCAATCCTTTTTGAGAGGGGAAAAGCCGTATCACGATTATTTCATTTTCGTGCCGCCTGATGCCGATCTCAGCCAGGTGGTGAGACCGAGAGCTTTGCCCCTCGTGACGCGTTTTGACACCACAACAGGCACGCTCAATGTTTGGACCACATTTTCAAGAGATCAAATCGACCTGAATTATGCCAGCGTGAATGTTTTTCTGGATATCGTGGATATTTTGCTGTTTTATATTCAACAGGGCGCCAGGATCATTCGCATCGATGCCGTTCCCTTTTTATGGAAAGAGATCGGAACGGATTGTATTCACCGACCGCAAACTCATGCTCTGGTCAAAGCATTTCGGGCGATTTTAGACCGGGTTGCCCCTGAGGTCTTGTTGATCACGGAAAGCAACGTGCCCTTTAAGGAAAATTTGAGTTATCTAGGGGAACGGATCAACGGGCAGGGAGAAACGGATGAAGCCCAACTCATCTACCAGTTTTCACTGGGTCCCCTTATCTTGCATACTTTTCTGGAAGGCAATGCCGCCAAACTCGGCGATTGGATCGCTTCACTTCCCCAACCCTATTGCTATTTCAATTTCATCGCTTCCCATGATGGTATCGGTTTGAACCCGGCGATGGGAATTCTGGATGAGGCAGAGATTGCGGCACTGATTGAAACCACCCGCGAGCATGGCGGGAGACTTTCTTATAAAAAAGACCTGGATGGACAGGATAAGGTCTATGAACTGAATGTCACCCTGTATGATTTCCTGAACGATCCTGCTCACCCTGACTTGTCCCGAGATATTGATCGCTTTATCGCCAGTCAGGCGATCATGCTAGCTGTCGCCGGTGTTCCGGGTGTTTACGTCCATAGTCTGTTTGGGTCACATAACTGTGATATCTGTGATGCCGATGGCGATCAGCCCCGTTCCATCAATCGGGAGAAATTCTCCTATGAGCACATGGTCGCGGTGCTTTCCGATCCGAATTGCCGAGAAACGCTTATTTTTCAGCGTTATATCCAATTATTGGTGTGCCGTAAGGAAAACTCGGCTTTCGCTCCTTTAGCGCAGCAACGGATATTGAAATTCGATGAGCGCGTCCTGGCGATCTATAGGGAAAACGAGAAAGACCATCAGGCAGTGATCTGTTTGACCAATGTATCCGATGAGTACGTAAAGATCGATCTTCCTGCCGATTTCATCGCACAGGGAACAACTTTCACTGATCTGATAACGGGTAAAGGTTTCGCTAAGGATGCCGGTGCGCTAAAACTGGTCTTACGACCCTATCAGACCTACTGGATCAGCGGATAAGCGTATTTTCTCCCTTTTCAAGAGGCAGCGGGGAAGAGGAGATGCAGGCTATTTCTTTTTCCCGTCCTTCTTATCCTTTTTCTTCTTGTCTTTCTTTTCCTTTTTATCCTTTTTGTCTTTTTTCCCCTTTTTCTCTTTCTTGTCCTTCTTGCCTTTTTTCTCTTTCTTATCCTTTTTCTTTTTGTCCTTCTTATCGCCCTTATCTTTCTTCTTGGGTTTTTCCGGTTCTTTTTCTTCTTTCATCAGTTCATCCAGCTGTTCTTTTACTTCTTTTTCATCTTTCTCGCCCATCGAAGATCTCCTTAGCCTTTCTTTTCATTGTACAGGAGAAATGTTAAATATCTGTTAAATCTCAGCCATGAAAATATTGCTATGGGAAGCGATCTGAAGGTTGAAAATCCGTGCTTGCGTGGGTGTTTATAAGGACAAACTTGAAGATCGAAATAAAAGTTTTGAGTATAGGTAAGCGAATATTACACTTGTTATAAAAATTCAAATCTTGCTTTTCGAATTTTTCACTGTAGAGTTTTCCTTACATAATTACTCGCTTGGATATATTCCAGTATTTCTCCAAGTGGTAGGGCTTTACTGAATAAATAACCCTGAAATAGTTCACAGCCTAGTTCCTGCAGAATTTCTTTCTGCTCCTGCTCTTCAACAAACTCTGCCACCACGCGATAATTGAGCGTTTTTCCGAGCGATACGATGGTCGATATGATATCCCTGCAATCGAGACAGGGTATGACTTCACGCACCAGCGAACCGTCAAGCTTAACAGTATGGAGGTGATACTCTTTCAGATACATGAGGCTGCTGTGACCAGCTCCAAAATCATCCATGGCAAGTTTAATACCAAGTTTGTTGATCTCTTCAATTTGGCGGGTAATCTTAAAGCTGTTTGAGAGTGCCAGTCTTTCGGTGAGTTCGATTTGAATGTCGCTGGGACGCACCTCGTGATCCGTAAAAAATTTTTTAAGGTTCTGTGTAAAATTATCGTTTTCGAGCTGAGCAGCTGATACGTTTACACAGACGGTCACATTATCAATACCGGCTTTTTTCATTTGTGCTAAAGCGTCGCACGCTTTGTCAAAGATCAGGTTACCAAGATTGTCGATCAGCCCCGCTTCTTCTGCCAGCGCTATGACCAAGGGCGGGCTGATAAGACCGTAACCGCTGTGGTTCCAGCGCAGCAGTGCCTCTACGGAGACGACTTTTCCATTAATGTCTACAATCGGCTGATAGTGCAGATCGATAGCCTGCCTATCGAGATCATACTCGAAATCAACAGAAAGCGATCTGGCTATGTTGCCGACGACGTCAAGGCGTGATGTAAGAGATGACGTTGAACCGTGTTCTTCAAAAACCCTGAAAGCCTCATAGACTTTTTTCAGATTTGATTCTTTTCTGACTTCATACGCTTTGGCAGACAGTTTGACAAACGGAACATAACACACGGTACCGATGGCTAGATTAAAAAGCTGCTGTATGCTGCCCATGAGGGAACCCGTTGAAATATATCCGCTGAGAAAAATCGGGGTCGTCCATTCGACCATACTCGTTGTATACGGAACCAGCCCAATCTTCATGGAGAAAAAGGAAACGGTGCTCAGTATTAGCGGCACACCGATAAAAGGGATCAGATAAGCCGGATTCAAAACAATCGGAATGCCGAAGACCATAAGTTCGTTGATATTGAAAAGCACCGGTACAATTGACATCTTTGACAGACGCACCTGACTTTTATTCCTGCCGACGATAAAGATGGCAATTATCAGGCAGATGATCGAACCGCATCCTCCCATAAAGACAAATGTATCAAAAAAGGTCTTGGTAAAGATTTCTGTGGGAGCGTGACCGGACAAAATAAGCTGTTGATTAGTCTCAAGAGCCGGAACAAATATATCCTGTGCCACGGTTTCAAGCGCATTACTGCCATGTATCCCGAAAAGCCAGAACAGATGAACGAGTAAAATGAAAATGGTTCCTTGCCAGAACACTGACCGAATATAGGTAAATAAACTGCCGAGACTGGACGTAATGAAAGCCTGTAGATCGTCTATACCAATAAAATGATGTACGGCTTCGTTAACGCTAGCAAATACGGTGATCGTAAGGCATGCCGGTATGAAGAGCGATAGGGCATTGCTGAAATTTGGATTTGCTCCGTCAAATAAAAGTCTTATGCGAAATGTCTTTATACTACTCAGTTTTCTGAACAGCGCGGTCGAGGTCAGCGAAACAAGGAGTGCGATAAAAACGCCGATAACACCAAAATATGAAATCGAAAAACCAGGCTCGTTGATACCTAACAGTGCAATATAAGAGCCAAGCGCCGTGATTGAAGCCATGATCGGGATCATAAAGACCTGACGGTTGTTGAATTCTTGAGCATAAGAATAGCTGACAGTGATGACTAAGATAAGTGAAAAGGCATTGAATGTTCCATCCCTGATATACTGCAGTATATTTCCCCATTCCGTTCCCAATAAGGTTGTCATCATGTTCTGATATGCGGGTATCGGCAGACTTAACAAAACTAGCGCAATCGAACCGAGCAGCACAAGAGGGATCATATACGTAAAGCCGTTCTGGATAGCATGCAGGATCGGCTTTTCTGTTATGAAATCATTGAATTTATAAATAAGATCATATATTCTGCTGATAATTCTCATGGTACACCTGCTAAATCATCGGAATTATTATTTTTATTCAGCAACTTATACTTAGTAATATCATAAGTGTATGAAACCTGAAGTGTCAAGAGACTTTCACAATTTGCCTGCAATCACGAATTGAGTGAAGTCAGCCGGTAATAAAGGTGTCTTCGCGTATAGTATGAATTCTTCTTATCCATCGGTTTTCATGAATGCCGTTTAAGAGATCAACCATGTCAGTTCGAAACCAATTTGGCATAATGGAGTATTACACACTTTATACATGGAAATGTAATAAGTCAAGCCTCCGTTTATATTCAAAACATGAATCATAATAAAGCGTTTTTTAGTTTATTCACCGATGCGTTGAAAGCGGAGAAGGCTTTCTGTTCCATGCCGTAAACAGAAAGGATAATCACCTTTGATATCGTTCTTAGCTTGAGACCAAAACCCTTCGATGGTGTCGGTATGGCAGTTGCCAATAATATAAATCTTGTCAGCATGCTGGACGGCGGAATGGTTGAACCCGAAAGAAGGCAGGTATCATCATCGGGAAAAATCGGTTAAAAATCCTTGAGGGTGAATTTCATCATTTTGGTTTTAGGAGTCGTTTGAGGTATCCTTATATCCATAACCATAAAACATGTTCCACCCTGTATCCAAGGGATACCCGCCTAAGATAATTGCTGTAAAAAATATAATACTTAAGAGAGCTATGGATTTCTATAAATCAATAAATAGGTATTCTGAAATAAAAAATCAAGAATGGATGATTGAACAACTTAAATTTGACTATAATTTCTTATTTGATGTTGTAAAATCAATTCTTATTCATCCAATAGATGCTAAGACAGAGAAAGTAAAATATGATCGGAAAAATAGAGGGATTTTCCATTGTGAAAACTCAACAGTGGAAACGATGCTTAGTTATCCGCGACTTGAAAAGTACCTGGCAGAAAGAAAGTTACCGCTCAAAACGATTCCAAATGATAGAGCTGTTCTTAGCTGTGATCACCATGCACTCTTATTTGCGTCACTGGTCAGATATCTGGGAAATTCAATAAGGGTACGTACGGGATATAGCAAATATGTAGTAGATGGATTAACTGTTCCACATTGGGTTACGGAAGTATTTGATGTGGATGAGTGTAAATGGTACATAGTTGATCCAGAAAGACAATATAAAAATGTAGAGCGAAATAGCTTTTTATTTGCAGCAGAAGTTTGGAAAGAGCATATGGAAACAGGCAGGGCGTATTCAAGTTATAGTGGTTTCTCTGGAAGACACGGACTTAAATATGCGTTGCTTTGTGATTTGAATTGTATATTTAAGAATGAACTTCTATCATATGAGTGGAGATTAAAGGCACATAACCGCAAAAAGCCAGTTGTTGCTGCAACTTCGTATGAGCGTCTATCAGACGTTGATAAGGAAACCATTAATTTGATCGCGAAAATGATGTTGAATCCGGATGAATATATGAATGAGCTATGGGAACTATACAGAAAAGTTGTTGAAGATCAAGATATTCAGGTTAGTGGTTATGCAGAATATGTGATTTAAGAAAATGTGCGGGTGCTTCTTTGCCGGTAGCGGGATAAACGCGTTTGGATTAAAAAAAAGAGTATCAGCTTGTCTTTGTTTCTATGAACATCTATTGATCTCGTATCAGGTTTTTCCGTAAGAGAATTGGGATAATACAGATGTAAAAAAGGATATGCTGTTTGCATATCCCCAAAAGTGTCGGGGTGGGTGGGTTTGAACTTCCGATCTCACGGTCTAAAATATCCGCGCTATGCCATCTTTAATACGAATAGGCTTTACCGCGCTCCTGTTTTGCATGTGCACCGGGGTGGGTCGTTATTTTAATATGGAGTGTTTTCTATGCACCGCTGGATAGAGTTCTTACGACAGGGTAGAATTGCTGTAGATTAAAAAATGCGGCACAGGCGAATCAGCGCCACTGACTTGAGGGACTGTATATGAAAAGACGAGTATTAATTATCGGTGGTACCGGGACGATATCAACTCCCATCACGCACAAATTGGATAGTGATCCAGGTGTGGAGCTGTTTGTTTTAAACAGGGGCAAGCAGGTATCTTCTGCTGCGAAACATTCTCCCGCAAACAAAGAATTCAAAAACGCGACTTTCCTTACTGCGGATGCGAATGATCATGAGCAATTAAAGGCTGCAGTTGCGGGCTTTGAATTTGATTGCGTTATCAATTTCGTGATCTATCAACCGGAGATTGCTCAACAAAATATTGATATCTTCCGAGGGAAAACAAAACAGTTCATTTTTATCAGCACGGTTGCTGCGCTAAACCGTGAATATGACTGTGTGATTAATGAAAGCACACCTTACGGGAACCGCTTCAGCGAGTATGGGCAGGGAAAAGCTGCCTGCGAGAAAGTGTTCTTGAAAGCAGCCAGGGAAGAGGGATTTCCCGTCACGATCGTGCGCCCGACCCAAACCTACTCAGAAGATAGAATCCCTTTGAGCGTGAAGGGTAAGAGCTACTGGTCTGTTGTTCAGCGCATGCTCGATGGCAAAGAAGTGATCGTGCACGGCGACGGTCAATCGGTTTGGGCGAGCACACACGCAAAAGATTTCGCCAAAGGATTCATCCCGCTGATCGGAAAAGAAGAAGCGATCGGTGAGATCTATCAGATCATGAATACCCAACCGCATACCTTCGATCGGGTCTATCAGATCCTTGCCGGGGAATTGGGTGTGGAATATAAGCCGGTCTATATTCCCGGTGATGTTCTGGCTCACAGTAAGCAATATGATTTTCTGACGAGCATTCAGGGGGATAAGAGGAATTCCTGTATATTCGACTGTTCCAAGATCGAAGCCGTTGTTCCTGAATTCAAGTGCGATATCGATATCGAAGAGGGATTGAAGCTGTATTTAAAGTTCATGGATGCGCATCCTCACCTGAAAACAGCCGATCCGGAATTCGATGCCTGGTGCGATCGTGTTATTGCCGAATACAAAGCGTCGCTGAAAGGGCTGATCGAGCATATTTGATAATTTGCGTTAGACACTGTGCGTAAATTTCCGTAAAAGTATTATTTGAAATAAATTTGGCTCTTGCAAAACCAATCATTTTTTATATAATAATGCTAACAGAACCCACCACGCCTCTGCTTTGCATGCGCACCGAGGTGGGTCATTTTATTTTTATGGGGTGTTTATATGGCATTGAAACCAGCACTGTCAATTGATGATCAGATAGAAGTATTACGTAGTCGTGGAATGACGATTGATGATGAAAGAAAAGCGATCATTTTTCTTCAATCGAATCATTATTACCGCCTAAATATCTACTTTCATAAATTAATGGATACCCCTGATCACTATCGAAGTGATATCCGATTTTCACAAGTTATTGCAATATATGAAAACGATCAATGGTTACGTAATAAAATTCTCTTTATTCTCGAGTTTATCGAAATTAATACCAGAACAAAGATTTCCCATTATTTAGCCCTAACCTACGGCTCAGATGCGTTTTATCAGAAAAATATTTTTAAAGATCCTGCAAAGTATGGGGAAATATTAAAGAGTTTTTCAGATGCGATTATTCGAAATAGCAAAGATCCTGTAATTGTTCATCATCAAAAGAAATATGCGGGTCTTTTCCCAATATGGGTCATTATTGAATATTTTTCATTCAATACTCTCTCAAAGTTCTATAAGAATCTTCTTGAGAAGGATAAAAAGTTAATCTCGAAGGATATGTATTGTGTAAACGACTATTTGTTTGGACAATGGTTGCATGTGCTGAGTATTCAACGGAATATTTGTGCTCATTATGGGTATCTATTTCGGCGGGAATATCCTATTCGTCCCATCATCGCAAAGTCTTTTATATGGGATTCAACTCAGGATAATAAACTCTTTGCTCAATTTCTTGTTATGCGAAGATTGTCGGATCGTAAACTATGGCAGAATTTTATTTGTATGATTTCTGATCGTGAGAAAAAAAGGAGAAATTTCAGATTACAGGATTATGGATTTCCATCGGATTGGAGATCTTATTTAATGTAGATGAAAGATATCGATCTCTCTTTATGACTGTGCAATTATCATTCAAAAAATTGTCGGGGTGGGCGGATTTGAACCGCCGACCTCACGGACCCGAACCGTGCGCTCTACACCGGGCTGAGCCACACCCCGATGCAGCGATTATACCCCAGGCGTTCGATAAATCGCAAGGGATTCGGTTCCCATCACCATGCGGTCCTCCAGGGAAAGAAGTCAGTCGTTCTTGATCTGGAACTGGTCGAAATCCTTGACCACCACGCTGTTGGGGAAGATGGACAGCGCTTCTTTTTCCACATCCTTGTCACGGTAGCGCCGCGAAACATGCGTGATGAAAAGCTGTTTCACCCCGCACTTGAGCGCCAGTTCCGCCGCTTCGCGCACCGTCAGATGGGCGTATTCGCGCGCCAGTTCCACCTCTTCGTACAGGTAAGTGCCTTCGATCACCAGCGCATCCGCGTTCAGGCACACTTTTTCCAGCGATTTGGTCTCGCCGGTGTCGCCCACGATCACCAGCTTGGTGCCGGGTTGGTGCTCGCCCAGGATGTCATCCGGTGCCACATGCTTGCCATTGGGCAGGGTGACCGCTTTGCCCTGCACCAGGTCGCGCCGTAGCGGACCGGGCGGGATGCCCAGCGCATCGGCTTTATCTGCCAAAAAAGGACGTCTGCTCTGCTCTTCAAAACAATACCCAAAACAGCCCTGTCCACGGTGTTTGACCGGAAAGGCGGAAATACTGAAATCCTGCTCTTCGATCACGGTTCCTTTTCGCACGGATTTCAGTTCGATGGGGAAAGGCGGATATACGCCGCGGATCACCACCTTGAACAGCAGGTCTGCGATGCGTTCGAGGGCTGCCTCGCCCCCATAGATCTCCATATTTTCGATGGCTTCCCAGCGCAAAAAAGTAGAAACCAGGCCTCCGATCCCCAGGATGTGATCCAGATGACCGTGGGTGATCAACAGGCGGTTCAGTTTCTTGAAGCCGATACCCGATTGCAGGATCTGGCGTTGGGTGCCTTCACCGCAGTCGACCAAAAAACGATGTTCATTATGCTTGACGACCTGTGCCGGTAACCCGCGTTGAATGGAAGGGGCGGAAGCAGAGGTGCCTAAAAAGATTAATTCAAACAAGCTGTATCATTCCTGTGTAATTTTGAGTTTCCAATTGTACTCTATCTATGCTGCAGAAGAGATACTGTTCTCATTATAAAACACAGAGTATCATTAGATAAGAGCGAAATAATACAGCTTGGCATCTAACTTGCATCTATACTATTGAATTTCATGCCGCAAATTGACCATAGATAAGGAGAACTGCATGGAAATAAAAAGCGTCAAGATCGAAAAACCGCAAGAAGTGAATTTTATCTTGGGGCAATCGCATTTCATCAAAACGGTGGAAGATATCCATGAGGCTCTGGTTTCCAGTGTCCCCGGCATCAAATTCGGGCTGGCTTTTTGTGAAGCTTCCGGAAAATGTCTGGTGCGCTGGTCGGGTACGGATGAAGCTATGCTCGATCTGGCAAGGAAGAATGCGCTTGCCGTGGGCGCCGGGCATAGTTTTATCATCTTTCTTGGTGAAGGTTTTTTCCCGCTCAATGTGCTGAATGCCATTAAAGCTGTCCCGGAGGTCTGCCACATCTATTGTGCTACTGCCAATCCAACCCTTGTGCTGGTCGCACAGGAAAAAGCGGGCAGGGCAATCCTGGGGGTGGTGGATGGCGAAAGCCCCAAAGGAATTGAGGGAGAAGAAGATATCAAGTGGCGCAAGGATTTGTTGCGCAAGATCGGGTACAAGAGTTGACCCACTGAAGAAGAGGAGAAAAGAAATGAAGAAAACCATCATTATTCTGTTATTGATCGCGTTATTTTTAGCCTGCGGGTATTTTTTGTATACCAAGTTCGATGACATCAAGCAGCGCTACCTTGCCAGTCGTGTGAATCAGCTTCTGGCAGAAATGCCCACTGCTACACCGCTTGCCAAGAATGAGGAAGCCACCCCTACCTCCTCGGTTTCCTCTGCCATTGCGACGGCAGCCGCCCTGGCGACCGCGCAGGCTGAAGAAGCCAAGGATGCCGAGGCAGCCACCGCAGAACCGACCATACAGCTCACCGCCATCCCTACCGAAGAGCCTACCTTAACACCCACCATCGCTTCCACCGACCCGGGTATATATCTTGGTTCGGCGGATTGGACCGACCTGATGGACGCCCCCAAGAACTGGCCGGTTGGCAGCGACGATTACAGTTCCGCCTACTTTGAGAACGGCTACTACCGAATGACCTCTCTGGCGGATGTGGGTGGCTGGCGTCTGGCTTCTACCGAAGCGATCAAGAATGGGTATATCGAGATCACTTTCACCACCGAGACCTGTTCTCTGGATGATCACTACGGGGTCATGTTCCATGTTCCGGTGTTGCCCGAAGCCAATCCCGGTTATTTGTTCGCGATCACCTGTGATGGGCGCTATTCCCTGCGTTTGTGGGATGAAGCTGCCGGCAGCATGGTCTACCTGATCCGCTGGAAGGCGAGTGGTACTATCAACGCCGGCAGTAACCAGACCAATGTGCTGGGCGTGATGACCAAAGACGGTGTTATCAGCCTGTATATCAACGGGGTTCTGGTGGACGAGTATTCCGATAATACCCTCCCCAGCGGTTATTTCGGTGTGCTAACCGGATGGGAAAAGACCGAGAATCTGACCATCCGGGTCGAAGAAGCCAGTTACTGGATAGATGCGGATTAAATAAACTGCGAAAAGACAGAGCCTGTGAAAATCTCACAGGCTCTTTTCATATCAATTGATCTCTTTCACCACTTCGATGCCGTTCAATGCCATGTGATAAAGGAAAGTGTGATGGAAGAAGTCAGCCGGGTGCGGGAAAGCATTGATTTCCTGTGCAGCCTTTATCGAAGTGTCGTAGGTATCTGTGCAGTCCTCCGGCACAATCACCCGCCAATCTTTCTGTCGTTCGTTAGCGCTCAGCCGCAGGTGCATGGCAAGCTGATAGGTACACAGGTCGGTGCAATCTCCCACTACGATGAAGGTGTGTACCTGGGGATGTGCGGCGATCCAGGCGTCCAACCCGCTATCCAGACCAGAGTCGATGGAGTTCTTCTCCAAAACCGTGAGATGGTCGAAGAATGGCAATCCTTTGATCTCTGAAACCGTCTGCGCTTCTTCTGTCCCACGGACGCAGTGCGGCGGAAAAGCGCCGAACTCCACCGCATCCGGTTCATGGGTATCTTGTGTGAGTACGATGTTGTGGCAACCTGCCTGCCAGGCGCGCATGAATAACGCCACAATGGGCGCGACGATGCTGTTAACGCGCGGGCTGGAGAGCGGTCCGAATTTGCAAAAACCGTTGATCACATCCACCGAGATGATCGCCACATGTTCTGGTTGCTGAAAGATTTTCTCGACATTGACGGGTTTTAAGCTCTCTACCCATTCCCCGAGGAAATCCAGAAATTCCGAATCTTTTCTATACATACTGGTTCCTTTTGTTTATAAGATTGTTTCAGTTTACCCCAATAATAAACCAGCGCTCCCACTTTTTGAAGGGATATGCTACAATTTTTTGCATTATGCTGCCATCGAACTCATTTACCGCAATCTTCTTTTTTGCCTTCAGTATGGCGATCGGCGCGGTGCTCTCTCCCGGTCCGGTGACGACTGCACTTATCTCCCAATCTCCCCGTCTGGGCTGGATCACCGGTCCACTGGTCTCGCTGGGGCATGCCTTGACAGAACTGGTCATGGCGGGCATGATCGTGTTTGGCTTGGCTCCCTTTCTCTCCCAGCCCACCTTACAAACCGCCATCGCACTATTGGGGGGCGTGCTGTTGTTGTGGATGGGCGGAGGGTTCGCTCTGCGCGGCATCAAGGGCAGGTACAGCTTACCTACGGAAGAAGAAAAGCAGACCACGCAACCCATGAGCCGCACGCAGGTGCTCTCAATGGGAGTATTGACCACCATCAGCAATCCCTTCTGGTATGCCTGGTGGATCACTGTGGCAGCCGTCTATCTATTGGATGCCAAAACCATGGGCATGCTGCCGGTGATCGCTTTCTACCTGGGGCATGTCAGCGTGGATTTCCTGTGGAACAGCCTGCTTTCCACCATCGTCAGCAGCGGCGGTAAATTATTCAGCAATCGTGTGTACAATATTCTCATGGCTGTGTGTGGTTCTTACTTGCTCTATCTGGGTGTGCAGTTCCTGATGGTCGGGATACAGGGTATCCAGGGCTGACATGCAAGATCAAGTGTATCTGGGCGATAATTTACCGATTCTGCGTTCCTTCGCGGATGAGGCTGTGGATCTGATCTACATCGATCCACCCTTCAATACCGGGCACAGCCAATCACGCACCAGCTTGCGCACCGTTTCTTCT
>JAAZOK010000096.1 GCA_012797815.1 Chloroflexota bacterium | reverse complement strand
TCATTTCTATAAGGATGCCAAGGACGATGATCGCGTGCCGGGATTGATGCATGTCAATCTGGGCGGTTATCATGTGCGTGATATCGAATTCACCGCCGCGTTTGACGTGGTGGATACCAAGGTCGGCAAGGACCTGTCGGAGGCCATCTACGCTTTTCCCAACAATACCTACCGCTTTGCGGATGTACCCAAGATGGGTGTGAAGGTGTATCGCGGTATGACGCATGACGGCATCGGCAAATACGTGGGACAGATCGTCAAAAAGGCGCCCGGACCGACCGATGATGTTGCCAGGATCTTGAAGGAAACCAAGACGGATGTGGTGATCAACTTCATGCCGGTGGGCTCCGAAATGGCGACCAAGTGGTATGTGGAACAGATCCTGGAGGCGGGCTGCGGCATGGTGAACGCCATCCCGGTCTTCATCGCCAGCTCCCCCTACTGGGCGCCGCGCTTTGCCGAGAAGAAATTACCCATCATCGGGGATGATGTCAAATCGCAGGTGGGCGCTACCATCCTGCACCGCATGCTGGCGAGCCTGTTCGTGGATCGCGGGGTGCGTCTGGATCATACCTACCAGCTCAATTTCGGTGGCAACACCGATTTCATGAACATGCTGGAACGCGAACGCCTGGAATCCAAGAAGATCTCCAAGACCGGCGCGGTCACCAGCATGCTGCCGTATGAACTGCCGGAAGGCGATATCCATATCGGTCCCAGCGATTATGTGCCGTGGTTGACCGACCGCAAGTTCGCGCATATCCGCATGGAGGGCACTACCTTTGGCAATGTGCCGCTGCAGTTGGAGGCCAAGCTGGAAGTGTGGGATTCCCCCAACTCCGCCGGTGTGGTTATCGATGCGCTGCGCTGTGTGAAATTGGGCATGGACCGTGGCATCGGCGGACCGCTGTATGGACCGGCATCTTACTTCATGAAGACCCCGCCGCGCCAATACAAGGACGACAAAGCGCTGGATGAAACCCAGGCTTTCATCGCCGGAAAAAAAGAGCAATAAGATGGCATCCGACTGCGTGTTCTGCAAGATCGCAGCCGGAGAGAGCGACGGTCGCGTGCTCTACCACGATGAACGGGTTACCGCCTTCTGGGATATCCACCCGGTGGCGCCGGTGCATATCCTGATCGTGCCGAACAAACATATTTCTTCGGTGAACGCGATGAGTGAGGAAGATGAAGCGCTGGTAGGGCATCTGGTGTACGTGGCAAAACTGATCGCCAAAGAACAGGGTGTGGACCAGGAAGGCTACCGCCTGTCGATCAACACCGGACCCAACGCCGGGCAGAGCGTGTTCCACATCCATGTGCACCTGCTGGCAGGCAGATCCCTGCCGATCCATATCGGATGATGAAGCGCCGTGCTCTTTTCCTGCGTAATATATTTTTTCTGCTATGGTTGATATTCATCCCTGCCTGTGCAAGAACGGGTGGGGATGCATCTATTAACAACGGGAACACTGCCGGTAGTGCGCCTAACCGGGTCAATCTGCTGCCGGACTCTGAACTGGTGTATGGAACAGGGCAGGTGGGCTTCGATGTCACTATGTTCATCCAGAGCAGCAGCGGTTATCTGGCGGGCTACAGTGAAGAGGTGGAAGGGCGCACCCTGAACGGCGCACAGATCGTGGAAGAGGTCAGCCTGCTGTATTCGGTCAACCCACGCCTGCTGCTGGCGCTGCTGGAATACCGCAGTGATTGGGTGACGGTTGCTGAGCCAGCCTACCAGGGGCTGTATCCCATCAATCCGGCTGATACCAGCCGTGCAGGCTTGTTCACGCAGCTTTCGTGGGCTGCCAACGAACTGAACCGCGGATTTTATACACACGAGGTAGGTGCGCTGGGTGGCTTTGCTTTGCCGGATGGCACTCAGATCGACCTGGATGCAGACATGAACGATGCCAGTGCTGCCGTGCAGTATCTGTTCGCTTTATTCATGGATTATCACGATTGGGAACTGGCGGTTTCGCCGCTGGGCTTTTATGCCGATTATGTGCGCTTATTCGGCGATCCCTTTCAATATGACAGCGGAGAACCGCTGCCGGTGGATCTCGCACAACCACCCATGCAGTTGCCCTTTGCGGCGGGGGAACGTTGGCACTATACCAGCGGAGCGCATTCCGCCTGGGGCGATGGGGCTGCCTGGGCTGCCATCGACCTGGCGCCACCCGGAGAGAATTGGGGTTGTTACCAGAGCGAGCAGGCAGTGCGCGCCGTGGCGGAGGGCGTGATCAGCTATGCCGAAAATGGAGCGGTGTTGCAGGACCTGAGCGGGGATGGCGATGTGCGCACCGGCTGGGTGGTGTTGTATATGCACATCAGCAGCACGGGACGGGCGGCACCTGGAAGCGTGCTGCAAGCCGGGGAGGTAATCGGATACGCCTCGTGTGAGGGCGGGTATTCAAGCGGTACCCACCTGCACCTGGCGCGGCGGTATAATGGCGAGTGGGTGGCTGCCGACCGCGATGTGCCTTTTGTGTTAAGTGGATGGATATCGGCGGGTTCGGGCAGTCAATATGAAGGGACCCTGAGTTTGAACAATACGATTGTGGAAGCTTCTGAGTATTTGAATGAGGAAAATGAGATCAACTGGTAAATGGCTGGCAGGGATGCTGTTATTGAGCGCCGTGATGGGCTGTGCGGTACCCTCCAATATGGCGGCGCAGGTAGACCCTACCGTCACCATGGCAGCGACGGATGTCCCAACGGCGACCCCCACACAGGAAGCCCTGCCGGATGGCTATGTCGAATACTTTACCCAATCGGGTGATACGCTGGCAGCGCTGGCAGCCCATTTCGGGGTGGAGCCCGGGGAAATTCTCTTCCCGGATGGAATGGTGGAAGATTTGCTGTTGCCGCCGGAAACGCGTCTGTTCATCCCGGATGTGCTGGGGGAGACCACTCCGCACGAGTTGCTCATCCCCGACAGCGATATCGTGTATTCGCCCTCGACCATCGGTTTTGACACCCTGGCTTTCGTGGACGAGCACGACAGCCAGCTGGCGGATTATACCGAATTGATGACGGCGGGCACCACGCCCGGGGCGCAGATCCTCAACCAGATCGCCATCGAATATTCCATCAACCCGCGCATCCTGCTGACCCTGCTGGAACAGCGCAGCGGTTGGGTGAGCGGGCAACCTGCCACCCCGGATCAATCCAATTACCCCTATGGTTTTACCAAATCCGATAAGGGTGGCTTATACAAACAACTGGGGCTGGTGATCAGCCAGCTCGAGATCGGCTACTACGGCTGGCGGGCGGGTACCCTGACCGACCTGACCTTCAGCGATGGCACCACCCTGCGTCTGGCTCCCGACCTGAACGCCGGCACGGTGGCGGTGATGACCTACGTGGCAGCTATCTCCACCCGCACCGAATGGCAGGCAGCTCTGTATGGTGAAAATTCCATCTCTGTGGTGCACGAGCGCCTGTTCGGCGATATGTGGGAGCGCGCGGCGAAGGTGGAGCCGCTCTTCCCGGCGGGAACGCTGCAACCGGAATTGTTGCTGCCGTTTCCCGATGGGCAGACCTGGAATTACACCTGCGGTCCGCATGAAGCGTGGGGCAAAGAAGGTCCGGCGGCAGCACTGGATTTCGCGCCGCCTCTTGATCGCTCGGGCTGTGGTGTTTCCAACAAATGGGCGCTGGCTTCGGCAGCCGGATTGGTGGTGCGCGGGGGCAACGGCATCGTGCTGCTGGACCTGGATGGGGATGGTTACGAACAGACCGGCTGGAGCCTGCTGTATATGCATGTCGCCGGCACGGATAAGGTGCAGGTGGGTGAGTACGTCAATCGCGATGAACGCATCGGGCATCCCTCCTGCGATGGGGGCAGCTCTTCGGGCATCCATATTCACCTGGCACGCAAATTCAACGGTGAATGGGTGCTGGCGGAGGGCGGGCTGCCTTTCGTGTTGAGCGGTTACCAGGCCTTCGATAAACCCAAGTTCTGCGAAGGGACGCTGGAGAACGGCGATAGTGTGGTGCAGGCTTACCCGTGGGGCAACTACCTGACCAAGATCAGCCGTCCTGAAATCACGCTGGAACCGCCCAGTGGAGATTTGTATCAGGATGAATAAGATGGTGCGGGCAGAATTCCACTGCCATTCGAGCTATTCACCCGACAGCAGCAATCGTCTGGAAAAACTGCTGGAAACGGCGCGTGCAGTGGGCATCCAGCGCTTGTGCATCACCGATCACGATACCATTGCGGGTGCCTTGAAAGCCAGAGAAATGGACCCGCAGCTGGTGGTGGTGGCGGAAGAAGTGCAGACCGCCAGCGGGGAGGTGATCGGCTATTTTCTGGAAGAAGAGGTGCCTGCCCGGTTGCCGGTGCTGCGGACCATCGAACTGCTGAAAGCGCAGGGTGCTTTCATCGCCCTGCCGCATCCCACAGATGCCTTCCGTGCCATGTGGAAGCCAGGCGAGCTGGAGACCATCCTGCCGCTGGTGGACGCGGTGGAGGTGTTCAACGCGCGCTGCTTCAAGGCGGAGTTCAACGAACTGGCGCTGGAACTGGCGGAGCAGTGGCACAAGCCCTTCACGGTCGGCTCGGATGCGCACACCTACGGTGAGGTGGGGCTGGCGACCCTCAGCCTGCCGGATTTCCATTCGGCGCAAGAACTGAGGGAGAGCATTAAGCATGCCAGCATGCTGACCGAACGGCTCTCGCCGCTGGAGCATATCAAAGCCAGCGGTATGGTGAGATTATCCAAATTTTTCTCTTCAAAGAAGGAATAGTCTCTGTCTTGTGAAAGAGCATCGTAACCGGAAAAATTTTTCAGTCCCCAATCTCTTCCTGAACATAGATCAACGGCTTATCCTTTTTTCGATGTCATCCTGAGCGTTAGCGAAGGAACTCTCCATTTCGATTGCATATCATTTTGTACAACGTAAAGCATGCTCCCGTATAAACAATAAATAGTTGTGCTTTTGTAAATTTATCAAATCCCTTTGAAAGAAAAGCGATTTGAAGTAAAATTACTCAACTTGTGGCGCGGTGGCGGAATTAGGCAGACGCAGAGGACTTAAAATCCTCCGGGTTCACACCCTTGTGGGTTCGAGTCCCACCCGCGCTACTGGTGGTTTAAAGAGACCTCTTTGATCCAATTTTCCCCCTTATCTCATTTAACCTTCTCTTTGTAAACTTGAATAAATATTATAATTTGGCTACACTGTATTCTAATGAATATGAATTCGAAATTTATCGCAGTTATAACGGGTGATATCATCGGGTCTACGCGCTATGACCTGGAAACAAGGGAAAAATTCCGCACCACTCTTAATTCCCCCATATCAACCGCATTGATCAACTTTTATTCGAGAGCTGTTATCCCGCAGGCAATTAACGTTTTCAGGGGTGATAGCTGGCAAGTGGTCATTGCTGAACCATCACTTTCCCTGAGAATTTCCTTATTAATAAGATGCTTGCTGAGAACTTCATTGTTGTCAAATTCAATTAATACCAGGATGGCAATCGGGATAGGCGCGGTGGAAAGTCCGTTGAAAAACATCCGCAACGGGGATGGAGAAGCATTCATTCTCTCCGGAAAAGAATTGGATGAGCTGACGGATAGCAGATTTTCTCTCTCTATGAGAATCAGTGGATCTTACAAATTCACTTCAGACTGTGAAAAATTGTTGAGGAATAACGTCCAACTTATCGATTTCATCTCTTCTAACTGGACATTCAAACAGTGTAAAGCGGTGGAGGGAATGCTGTTGAACAAAACCACCCAGGAAATTGCACAGGACTGGTTTGGCAATGAAATAAATCGATCCGCCGTTTCGAGGCACCTGAACAAAGCGGGGTGGGATGTCATTTCAAAAAGCCTGGACTTATTTGAGCAGCTATTAATTCCTCGCTAGAGTGTTCTCCCTCCTGCTCCAAATGAATATAATATACTAATACTGATGCGATCTCTGGAGATCACAACGGGTATTTGTGACCCCTGGAAGTCACAAGTGATGGATGTGACCTCTAGAAGTCACGGAAGGTGGTTTCTTTCTATCAAGCTAGAGAATTTTTACTATCCATCCTTCTTGGTTGCGCTCTCATCGAAGACAGCGATGGTTTCCAGTAATATCCATTGCACTGGGTGAAGATGCAGGTGGTGATATCTTGAAAACTGAAATATTTATTAGCTTGGTTTTTGGTCATTTGTTGTCGGATTTCGTTATTCAATCTTCAAAACAAATTGAAAATAAGGATGACGTGAAGACCATTGCTCGCCATGCACTTACGGTTACCTTGATAAGCTGCTTTATGCTGTGGAAGATTTTTCCCATCTGGATTCCTGTGGTATTGTTCTTATTGCATTTCATCGTTGATTTGATAAAACAGCATTTAACTAAAAAATTCGGGCAGTTTGCCCTCGCGATATTCCTGGCTGATCAGTTTGTTCATTTCATATTGATCTATTTATTAACCTTCTATATATTCCCCAGGCATTTTGAGGAAATTTTTTGGGGCACCAGATTGGGTGCCGGTTATTTCTCATCCCTGATCTTATTAAGTGGATTCATTTGTGTCACTTATGCCGTGTCGCCCCTGATTCAGCTGATCTTGAATCCCTTCAAACAAGACCTTCGCAATAGAACGAAGAAGAAACTATCCGGGGAAGAAGAATCCACCGGGT
>JAAZOK010000158.1 GCA_012797815.1 Chloroflexota bacterium | reverse complement strand
AGGGCCAGGAGGACGATCATCGGCTCTGGTGGATGACATTTAATGGTGATACCTATTGCAGTGATCTTCTAAATGTTTGTGGTGGAAAAAACCTGTTTGCTCAACACCAGCGGCGGTATCCTTTGGCTACAAATTGGGGTGCTGAATTCGCAGAGGAAAGCGGTGATCGGGATGTCCGTTACCCGGTGGTTTGCGAAGATGAGATTCGTGCTGCAAAGCCTGAGGTGATCCTTCTGCCTGATGAGCCATATCCGTTTGGTGAGGAGCAGAAAAGGACAATCCTTCGGATATTTGCTGACACGCCCGCTGTGAAAAATGGCCGGGTCCATCTTGTGGACGGCCGGTTGATCACCTGGCACGGCACCGGATTGGGCAAATCATTGGCATCACTACCACAGTATTTTTCACCGACAATTTCCTAATCATATGATGAATAATGGATGATGGGCACGGTGTAAGCATGATTAACCGCGCTTGACTTATCTTTTAGGTTTTGTTAGAATGATTTCGTATTAATAATCTGATTAATAGAGCTGAAATTATGCTGCGAGATCGAGCTTCTTTAGATCAAATTTCTGAGTTCATGAAATATCTGGCTTCCTGCGGGAATTCGGATACCGATCGACTCCCGCCGTTGACAGAGCTAAGCCAGGAGCTTGGGATCAGCGTTGCGAGCTTGCGTGAGCAGCTTGAGGTTGCGCGAACCTTTGGCCTGGTGGAAGTCCGGCCAAAGACCGGTATACGGCGGCTGCCGTACACCTTCTCGCCCGCTGTAATCAACAGCCTGGCATATGCAGTTCGAACCGATGATCGGCATTTTCGATCTTTCTCGGATTTGCGGAATCATGTTGAGATGGCCTACTGGTATCAGGCGGTTGTTTTGCTCACATCCGAAGATCATGATTATCTGCGCAGGTTGGTCAAGAGTGCGCAGGAAAAGTTGCACGGATCGCATGTCCAAATTCCGCATGCCGAGCATCGCGAATTACACCTTTCAATTTACCGCCGATTGAATAATCCTTTTGTCATGGGTATCCTGGAAGCATATTGGGAAATCTATGAAGCAGTTGGACTGGATATTTATACGGACTTAAATTACCTGGAACGGGTCTGGTCATATCACCAGCGAATGGTGGATTCGATCATATCGGGTAATTTTGTTGCGGGTTATCAAGCACTGGTTGAGCATACCGATTTGATCTTTCAAAGATCTCGGACGCTCTCCAGCCAGAAATTTGAGTGACGATCAGTGTTTTACATTACTAACTCCTGAGGAGCTACAATGTCTGATGAATCTCCTTCCCATGTGATCGGAGCGGACACAAAGGCGAGCCCGATCGTGAACGATTTCTGCATCACAATCAGCACGGTCAACGGATCCGGCAGTGCTACTGCCAACAATTTGCTGCTGCGTGCGCTTTTTCGCATGGGAATTCCAGTATCTGGAAAAAATATTTTTCCATCCAATATCCAGGGTTTACCAACCTGGTACACCATTCGCCTGAGCAAGGATGGCTACCTGGCCCGCCTGGAAAAAGATGATATTGTCATTGCTATGAATCCAGCGTCTTTCTCCCGCGAGCTGGATTACATCCTTCCCGGCGGCGTACTGTTCTATGCGGATGACATTAAACAAGAAATCACGCGCATGGATATTATCACTTATCCCATGCCGGTGAAGAAGTTGATCAAGGATGCAGAGATTGCGCCAAATATGCGCGATTATATTGCAAACATGGTCTACGTCGGGGTGGTCGGGCATATGCTCGGCATCAGCATGGAAGAATTGTACGCTGCACTTGATTTCCATTTCAAAGGCAAAAAGAAAGCCGTTGATTCCAACTTCGGTGTCATCAAAGCGGCTGCAGAATGGGCAGCGGCGAATCTTGAAAAGAAGGATCCATATCGCGTTGAGCGCATGTCTGGCATGACCGACGATTGCATCATGGCGGATGGCAACACCGCGGCCGCTCTGGGTGCGCTGTTTGGCGGCTTGCAGTTCTCGGGTTGGTACCCGATCACACCGGCAACCAGCCT
>JAAZOK010000061.1 GCA_012797815.1 Chloroflexota bacterium | reverse complement strand
GGGTGTAAAGGTGGAAGCTGGTTCAAGTCCAGCGCTGTACCGCAACTGTAAGTCATTTTTGACAAGCCAGGATACCTTCCTCAACAAAACTCTTTTTGAACCCTTCTCGGATTAAGGAGGTAGAGTATGGCAAATACTTGTATACCTAATACATAAAACCCGACCCGAAAGGTCGGGTTTGTTTTTTTCAAAAGTCCATCATAAAACAGGAGTTGAATATGTTTCGTAAATATTTTTTGCCGATTTTTTTCGTTCTTGCTTTTTCTCTGAGTGCATGCAATGGAACCACTCCGATTGCCGGTGAATCCCCTGCAGCGACAGCGGTGGTTGCGGAGTCAACTGACACAGCACCGCTGTCAGCCTTCCCGATGACCATCACAGATAGCAGTGGGCGCGAAGTAACAATCGATACCGAACCCGCGCGCATCATTTCCCTTTCTCCATCCAATACAGAAATTGTCTTTGCCATTGGTGCCGGCGCTCTGGTGGTGGGCAATACAGAATACTGCGATTACCCCGCCGAAGCAGTTTCAATAACAAAAGTGGGCGGATATTCCGCGGATTCCATGAGCATTGAAACCATCGTCTCGCTGGAACCCGATCTGGTATTGGCAGAAGGCTCCAGCCAAGCGATCGTGATCGAGGCACTCGAAAATGCCAATATCACTGTAGTAGCCATTGACGCACAATCTTTTGAGGATATCTATGACAATATATTGCTGGTCGGGAAAATCACCAACAAGGATGCCAATGCTGCTGCCCTCGTTGAAGAAATGAAAACACGGGTGAGCGCAGTAACAGAGAAAATTGCCACTGTTCCGGAAGAAGAGCAACCCACTGTCTTTTGGGAGGTTTGGGATGAGCCATTGATGACCGCTGGTCCGAATACGTTCATCGGACAGATGATTCAACTTGCCGGCGGCGTCAATATTTTTGCCGACCTCACTGAAGATTGGCCGTCCGTCAGTGCTGAAGAGGTCGTTCAGAAAAACCCCGTTGTCATCATGGGTCCTGACTCCCATGGCGACAAGTTAATTGCCGAACAATTATCCGCCCGTCCCGGATGGGATCAAATCGATGCAGTTAAGAATGATCGCATCTACCTGATCGACGGCAACACCTCTTCTCGTCCTGGGCCACGTGTTGTTGACGCATTGGAATCCATTGCAGAAGCACTTTACCCGGATCTCTTCAAGTAATTTCGATAAACGGTCCTGCCGCAGAGTCATTGAACCAAAATTTTTTGACTCTGCGGTTAACCCACAGCACGAGGTTAGAATACGATGAGCCATCGCCACTACACGATATGTCTGTTGATCCTGACGGGTATCCTTCTCGGCACCCTCATAATCAGTTTGGGCGTGGGAGCTGTATATATACCCCCGGATCGTGTTTTGAGAGTTCTCTTGAACTCGAGCCAGGGAAAAGCAGACGCCACGGATATAGCCATAGTACGAGACCTGCGCCTGGCACGTGTTCTGCTTGCAACACTGGTGGGCGCCGGGTTGGCAACAGCCGGCGCAGCTTTTCAAGCATTGTTCCGAAACCCGCTCGCCGATCCATATATCATCGGGGCATCCAGCGGGGCTTCATTGGGTGCCACGCTGGCGATCACGCTGGGATTCACATGGAGTTTTGCCGGGTTTGATCCGATTCCGCTGGCAGCATTTCTGGGGGCATTGTCAGCCGTGTTTCTGGTCTATGTCATCGCCGGCAACAGTGGAAAATCCACCGTAATCGGCATGCTTTTAGCCGGTGCTGCCCTCAGCACCGTTCTTTCATCTGCAGTATCCATGTTGATGCTGATCAGTAAAGAGAGCATTCATGAAATATTTTCATGGCTCATGGGTGGATTCAGCGGGCGAAGTTGGCTCCAATTGTGGAGTTGCAGTCCTTATCTATTGATTGGAATGATATTCCTGTGGTTTTTCTCGCGTCCATTAGATGCACTCTCATGTGGAGATGACACAGCGCAGACCATAGGGTTATCTCTATCTAAAGCTCGCGGAGGAATTATCGCAGCCGCCAGCTTGATCACGGCAGCTGCCGTGGCGGCGAGCGGTGTTATCGGTTTTGTAGGGCTGATCTCCCCGCATATCGCTCGCATGCTTTCCGGCGCTACTCACAAACGCCTCATCCCCACCAGCGCGTTGATCGGCGCAATCCTTACCCTGGTCGCCGACGATCTCTCCCGGACCATTATGGCACCACTGGAGATACCGGTTGGAATCATCACCTCACTGGTGGGTGGTATCTTCTTCCTATACTTGCTTAAGAAAAGTGAACACAAAACGCGAGGCAGAACATGAGCAAGCTAGAATTGATCGACGTCACCTGTGCCTATAATGAAGATCCGGTCGTTAAAGATATCTGCTTGCAGACCCATCCCGGCGAGGTCTTAGCTTTGATCGGTCCAAATGGTGTTGGAAAAAGTACGCTTTTGCTGGCGATGGGGCGCTTACTGCGCCCACTGGATGGGAAAGTAATTCTTATCAATCGGGATCTATGGCAAACCTCTGCGCGTGACACCGCCAGACAGTTAGCTTTTGCGACCCAATCAAACGATATGTCCTGGGCTGCCACTGTGGAACAGGTCGTTGCCTTGGGGCGCGCGCCCAATCGCGGTTGGTTCATGCCATTAACAGCGCACGATCAGCAAATAGTTCAAAAAGCGATTCATCTAGTGG
>JAAZOK010000177.1 GCA_012797815.1 Chloroflexota bacterium | reverse complement strand
CGCCGGCTTGTTCTGCCTGGGCGTATTCGGGATTGAAAGTCCACGCACCGGAGACGGCGAAATGGTGCAGCGGCAGCGCTTCGGGGATGCTGTAAGTGGCGCTCTGAGCCCGTGCGACGGGTTCGGGGGAAGCGAAGCTTTCCTGGCGGCTATAGCCGATGTAGGTCTCGGGCGTCTGGTTGGAAGAAAAATTCTGGTCTTTCAGCGTGGTGAGCGCCGTCTGGTTGTTCACGCCGATCTCCGCCAGGAGCTGCTGGATGACCATCTCGGTTTCTTCGTAATCCCCTTCGCCGTAATGCACGTAGCGCACGTTGCCCTCGGCGTCGATGATGTACTTGGCTGGCCAGTAATGGTTGTTGAAGGCGCGCCAGGTACCGTAATCGTTATCCTGCGCGACAGGATACCGGATGTCAAAGCGTTGCACGGCTGCCTGCACATTATCCGTATCCTTCTCGAATTCGAACTCCGGGGTATGCACTCCGATGATCTCCAACCCGTCGGCATGGTATTTGGCGTACCAGTCGGTAATATAGGGCAGAGTGCGCACGCAGTTGATGCACGAATAGGTCCAGAAATCCACGATCACTACCTTGCCGTGCAGGTCCTGCAGGGTGAGGGGCTCGCTGTTGATCCAATTGCTGATGCCGGTCAGCTCGGGTGCTGCGCCCAGGTTGGGCAACGCATCACTGCCCGGCGTAGCTTGTCCGCTCACGAAATAGGAGGTGCTGCCGTTGTCGCCGTATAACTGTTGGGTCACCGTGTCACTCGACTCGAAAGCCGTCAGGCTGGAAGTCCATCCGGAGGGCAGCCGCTGGGTCAGCCAGGTGGTTACCATCACATCGGCGTTGAAGGCGATCAGCAGCGCGGTGAGGATCATGATCACCCCAAACACCTTCTGTACGTTGGCGAGGTTCTTTGAGAGGAAAGGTACCTTCTGGATAAGCGAGCGTCCACCATAGGCAATCGCCAGCAGGGGAATGCCGGCACCGATGGCATAGAAGATCACCACCAGCACGGATGCAAAAGAAAGCTGTTGGGTGGCTGCCAGAGCGGTCACCGATGCCAGGATGGGACCGGCGCAGGGTGCCCACACTAATCCCAGACTCAAGCCGGTGATGAAACCGGGCAGAAAACCGTTGCCGGTTTTACTACCGCTGCCGGCCAGGCGTGGGATGAAACTGAGGGCTTTTTCGACCCATTCGTTGAACTTGGGGATGATCATGCTCAACCCCAGCAGCGCGATCACGCTTACTGCGATAATGCGCAGGGTCTGGGCGGAAAGCCCTAGCAGGCGCACGATGGCGGAAATAGCCAGGGTGAAGATGGAGAAACTGATGACCAGCCCCGTGATCACGCCCAGCGGGCGGCGCTTGCCGCTGGCAGCCCCGGAGGATAATACGATCGGTAATACCGGTAAAACACACGGTGACAGTACCGTCACCAGACCGGATAAAAGCGAAAATGCGATCAGAATAAGCATCAGATTCCTTTCTACTAATGAAATTACTATAGAACAGGGGAATAGGAAAAATCATCAATGATTTGTTAACGCGAAAAGGATGAAAAATGGCAGATGGTGATAAATAAATCGAACTGAATAAAAAAAGCCCCGGTTCCAGTCGCCTGCGGAAGCGGCACCTTTGTTGTAACAGAGTTGCTACCAGGTCGTTACAAAAAAAATAAATATACGGGCAGGCGGCATGATAGAATCCATCCAAAATACGTATCATCAAACGAGGAGGAATGATGGCTTCAGCGAAAGATTTGTTGGGTGGTAAAAAGAGTTCTGTTCGTAAAATAGCTTCTGAACTGCGTGTTCTGGGGAAGAAGTGCAATACTATCCATGCTATGCTGGCCAATGCTATGGCGGATCGATTGGTGGAATCTGGTGCCGGTGATTTTGTATATCGGGATGTTGCCAGTGATATCGTGATGATGGTTACGGATGTCAAAAAATATAATCCGACCGTGGGTGATGAGTTAATAGAACTGGCAAAGCGCTTGCGTTCATAACTCCAAACTTCAAACAAAGGAGAGGAATACAACCCATGATTAAATTAAATAAACTATTTAGCAAATCAAAAGATCCTTCTTCAAAAGCGGTGCGGAAAAGTGATAACAAAGGTACCTGCTACCGCGATGAACAGCATGCTCAAACCATCTGGACCATGAATCATATGCTCTCTTATACGCCGGTGGTCATCTGTCGTTTTGATACTCTGGATGCTGCCCGTAAAGCTGTTCTGAACCTATCTTATATCCACGAAGTGACGGATACCAAAGAGTTGATCACCAGCGAACCGCTCGAATTCGGTTGTTATCGCAACGCACAGGGGCAGGGGGAGGTCATTATCTGCGGGAAAGCATTGACCAAAAAACACTGGCAGGAGGCAAAGGATACGCTTACCAGTGCCGGAGGAACAGTTTACAAAGAACAGGAGCCGCGTGAGGAAACTAAAAAACCGGCACCGAAAGCATCAGCCAAAGCAAATGCCTGTAAGTTTGTACGCAAAGAGCAGAACGGGATGAATACCTATGAAATTTATCGGGGAGCGAGCCGTGCGGCAGCGACCGAATTTCTGCAGGCTCATCCTGTGAATAAGCCTCTTTACTACATCGTGGTCGAAACGCCTGAGGGGAACTTCGGTCGCGACAAGGATGGCATTTACCAGGAACCATGATGTCTTGGAGCGTAGCGAGGAACCTCGTCTGCTCCATTCCCGTCAACTGACAACGTGCATGCCGTGGTAGGGTGCCGTTTGCAGAACGCACCACCAAATCGTCTTGTTTATTGACCAGTGGTAGGGTGCCGTTCGCAGAAAACGCACCATCAAAATAGCTCTATTGATTGACCAGAGAAATATTTACGTTGTTGCTTCCCGCCCTGAAATAAAACGCGCTCCAATATTTCTCTTCGTCTGGAGATGCTTGAAGCACCCAGGTATGGATGGATCTTCAGATAGCTTCCTCTTTTATAAAGAATACCTCGCGCAGTTCCTCTTTTGTCTTGGCTGCCTTGAGTTTTTCGACACACTGCTCGTTCCCCAATACGTTCGCCACCTCCATTAAACCCTGGATGTGCTCTTCATGGTCGATGGCTGCCAGCGCGACCACCAAAAATACCGGATCATTATCCGCATTGCCAAAATTCACCGCTTCGTTAAGACGCACCACCGCGATGCTGGCTTTGAGCACTCCATCTTCGGGCTGGGCATGCGGCAGGGCGATGCCGGGTGCAACTACGATGTAGGGACCGAATTCCTTTGCCACACGGATCATCGCTTCCGGAAAGCGCGTTTCCACGGCACCGCTAGCGACCATTAATTTTCCCGCCGCCCGGATGGCTTCTTCCCAGTTCCTGGCAGCTACGTTGATTTCCACCAATTCCGGTCTGATCAAATTTTCTATGTTCACGGCAAACTCCCTCTAAGCAACATTGGCATGCATTTCAAGTCGTCGCGGTCCATTCCAATCCCAATTCACTGATCTTCATATGGGTGGGGTTGCCGGAATTCACATCCCAGCCTCGTTGCAGGTAATATGCACTTTTGGCTTCTTCAAATTCCTGATGATTGAATTTGAATCCGTCTGTCGCGCCACCCTGTAATGGCTCGAACATGCGGCTCGGAAGCTGGTCCTTCTCACGGGTATGCCCTTCCCTGGCGTTGAAGATGCGCATCAGGTTCACGCGCCGTTCCCCAACTGCTAATAACTCGGGCAGGGTGGTATCCCAACCGGTGACGGAATTCACGATTTCCGGAACTTCCAGTGGTTCAAACAGACCGCCAAATGTACCGATCACAAATTGACAGATGCACAGGCTATCCATCAGACTATCGTAATTCTGGGTTACCGAAGCGAAGCGCATCTTTTCGGCGTCGAGGGAGCGGGGCAGAGTGGGTGTGTTCAAACCGAGCTGCTGTAAAAATGGAGGTACGTTTACTTTGCTGTCGGGACTTTGTTTTTCGTAAAATGGATCGTGCCCGCTGCTCATATGATCTGCGCCAAACGGGTTGACTGCGTAGATGATCCCCAGGCTCACTTTAGCGCGCGGCATATGCGCCGGGATTTCCTGGCGATTTGCCGCGACCACCAGCTTATCGGATCCTCTGCCTAATACTTCCGCTGCCCGCGCGGAGCCGAGTGCCAGAAGATTGCCGAAACGGCTGCCTTCTGCAATTGCCTCAACCGCCTGTAAGTAAGCTTTGGGATCTCCAAAGCGGAGTTCGATACCATCCGTATCCTCAAGGGTCAATATTCCTTTTCCAAAGCATTCCATTGCCCAGGCGATCGTTCCACCGCAGGAAATGGTGTCAATGCCATAACGATTACAGATTTCATTCGCCTTTGCGATAGCAGGAAAATCACTGATGCCGCATGAACTGCCCATCAATCCGAGTGTCTCGTATTCGGGACCCCCGTAGCGTTTATCAATAGAAAAATCATCGTTCTTGAATTCTACAACGCGTTTGCAGCGCACCGGGCAGGCGAAACAGGTCTCCCTGCCGAGCACATCCTGTTTACCCTGTGCTGCTCCGCACAGGTATTGCTCGTACATCAGTTCACCGCTGATCCCATCTGCCCCCAGGAATACCCCGCTGACGAAATTATGCGTGGGCAATTGCCCGCTGGCACTCTGCCCCAGCACGCTGATAGCAGTGCCTAATTTCCCCATTGGTTCGATAGGAGAGTCCTTGAACCTGGTTGCACCCGTTTTTGACCAGTATTTGTATTGCACCGGATCGGCAACTTTAAAATTCTTGCGACCCTGGCGCCCTCTAACAGCAATAGCTTTTAGATTCTTGGAACCCATCACTGCCCCCATCCCCGTGCGTCCTACCGTGTGATTGCACTGGAACATGATAGAGGCATACCGTACTCCGCGTTCCCCCGCCGGACCGGTCTGGGCGACCATGATTCTTTCATCCCCCAGTTCATCTTTGATCTGATCTTCGCATTCACCGCTTGTCATGCCCCACAGATGACTGGCATCCCTGAGTTCATATTTCCCATCGTCTACCCACAGATAGACCGGTTTGGGTGATTTGCCCGTGAAAATGAAAGCATCGAATCCGGCATATTTCATCTCCGGTGGGAAAAAGCCTCCTGCCTGCCCATCACCAATCAACCCGGTGAGGGGACTCTTGGCAGAAGCCACGACCCGGCTTAGTCCGGCGATCGCTGCTCCGGTGATCACGCTGACCGATACCACCAGCACATTTTTTTCGCTCAATGCCTGTGTGGCAGGAGGGACCATCTTGCACAGGTAGTAGCTGTTCAAAGCACTCCCTCCCAAATACTTCCGGTAAAAAGATTCCTCGGGAGCCTCTACCATGAAAGTTTGATGTGTCAGGTCAATATGCAGGATCTTGCCATTATATCCAAATGGCATGCTTCCTCCTTGTCTGAATGAACTTAATGAGCTATTTGCCTCGACTCACCTGATGACGAAAGAATGTTTGTAACAGGGGCTGTCACTCTTTCAAAGAATAGAACCTGGCAGGATTGTGGATCATGAAATTGTCGATGGTTTGCTGGCTGAACCCTTCCTCCAGCAAACGCGGTAAGAACTTTTGTTTTATCCATGTCCATCCCGGTCCACCGCCATACACGGTGTGGTGGGATTTCTTGCCCATATCGTTGCACAACATGATCTGTTTTTCGAAACCGGCATCGACCAGCTTGCGCAGCAGTTCTACCCGCATGCTGTCGGGGTAATATTTGGCTTTGCCGGGACCGTCGTAGATGATGTAACAGCCTTTTTCGGCGATCTTCTTGTGATACCAGAAATCCGGATTGCGGTCGAGATG
>JAAZOK010000049.1 GCA_012797815.1 Chloroflexota bacterium | reverse complement strand
TTGTGACTTGTTCACGAATCGACCGCGAAATGGTGAGATTTCTCGGTCGCATTGCTCCCTCGAAAGGACATTGATTCGTCATCCCGAATGCAATGAGGGATCTCACCTTAGCCGGATCGATTCCAGGGTTAATCGTAGCGCCGCTTTTTGAACAATTATCTACAAGATATTACTTTGCGACTTGTTTATGAATCGACCGCGAAATGGTGAGATTTCTCGGTCGCATTGCTCCCTCGAAATGACATTTTTTATTGATTCGTCATCCCGAGCGCAGTCGAGGGATCTCACCATAACTGAGTCAATTCCAGGAGTAACCGCAGTCCCTCTAGTCAAGCAAACCCCAAAGTCGTCTCATTAACTCCGCGATTGCTAAATGAATTGACTGCGATCCGGTAATAAAGAAGAAAATCCAGCCCGTACGCGATATATGGGCTTTTTTCGATTCTTGACCCGGTTTATAATCTTTCCATACGAGGATGAATATGAGCAAAAAACTGGTTGAATGTATTCCAAATTTTTCTGAAGCGCGTCGTCCTGAAGTGGTGCAGAAGATCGCAGATGCCATCCTTTCAGTTAATGGCGTGCAGATCCTGGACCGCCACTCCGATCTGGATCATAATCGCACCGTCCTTACTCTACTGGGGGAACCCGGATTGGTAGAAGAGGCTATTTATAACGGGATCCGCGAAGCTGCTGCCCTGATCGATATGGACCGGCACCAGGGGGAGCACCCGCGCATTGGCGCTACGGATGTGGTGCCCTTTGTGCCTATCCGGGATATGGAAATGAGTGAGTGTGTTGAGATAGCCCGCCGCTTGGGTAAGCGCGTTGCAGATGAGCTGCATATTCCGGTTTATCTTTATGAGGAAGCTGCCACCCGACCGGAGCATACCAATTTAGAGGATATCCGGCGTGGGCAGTATGAAGGGTTGAAGGAAGAGATCAGTACAAAAATGGAACGGAAACCCGATTTTGGTCCCTCCGCACTCGGTAAAGCCGGTGCCACCGTGATCGGGGCACGTTTTCCGCTGATCGCCTTCAATGTCTATCTCACCACCGATGATGTGAGCATCGCTAAGAAGATTGCCAAACAAGTGCGCCATTCTTCCGGGGGAATGCGTTTTGTGAAAGCGATGGGGGTGCTGGTGGAAGGACGTGCTCAAGTTTCCATGAACCTGACCAATTTCCAAAAAACCCCTATTGCCCAGGTGGTGGAATTTGTGCGTCGTGAAGCGCACCGTTATGGGGTGGCAGTTCATCATAGCGAATTGGTAGGATTGATTCCGCAGAAAGCGCTCACTGATGCGGCGGTCTGGTATTTGCAGCTTGACCAATATGAAGATGAGCAAATCCTGGAGAATAAATTATTAACAGTGACAACGGGATCGCATAAAAATGCAGAAACGGACCAGGCATCCTTCCTGGATGCACTCGCCAGTGCCAGTCCCACTCCCGGTGGCGGTTCTGCGGCTGCCTGGACGGCTGCCGCGGCGGCTGCGCTGGTGGCAATGGTGGCGCGCTTGACAGTCGGGAAGTATAAATATAAGGATGTTGAACCCGCTATGTGGAAGTTGATCGAGCAGGCTGATGATTTACGAGCCAAACTTCAGCGAGCTGCGGAAGAAGATGCGGCTGCCTTTGAGCAGGTGATGGCAGCTTTCAAGTTGCCCAGGCAAACCTCGCAGCAGATCGAAGAACGTACCGCCGTGATCCAGCAAGCGACCCTTGCAGCTGCCAAAGTTCCTCTCGAAACTTCGCGCATGGCATTAACGGTCATGCAGTTGGCGGAAACAGCTTGCCAGCTGGGTAATTTGAATGCCATCACCGATGCCGCTTCAGCGGCACAGTTAGCGGCAGCTGCTCTCACCTCCGCTGCTGCCAATGTGAGCATTAACAGCAGTGCTCTGGTTGATCAGGCTGCCCGCGCAAAGTTCGAAGATGAGTTGATGGCATGCAAGTCTGAAAAAGAGGCTATACTTACGCGCGTGGCACATATCGTTGTTGAACGTGCTCAGATCACATTGCTGTAAGGATTTTTGTTCGATGAAGACCATCCGTGCTCTTGTATTGATATCATTGGTAATGACAGTTTTATTGGGAGCCTGTGCTTCTGCTCCGTCAGAATCCGATGCCATCCAACCTGCTTCAGAAATTACAACCCCTACCCCTCCGGTTTCTCAGGCTGCCGGGATTCTATCTTTATGGGTAGCTCCTTACTTACCACAAGAGATCCAGACTGACATGTTCCTCCCTGAAAATGTGACGCTGGCAGATTCTCAACAGAATGCGGATCTGTGGCTGGATGTGGCGGGAGACCAACCTCTGTCGCAGTGGGTGTATGCACTGGCAGCACCCTTTGCTACGGTGGCTGATGCCATTTCATTGCAAGATGTATTGAAAGTTTGGAATGGGGAAGTGAGCAGTACCGCATCGCTCAAAAAAATTCTGGTAGATGGTAACACGAAGGCTATCTTTGAGAAAAAATGGGGCACCCCCTCCAGTTCCACCGTGATTCTTACCGGTGTAGAGAACCTCTTGTCGACTGCCTGGAGCGAAGATGGTGCCTGGGCTATCATTCCCTTTGAGTCACTCGAAACTCGCTGGAAGGTTATTACGGTGGATGGCGTTTCACCTATTGATGATGATTTTGATATGCAAAATTATGCGCTTACCGTGGAATTCTCATTGCTGGGCAAGAACGATGATTTGCAGAATTTCAGTTCACGGGTAGCAGCGATGGGGAATGCGTTCATTCCAACTACCAATCGTGATGAAAACAAGATCACAACAGTAGTGCTGACCGGAGTGACTGCCCTGGTGCGCGGTACGGCTTATATGATGGAGAAATATGGCATGACCTATCCCGCGCTGGATATCGGCGATATCCTGCGTAGTGCGGATATTACCCATATCAGTAATGAGATCCCCTTTACCGAGACCTGTCCCAATCCATTCTACAATGCTGCCAATGATGCCAATCTGGTGTTTTGCAGCAAGCCGGAATATATTGCCTTGCTGGATGCCATCGGCACAGACGTGGTGGAATTGACCGGCGATCATTTCCGCGATTGGGGCGCGGATGCCATGCTGTATACCCTGGATATGTATGACCAGCGCGGGTGGAAGTATTATGGCGGTGGACGTAATTTGGCCGATGGAGAAAAACCGGCTTTATTCGAAAACAACGGTAACAAGATCGCTTTCTTGGGCTGCAACGCCAAACCGGAGGGTTATGCTACCGCAGGTGTGGACTATCCGGGTGCGGTGCACTGCGACATGGATGAGATGGCAGCACAGATCGAAGCGGTGAAGGCACAGGGTTATATCCCTATCGTGACCTTCCAACACATCGAATACTATGATTACACTGCCAGTCCCTATCTGGAACAAGATTTCCATACCGTCGCCGAAGCCGGCGCAGCCATCGTCAGCGGCAGCCAGGCACACCAACCACAGGCATTTGAGTTCTATCATGGCTCGTTCTTACACTATGGGCTGGGTAATCTGTTCTTTGACCAGTACGGCGAAGGCTTTGCTCAGCGCCAGGCTTTTATTGATCGATACATAATTTATAATGGGCAGGTGCTCAGTACGGATCTGATCACCATTATGTTTGTGGATTTGGCGCGACCTCGTTTGATGACCCCGGTCGAACGACAGGAATTGTTGGAAACCATCTTTTCCGCCAGTGGATGGTAATTTTTGAATAATATATATATTAGGAGATGACATGGGATTACTACCGGATTATAAGATACGTGAATATGCACAAAAACAGGCGATGCTTGATCCATTTGTAGATGGACAGGTGCGCGATGGCAAGATTTCCTACGGACTTTCTTCCTACGGCTATGATATTCGTGTGGCAGACGAGTTCAAGATATTCACCAATATCCATACCACGGTGGTGGATCCCAAGCAATTTGATGTCCATTCGATGGTGGATTTCAAAGGGGACGTGTGCATCATCCCACCTAATTCCTTTGCCCTGGCTCGCACGGTGGAATATTTCCATATTCCGCGAGGGGTGCTGACCGTTTGCGTCGGCAAGAGCACGTACGCGCGCTGCGGGATCATTGTGAATGTCACTCCCTTCGAGCCGGAGTGGGAGGGGTATGCTACTCTTGAGATATCCAATACGACTCCCTTGCCCGCCAAGATCTATGCTAACGAAGGCATCGCCCAGGTCCTGTTTTTTGAAGGAGATGGAGTTTGTGAGATTTCGTACGGTGATAAGAAAGGGAAATACCAGGCGCAGCAAAGTATTGTGTTGCCCAAGTTATAGATAGAATGAAGGTACCATGGGGTTGTATGCTCGCCCAATTCGGAAATTAGTACGCCGGGCTGCTGCTGAACGCTATGTGTTGATTGTTCTGCTTTGTCTGGCGGCTTCCGTTTCACTCACGCGTTTTTTTCTGGAACTGACCGGTTATCCGCAGATCGGTAACGCCGAACTGCATATCGCCCACGTGCTGTGGGGAGGGTTGTTTCTCATAAGTGGCGCCTTGCTGCCCCTGCTCTTTGTAAATCGGGGTATCCTTGATATCAGTGCAGTTTTTAGCGGGGTTGGCATGGGGCTCTTTCTCGATGAAATAGGCAAATTCATCACTCAATCCAATGATTATTTTTTCCCTGCGGCGGCTCCCCTTGTATATGCCTTCTTTTTACTGACCCTTTGGATCTACATGCTGGTACGTTCGCAGCGCCGGGAGAATGCCCGAGTGGTCTTGTATGACATTTTGTCCATGCTCGGTGAATACCTCGATCAGGATCTGTCAGCGCAGGAACGCGATTGGATTGTAATGCGCTTACAAACCGCCAGGGAATTGGATAGTACGGGAGAATACCGCGCATTTTTAGATACCCTGGAGCGATTTGTTCACAGTGCACAGGTTCCTCTGGTTCCGCACCATGACGATTTCTTCACCCGGCAACTCAATAAGTTTCGTAATTATGAGAACCAAAAACTACCCCAACCCCAATTCCGCCGCTTTGTTTTAGCTGCAATGCTGATATGGGGCATGATTGCTATGCTCTACCCGTTTCTATCACTGAATTTTTCTTCCAGGCATATCCAGATCAGCGGGCTTTTTTCTGAATTGATCAACACGAATCTGATATTGTCAGAGAATGGGGTTACCTTGTTGATCCGTTTGATAGGTGAAATAACGATCGGTTTTTCTATCATGCTCAGTGCGATCTTTTTGCGGTAGGAAAGGAAAAAACTGCGTTGAATCTGGCACAATCCAGTTTACTGGTTTCTATCAGCGGGTTGTATCTGCTGGTTTTCTACTATGATCAGTTTTCTGCCATTGTATTTGTGGTCTTGCAGTTCGTGGTGCTGGGGCTGGTGTCTCGCTATAAAATGAAGTTTATTGAACACCGGGAAAGACAAAAATAACCCTGCTTTGCTTGATTTGAGTTATTTGGCACAAAAGCGAACATCTGTCATTATTCCGTCGATGGCTAATAGTACTGCATGTGCATCGCTTTCCTCAAGTCATCGAGGGTCTTATCGGCGATCGCATTAGCTTTTATATTACCTTCTTTTAAAACATCCCAAACGAACGCTTTTTCTTTTTGATATTGGGTTCGGCGTTCTCTGATAGGGCGAAAATACTCGTTCACTGCCACGGTGAGCTCTTTTTTTAGAGCTGAAGCACCTTTCCTGCCAATGTGATCCGCGATTGTTTCGGGAGCATCACCACTGCATAGGGAATATAATCGCAATAAGTTGGCAACTTCAGGGCGATTGATGGGGTCATAGGTGATATGAACATCCGCATCGGTTTTGGCTTTCTTAATTAATTGGGCGGTTTCGTCTTCTGACATTTTTAAATAGATCGCGTTATGCAAGCTTTTGCCCATTTTTCTGCCGTCAATTCCCAGTAATAATGGAGCACTTAACAATAATTCTGGTTCGGGAAAGAACTTCTCTCCCCGAAAATACAAATTGTTTATCCGTCGTGCTATCTGCCGAGTGTTTTCAATATGGGGTAGTTGGTCTTTTCCTCCCGGAACGATATTTCCTTTACAAAATAGAATATCGGCAGCCTGGTGAACCGGGTAGGTCATCATTAAACCACTTACTGATTTTGTTCCGGAGAGGGTTATCTCTTCTTTGACCGTAGGGTTGCGTTGTAATTCTGCCATGCTGACCACACTGAGGAAGGGCAGCATGAGTTGATTGAGAGAAGGGATCATACTATGACAAAAAATCGTTGTTTTTTGCGGCTGTATTCCAACGGCTAAATAATCGAGGATGATTTCGAAGATGCTCTCTTTCAATTTTTCTGTTGAGTTTCTATCCGTGATAGCTTGATAATCAGCCAGGACTAGAAACATATCAACTCCCCAGCTCTGGAGGATCACCCTGCTCTTTAAAGACCCAAAATAATGACCGATGTGGAGCGCACCGGTCGTCCGTTCACCTGTCAGCACCCTGAATTTTGATGGATGTTTTTCCAACTCATCCCAGAGGATGGGGTTTTTGGCGATACATTCTTTTAGAGAGTCGCTTTTACTGTCTGCGCTGAAGTCAGCGATATTCATCATGGGTTGATTTTATCCCTCTTGGCGGTCCGGAAATGTAAAAAAATTATATCAAATTGTCCCCGTCATTTTCTGGGCGATGAGATGGCTTGTTTTATTCCATTAAACCGGGAAATACAGCATGAGGAACGTGTTGATAGAATGCTTTTTATCCTCTTTCGGTCCTTTTCATTGACGCTTAATTCCGATTAGTATATACTAACTGAATGAATTTTCTACAAGTAAAAAATGGTACCTGGGTGCGGATTATTGGTTTTCAAGGAGGGTGGGGGATGCAACGCCATTTTATGCAGCTTGGTTTTTTACCCGGTAACAATGCACGTATCATCCGCATAGCTCCTTTTCATGGACCTCTGCTGGTTGAAGTAGATGGGAGAGAGATTGTGATCGGCAGAAATATCGCCCGCCATATCCTGGTGGAGGAGCTCTGATGCGATTTGCATTGGTGGGGCAGCCTAATTGTGGGAAAAGTACCTTATTCAACCAGGTAGCAGGATATAAAGCTGCCACCGGGAATTTTTCAGGTACGACCGTCACGTTCACAGAGACAAAGGTGCGTGTATTGGGAAATATCGTGGAATTGGTCGATCTCCCGGGCACGTATTCTTTATTGGGGACCAATCCGGCGGAACGGGTAGTGTTGGATTACCTGGTCGGCAACGAAGTAGATGCCATCATCAATGTGGTGGATGCTACTCACCTGGCACAGGGCATAGCATTAACATTGGAACTGCTGGAACTGAACCGCCCACTGGTGTTGGCGGTCAATATGATGGATGAAGCTGCCCGCCAGGGTATTCACATCGAAGGGGAGAAACTTCAAAATATCCTCAACATCCCGGTGCTGCCGATCATCGCTACCAAAGGGCAGGGGGTGCGGAATGTGTTTGCAAGTGCGTTGCAGGCTGGTAAGGAGCATAAAAATGCTGAACGCCAGCGTTATTCAGGGGAATTGGAACAACACATCTCCCATATTGCCGCGTTGGTGGAAGAAGTTGATCTGCCTATTGGCAGCCAGGCACTGGCTCTGAAATTATTGGAAGGTGATCCACCCCTGACGGAACAGGTCGGGCGCAAAGTGCAGGGGATCGAAAACGAAGTGCAAAGTGCCGTGGATAAATTGTGTCACATCACCGGCAGGCAAGCGGTCTGGCTGGTGAGCAAGGAGCGCCATGATCTGGCAATCTCGATCTGCGATCAGGTACTGGTGAAAGCTACCAAACGCTTCACCCTGCGTGACAGACTGGATGATTATTTACTGCATCCTGTTTTCGGATATGTCTTTCTGGTGGCTATCTTATTCCTATTCTTCTGGTCGGTGAACGGAATTGGAGGGTTGATCGAGAAACCGCTTATCCAGCTGGCAGATACATTGAATAATCAATTGCTGCAGGCTTTCGCGGATAAAGGGTTGCTGGCACAGATCCTTTCGGGAGCCCTTCAGGGTTTTACAGGGGGATTGGCGATCGTCATGCCCTACCTGGGACCTTTTTTGATCGGGCTGGGATTCCTGGAAGATGTGGGCTATCTACCACGCATTGCCTTCTTGATGGATTCCCTCATGCACCGCATGGGATTGCATGGCAAGGCCGTCGTCCCTTTTATTCTGGGTTATGGTTGTAATGTTTCTTCCATTATGTCTACTCGTATCATGGAAGATAAACGTGACCGTTTCCTCTCGGCACTGCTTTCCAGCATGGTGCCCTGCTCGGCGCGCATGGCGGTCATCTTTGGATTGGCGGCATTTTATCTGGGTCCCGTTTATGGGGTAGGCATCTATTTCATCAACATTGTGGTGATTGCCTTAACTGGACGTATTATCTCCCATTTCCTGCCGGAGGATTCTCCGGGGTTGATTCTGGAGATGCCAGTTTACCGTTTTCCGACCCTGCGCACGGTCACTTCCAAAGCCTGGCTGCGCATCCGTGAGTTTATTGTGGAAGCCTGGCCACTCTTGATTATGGGCAGTGTGATCCTGGCTGTCATGAATTATTATCAGCTTTCACAAATTACGGATGTGATTTTTAGACCTATCACCTGGTTGCTGGGGCTGCCTTCCCAGGTGGGAACACCGCTGATCTTTGGCATTTTGCGCAAGGAATTGTCATTGGTGATGCTGGGGCAGGCATTGGGCAGTATGAATTTCGATCAGGTGCTGACCAAGATCCAAATGCTTAGCTATACTCTGTTCGTGGTTTTTTACATCCCCTGTCTGGCGACCCTGCTTGCTATTCGCAAAGAGCTGGGTACCAAATCCATGTTGACCATCACCGGCATCACGTTGCTGGTGGCGGTCATTGTGGCGCTGCTGGCGCGCATTGTGATGCTGCCGATTCTGGGCTAGAACAACGTGCTACGGAAAGCGAATAGCAGGGCTGATAATATTGCCATGATGGTGATGATATAAACCAATCGTTTTGCCAGGATAAATCGCATTTTTCACCTGCCTTTTTATATCAGACTGAACAGTTCATAATGGATCTGGGATTCCGGGAAACCTTCAGCCTGTAGTTGTTTTTCTACAATATCCATCATCACCTGTGGACCGCACAGGAAGATATCCGTCTGGTTCTGGATCCATTCCTTGTCCAAGTGCTTGTGCAAGATCTCCCGTGTCATGTAACCGCTCTCCCCATTCCATTTTTGCGGTGGCTTTTCCAGGGTGTAGATGACATCCAAATTAAGTGAGTTCTTGAGTCCGTCGATTTCTTCCCGGAATGTGACGGAATCCCAATCGCGGTTGTTGTAGAAGAGTTTGGCGGGGCGCTGGTCTCCTCGATCAGCCATACTGCGCAGCATGCTCATGATGGGAGTGATGCCGATCCCACCTGCAATGAATATCAATCGCTCGGTTTGCGGGTAGCGATCTATGCTGAAAGCCCCGTGCGGTCCATCTACATACACTGCTTGCCCAACCTGCATCGATTTGATCGTGGTGGTGAACTTGCCCAAATCTTTGATGGTGAAGGATATTTCCTGTGGTTTTTCCGAACTGGATGAAATGGAGAAGGGGTGTTCGGAATCGGAGAAAGGAGTTTTCCAGGTGGTGATCCACGCGAATTGACCGGGTTTGAAATGCAGTGGTTTGTTGCGGGTGGATTGTAACCTGACGGTCCAGCTTTGCCCACGCTCCTCCTGGATCGAACTGACCGTATATTTATTGTGGATGAGCGTAAGTGGGTAGATAAAGCGGGTATACAGCAGTAACAGGATAAAACTGGCGGAATAGACCAGCCAGAGGATCCTTAATGGCTGGTAGTATAAGTAGGTCCCGGTTAGAAAGATATGGATCAGGGCTGCACTGATGACGATGGTAGTCAGGATACCGTGCCAGAATTTCCAGAAGTCATAATGGATTTTCAGTTTCTTGCGATATTCGGCGGAGATGACGGTCAATACCAGGAAGAATAAAGCTGTTACCCCGGGTTTGACGCTGAGAGGAGCTGTGAAAATATTGAGATAGTTCACATAGCGGCTGTCAGCGATGAACAGTAGTATGGGATGTGCTAGCACCAGAAAAAAAGCGGCAATGGATATCTGCCGGTGGAAATGGTAGATAAGATCACTGCCGAAAGGTTCTTTGATCCATTTGATGCGCGCTGTGAGAATGAACTGAACTGCCATCAATGCCAATCCGATGAACCCGAACGCCAGAGATGCATCATAAAGGGGATAGAGATAGGTTGA
>JAAZOK010000136.1 GCA_012797815.1 Chloroflexota bacterium | reverse complement strand
GACGAATTGTTTGGAGGCACGCGGACCAGAACGGTGAATATAGCGTGCCAGCACTTCTTTGCCGGTTCCCGTCTCGCCAGTGATCAGCACGGATGCCATCGCACGGGATGCTTTCAACGCTTGTGAAACCACTTCCAGCATTTCAGGATTCTCTCCCAGCACAAAATCCACCGATTCGAGCTGTTTCTGCCGATAATGGGCGATCTCGCGGCGCATCTGGATCAATTCGCACGCCCGTGCGATGGAATTCTCCAGCACTTTGAAGTCCGTGATGGGTTTGGTCAGGAAATCATGTGCGCCATTCCGCATGGCATCCACCGCCATTTCAATGTCACCCACCCCGGTGATCAAAATTACCGGCGGTTTATTGGGCTGCTGCTGCAATTCTTTTAATAAAGTTTGACCATAGCCGTCCGGGAGCTGCACATCCAGCAGGATGAGATCCCCATTGCCAAGCTTGAGCTGGTCGCGTGCTTCCTGCAACGAACCGGCTTCATATACCTCAAAATTTTTTGACTTGAGAAAGACGCTCAAATTCTTTCGCGCATTTTCTTCATCATCCACTATCAAAACTGTATAACTCACGGATTATCTCCTCCTGCAATTGGTAATGTGACATGAAAAACGGTTCCACCCGGGAAAGATTCCACACTGATCTCCCCGTTCTGGGCTTCCACTAATTCTTTGGTGATCGCCAGCCCCAATCCGGTCCCTTTTAAACTGAAAGATACGAAGGGAGTGAACAAATTGCGCAAGATCTCTTCCGGGATCCCCGGACCGTTATCGGACACGTTCACGCGGATGGCGGCATGATCCTCTTCAACCTTTATTGCCATGGTTCCCCCATCCTGAGGTTTCATCGCTTCTACTGCGTTGCTGATCAAATTGGTGAAGACCTGTTCGAGGGAACGCATGTCCCCGGCTACCATGGGCAGATTCTGCTGGCACTGGTAGACCACTTCAATATGATTGCGCTTGCATTTGGCGTCCCATTTTTCTATGACACTTTGCAACAGCAGATCGATGTTGAGTGGCTTGATCTTCTTCTCCAACGGTTTGGCATAGGACAAAATGGAATCCATCAGATGATTGAGACGGACACAATCATTCATCATACGATTGATGATATCAAGCTGGGTTTCTTCACCGTTCGCCAAATTTTGCAATACCTGTAATCCGGTGACCATATTATTGATCGGATTACGCACTTCGTGGGCAAACGTAGCCACAGATTTACCCAGGGCTGCCTGGTGCTCCAAATCTTTGACCGTTTTGCGCAATCCATCCAATTCTCTGGTAGAGCGGATGAAGATCACGAATGCCGAATTTGCAGCGGTTTTATCCAGCGGGATCACGCGCATTTTAACGGCTTCCTCCGATCCATCGCGCCTATGCAGGGAACAATCCTCCTCCATTTTTTCTTCACGTTTATCAAAGGTAACTGCAAAAAGATCAGAAACATGGGGGGAACAAACAAGATAATCATCCATAGAAAGGCTTTGCACCTCCCATTTCGAATACCCCAGCAGCCGTTCCATGGCTTGATTGATGCTGAGAATATCCTTCGCGGGAGATACAAACACGATCCCTTCTTCTATGTTATCCTGCAAATTCTTAATAATTTCCGCTTTGGTGCGATCTTCCTGTTGAATTGCGTTCCGGATCTGCTGTTCCCGATAAAGAGAAGTTCCATGCTGAAATAACTGCATGTAACTTTCTACCACTGCCAGCAAGGTTGGATCTTTTACCAATTCCTTCCAACCAGCCAGAAGAAACCCACTCCGATCATCGGCTGTCGCAATACGCTGGGTGATCAGGGTATTAAGTTGCTGCTCGCGTGCGTTGCGCTGCAGGATATTGATGGTACGGGTGCCCTGTGTCCATACGCTATAATCTGCCAGGCTTTTCGTCTCCAGCAATGAAAAAGTGTCGGGCATGTGCAATAACTGTTGTGAAAGACCCTGATCGACCTGATAACCTTCCGGTGTCTGAAAATAGATTCCCAGCAGATCGAAATGGAAAACCCGCTCCAGTATTTCCAGTCCCTTTTGACAGAATTGCCGGAATGTTTGCTCGCCGGTTTCGATCAATGCGGCATACGAATTCAGGTAGGTTTGCAAATCCGTATAGTTCGTCCCAGCGGTTGGTGATTTCTGCAGGATGGTAAACGCTTTCCAGTTCTTTTTATCATCGAGAATTTCTTTTTGCAAATCAATCTCAAGCGCCGCCCGGTTCTTTCGTAATATGGTCTGTGTGACCAGACCATTTTCAGCACGTTTTGAGACAATCACAGATTGGATGGGAGTTTGCAAGATCTCCTCCCGAGTGAAAGCAGTCAATTCAATGAAAGCACTGTTCACCAATACGATCTCGTCATCCTGGTCAACCAGTGCACAGGCGTGTTCATAGATGTTAAGCAATGCTTCTACCTCGAGCAGGGAAATGTTGCGATTACGGATCAGGTCTTTGAAAGCACTCATTTATTTTTTTCTTTGCGTTGATAAGCTGGAAGGATTCCTTCCATATCGCGGTATTTGGCGACCGTCCGGCGGGCGATATGAAATCCTTTCTTTTCCAATCTTTTCATGATCTGTATATCACTCAACGGTTCTTTTTCCTGCTCAACGATCTCTTTCACTTCCGTCCGGATCCGCAGGCTGCGATCGAAGAAAACCGCCAGAGGATATACTTTTCTGTCAGGGAGTTGTACCGTTTTACTGGAAACTGCCCTGGAAATGGTAGATTCGTGCACGTTCAGTTTCTTCGCAATTTCAGCGCGTGTGATCGGTTTGAGATAGCGATCCCCTTCGCGAATGTACTTTTCCTGATATGCCACCAGAATCTGCATCATGCGCAGAATGGTATTGGTTCTTTGTTGCAGACATTTGATGAAAAGCGATGCTTTATCCAGGTCTTCACGCATCTTCATTTTGGTCTCTTTATCAGAGCCCTTCAAAGCATTATGATAGCTTGAATTCAGCAGCAAATTGCTGTTGGTCGGTTGAAAAACTTCGATCACGATCGGATTATCCGGATTGTTTTCCAGATAGCTCAACACAATATCCGGCAATCCAAAGCGCAGCAGCTCATCTTTTTGCGGATCACGTACATCACCCCAGTTGGAACTGGCAGGGAAAGGGTTCAAATTTTCGGTGATGAATTCAGCCGCATTCTGCACCTGGCGTATCGAAACCCGAAATGCCTGCGCTATTTCCTGATACTGTTTCTTCAGAAGTTCATAGTATTTATCAGCGATGATCTTCTCGGTCAGTTCAGGAACCGCCCTGGATTTCTTCAATTCTTCCAGTTGCACCAGCATGGCTGCACGGGAATCCTGTGAACCCACTCCCAATGGATCAGCGTGCTGGATCAAGCTTCGCACCTGCTCTACGCTTCTGATGGGAATGTGATAATACTGGGCTAACTCCAGCACGTCCACATCGACAAATCCATCATCGTCCAGTTGGGTCAAAATATTGGCAGCCACCAGCTTTTGGGTATCGTCCAGCTCCGCCCCGATCTGACGCAGGACATATTCAGCCAGCGTCTGTTCATCCACCGATCCATCTTCATAGAAATCATCATTTTCATCATAAGAGTCGGAGGAAATGCGCTCACGCGTTGAAACAAAGGTGAAAATATCATCTCCCCGCTTCAGTTGATCGCGCAAACATTGGGGACACGGAACACCAGGCGGTACTTCACTCCCGCATACGGGGCAGTGATAGGATTCATCCACTTCCAGGGCTGGATTTTCAGCCAAATTCTTCAAAATCTCCTCTTCCAACTCTGAATTGCTCATATTCAGCAATGTCATGGTTTGTGCCAAATGAGCGGTGGTATGAGGTTTGGTCTCGAACTTGGTCTGACTGGTGATCTTCTGGTACATATGCTTCGAGTATAGCGCAATTGCATGCCCCATGCAATATTTATACCAATTCAATTGATGATAGAATTTTTGAGATGCAGCCTGAATTGAAAATCATTGGTGGTGGTTTAGCCGGTTGTGAAGCAGCCTGGCAGGCGGCTGAACGGAATATTCACGTCCAGCTTTTCGAAATGCGTCCGGAGAAAATGACCGGTGCACACCAGAGCGCCTGGCTGGGAGAACTGGTTTGCTCCAACTCCCTCGGTTCAAAGCTGCGGGAAAACGGCAGTGGGCTGTTATTTCATGAAATGAAGGACCTCAATTCTGTTATCTGCCGGGTGGCAGAACAAAGCGCCGTTCCAGCCGGGTCCGCTCTGGCAGTGGACCGCCATGTTTTTGCCGAAACATTGACAGACCTGATCGCGACCCATCCTAACATTGAAATCATCCGCGAAGAAATCACCCAAATTCCCAACACGCCTGCCATCATCGCCAGTGGACCGCTAACCTCCCCTGCCCTGGCAACATCCCTGGCTGCTTTCCACGGGAAGGAAAATCTCTTTTTCTATGATGCCATCGCACCCATCATCACGGCGGATTCCATCGATATGACCATCGCAGTTCGCGGTTCCCGTTACGGGAAAGGAGAAGACAACGCAGGCGACTATATAAACTGCCCGATGGATCAGGCAACCTACACTCACTTTGTGGAGCAATTAGCTACGGCTGAACAGATCCATTTGAAATCCTTTGAGCATGAAATTGAAAATGGGGTGAACGCAGGACCTGCAAAGTTCTTCGAAGGCTGCCTACCAATCGAAATTATGGCGCGGCGTGATGCCGCCACACTGGCATACGGACCATTACGACCGGTGGGATTGAGAAAATTATTCAAGGGAGATGCGCCTTTCGCGATAGTGCAATTGCGCCAGGATGATCTGACCCATCATGCTTATAACATGGTTGGTTTCCAGACCAATCTAACTTACCCGGAGCAGAAACGGGTCTTCAGGCTTATCCCCGGTCTGGAACAGGCTAAATTCATCCGCTATGGGCAGATGCACCGCAACACATTTCTATGCGCCCCCTCCCTGGTCAATCAAACTCTGCAGACGAAAAAAGCTGCATGGCTTTTCTTTGCCGGACAAATCATCGGGGTAGAGGGTTACCTGGGAAATGCTGCCAGCGGGTTAATAGCAGGTATCAACGCCAGCCGGCAGCTCAAAGGGGATTCCTTACTGGCATTCCCGAGAGAGTGTATGACCGGGGCGTTATGTTCCTATATCGCCAATGCGGATTGTGAAACCTTCCAGCCTATGAAAGCCAACCTGGGATTATTACCGCCTTTACAGTTTAGAATCAGAGATAAACAAGAGCGCAAAGCCGCCCTGGCAAACCGTGCCTTGCGCGCTTTCCGGAATTATGCCACAATGAACAATGCGTACCATTAAATTCGTCCTTATATTTTCCCTTTTCCTTATCACCGGAAGTGGCTGTCGATCCCAAACCACGGAACACGGTTTTTCCGGTGAATCGGCTTATCAATACGTTCAAGCTCAACTGGATTTCGGGGCGCGCATCCCCGGCAGTTCAGCTTTGCTGGCAACTTCCCACTATATACAAAATACACTGACCCAAAATACCTGGCAGGTAGAAACCCAAGATTTTCGTTTCAGGGATGTACCGCTTTCGAATATCATCGCTAAAAAAGGAGAGGGGGAAAAGATCATCCTCATCGGTGCGCACTATGACACCCGAGCCTTAGCAGACCAGGAAAGCGACATCCACTTGCAGAGCACAGCGGTGCCCGGAGCCAATGACGGAGCATCAGGCAGTGCGGTGCTGCTTGAATTGAGCAGAGTACTGGATCCCCCTGCCGGAACGCAGGTGTGGCTGGTCTTTTTCGACGGCGAAGACCAGGGGCACATCAATGACTGGGGGTGGAGCGTGGGATCGGATTATTTTGTCCATCAACTGACCGAAAAACCAACCAAAGCGGTCATCATCGATATGATCGGAGATAAGGATCTCAATATCTACCAGGAAAAGAATTCCACATCAACTCTGGTGACCGAAATCTGGATGAGCGCGAAAGAACTGGGATATGAAGCCCAATTGATCCCCGAATATAAATATGCGATGATCGACGATCATTTGCCCTTCATCAATCAGGGTATCGACACTGCCTTACTGATCGATTTTGATTACCCCTACTGGCATACCACACACGATACGATCGAACATGTTTCCCCGACATCCTTGCAAGTCATTGGCGACGTGTTGATCCATTGGATCCTGACTCAATAACGAAGACCATCCCCTAGCTTGAGGGTCGTTGCGATATTTCTTCCATCTCAAAGTCGCGCCTGCCCTAACCTGACTCCCATGCCGGGCATGTGTTTTAAATCCATATCTTTGCGAGCCCAGCTCTCAGCAAGTTTGCCCTCCGGTATCCTGCCCCGTCAAGGTTCTAGTAAAATTCTATTATCGCTGTAATCTACTTTTATATTATGCTATTCGTGCACAATGAAACTTTTAAGGAATTTGCATGTCAAAAAAAACAATCTACAAAACTGCTTCCCCCAAAGAAAAAGCTGTTCTGGTCGGCGTGGAAGTCCAGGGGGCGAATAAACTACTCTCCATGGAAAGTTCCCTGGAAGAGCTTTATCTGCTTTCAGAAACTGCCGGCGTCGAAGTGGTTGGTGAGTTAACCCAAAAACTG
>JAAZOK010000171.1 GCA_012797815.1 Chloroflexota bacterium | reverse complement strand
TCTCTTCGCGCAGAGTTGGTCCCTCGATATATTCCATAAGAATAAAAGCTTTTAAGTCATCCTCTTCCAACCCATAAAAACGCACAATATTGGGATGCTGCAACTGCGCCAGATTATGCGCCTCCCGCCGAAAACGGCGCATGAACACCGGATCCTGCGCCAGATCATCGCGCAGCAGTTTCAAAGCTAAATAGGTTGAACGTTCTTCGTCCCACACCTTATAGACATCCGCCATGCCCCCACGACCAAGAGATTCTTCAATGCGGTAGCGATTCTTTAATTTATCTCCAACGTGTACTGCCATATTTCTTGCCCTCTCCTTGATTTATCGAAAATGAATTTCGAATATCTGCTCATATCCAATCTGGATCACATCACCGCTTTCCAACCTGAAGCTCCCCTGCACAAGTTGCCCATTGACATAAGTGCCCAACTTACTACCCATATCTTTAATAAGCAGACCAGATTGTGTGCTCTGTATCACCACATGACTGCGCGATACACTTTTCTCCTGTAATATGAGATTGTTCTGACTCGAACGCCCTATAGTAAAACTTGCTTGTTGGATCGGGATAAAATATCCTGTCCATTCTCCCTCTATTGCAAATAAGAAAACTCCCCGAAAGTTGCGTGGTAATTTTGTATAACAGGGTGTTCCATTTGGTTGAGAGTTTGCTATTACAGAATTTGGGGTCGATCGCACAGGGCATGGTTCACTTACCGGATAAGAACTGGAAGATTTCGGTTGGGCAAGGTAATTTTGAAGATTTTCGGCGTTGGAAATATTTGACTTGGTAGCTGATTGCTCAATCACATTACAAAATTCCAATACACTTTGAAAGCGCATAGTGGGATTCTTGTCGAGTGCTTTCTTGATAGCATTCTCTACACTTTCCGATACTGCACTGTTATATTTTGTCAGCTCTGGATATGGTAAGTTCATTACCTCCCAATGGATACGATCGCGCAGGGTTGTACTAGGCATTTGACTGGTGTCGCCACGGTAGGGTACCTGCCCCCCACTGAGCATTTCATACAAAGTCACCCCTAGCCCATAAATATCAGTTTGGGGCGTTAGTCGTTCACCGGTGAACTGTTCCGGTGCCATGTAAGGGGGAGTTCCTCCCATCGTACGCTGACTGGCTTGTTTAGAAATCCCGAAATCGGTCAGTAGTACTTTGGAATTCTGATTGATGAGAATATTGGCGGGTTTTACGTCGCAGTGAATTATTTTCTGCGTATGGGCATAGTTTAACGCACTGGCGACTGGCTTCATCACTACCAGTGCTGTTTCTAAATTAAAGGGGGTATGCATTCTTTGGATAATCTCTTTTAAATTCGATCCTTCCACCCAATCCATTACAATAAAAACGATACCACCATCATTACAGAAATCGTAAAAACGCACGATGTTGGGATGCTCCAGATGAGACATCAATTCAGCTTCATGAGAAAAATACTGGTAAAAATTTTGCCCATTTTGTTTACCGGCACGCAACACTTTCACCGCAACCGGCACTGATTTGCGGGCATCCCAGGCTTTATAGACTTCCGCAATCTTTCCGGAGCCCTTGCGGGATTCCAGAAAATAATTTCCCAATAGTGTGCGTCCGGTCAGGTCTTCCATTAATATAATTAATCCATTTTAAAAAATATTTTTTTGCTACGATCTATTCCACTTCCAGTAATCCAAACGCTGATCCTTGCACAGCGTCACCAAATACTGCCCGTCGCCAGAAATCAGGACTTTGTCGACTCCCTCTATCCCAGATGCCTGCTGCCTAATTACATTAAGTGTCTGCACGTCCAAGAGTGAAATAACGCCCTCCAGATCAACAGCGAGCAAAGATTTCTCATCTGGTAAAAAAGCAGCCGTGTTAATAGGGGAAGTTAATTTTTTTACAGATATCGTATTCTCGGGATCATTAACCTTTCTAATTTGTAAGAGTGATCTATTATTCCAAATTACAAAAAATTTCCCTTGAGGAGAACATGCCACATCTTTTACGCCACTAAAGTCATTCACTGATACCGAATTTATGACCTCCAGAGAAGGTAAAGACAATATTTTAAAGACATCTAAATCTGTTACTAAAATTAATAAATCCTTTTTAGGCACAATTTTCGTATGCACAGAATTTATCGAATAGATAAAACCGCTGAAGCGTTCCTGTCCAGTACTGTCTTTTAAATCCCAGCATAGTATTAAATCTTTATCTAGCAACGCTACACAATACATTCCATCGGAAGATATTTCAAATTCTCTTATTGAATACACTGACGTATTCTCTAATTTCCGAACAACTTTGCCATCCACCACTTTCATTAAACTGATATCATCCAACATCCTAACCAGAATCATCTCATCAAATGGGAAAAAGCGTACTTGATCATAAAATCCATTCACAATAATATTCTTATACAACTCTCGAGAAATCAGATCTTGCAGTGAGATGCTTTCTTCTGATGAGATTACAATTTTGTTTTTCTGTATATCAAAATCATAGATTGGACCTTGCTTGGTTTGCAAATGGGTAAGGAATGGAAGGTCTTTCTCAGATTGTTCGACGTTAGAATTGTTCTTTTTCTTTGTGTAATCCATTCTGTAATCCCGCGGAGCTTCCGCAGATTCCATCGCCTTATTTATCCACAAACGCTCTTTATCAACATAAACCTGAGAGATTGACTCCTTCATTTTTACTTCGGTCGAAGCTCGCGTTATCTCTTCCTCACCAGCTATACTATATAACTCTGTATATACTGCTTGAATATCATCATAACGACGCGCAGGTAACTTCTCTAAGCAACGCAATATAATTACAACGATTTCATTAGAAAGTTTTTGATTAAATTGCTTTAAAGGGTTAGGTGCTAATTTCAATTGTTCCCAGCGGATCTTTTCAGCGGTTGAACCGGTCATTTCTGCCCGCTCCCCTGTAAACGGGCGTTCTCCTCCTGACAACATTTCGTACAAGATCACACCAAGGGCGTATACATCAGTTTGGGAAGTCGGATCTTGCCCCATGATCAATTCCGGCGCCATATAAGCAGGAGTACCAATGCCCACCATAGTGGAAGTAGTAGCATCCACCATACGCGCAATTCCAAAATCCGTCACCAGGCATTCCCCGTGGCGATCAATCAAGATATTCCCCGGTTTCAGATCGCAGTGCACGATGCCCATCTGATGGGCATAATGCATGGCAGCGCAAACCGGGCGCAGCACCTCTAATACACGTTGATAGTTGAAGGGAGCGGTGGAACGAAAAATTTCCTCTCTTAAGGAAGTCCCCTCAATATATTCCAATAATAAGAACACCAACAGATCATCCTGTTCCAATCCATAGAAGCGTACGATGGAACGATGCTGTAATTTCGCCAGGGTTTGCGCTTCGCGCTCAAAACGCCGGAGGAAAATCTTATCCTGTGCCAGGTCTTCTCGCAACACCTTCATTGCCAAGGTATCGGCACGAACCCCATCCCATACCTTGTACACTTCCGCCATGCCTCCACGCCCAATTAATTCTTCAACACGATAACGATTCTTGAGCGTTTGCCCTACCAAGTCCTGCATGAAATACGATCCCTCCTGCTTGTATTGATGAACAAAATTCCTTCATAAAAGGAATTTTGTTTTAAAGCCGGTTCTCTTTCAAGCTGAATCCTGAAAGAGGGTTATTCGTTAATTACGATGCTCTGTGTAAATTCCTTTCGTTCATTCAGCAGCCGGTTTCTGTGTTTTGGGCTTACCAGCAGAACTGGTAGATTTGGCTGTGCTAGTTTTCGCAGCCGTTGTTTTGGTGGCAGTGGTTTTAGCTACTGTTTTTGGTTTTGATTTGGTAGTTGTGCTTTTCGGTGTTTTCTTCTTGGTAGAAAGCAGTTTCAGCACAAACACCGTATCGCCGATCTTGATCTCATCGTTTTCATCAATAGGAGTAGCCTCACGGATCCGTTTGCCATTCACAAAAGTTCCATTGGCGGATCCAAAATCCCAAATAGTATATTTTCCGCCCTGCTCAGTGATCTTAGCATGTGTTCCAGAAACCGTTAGATCATCCAGGATCAAATTCCCTTCTTTGCGTCCGATCACGGTATTATGTTTCACCGGATAATACCGCCCACGCCGATTGCCATTTTTCACCCACAAAATAGCTTCTACCAAAGCCTGATAACTGCCATCTAGCTGGGTTTCATCCATCGCCCTTCCCATATCTGAACTCAAAGCAGTAGTTTCAAGTCCAGTAGCATAATCCGCCCGCCCTCTGCCTGGGATAACAGTATCTTCATCGCTAGAAATAGGTGTGGTCTTACCATAATTAATATCGGTCTCCAACTCATCCATTTCATCAATTGAGCTAGGGACTGCAGATATCCCACCACACTGGGGACAACTGTTAAATGATGCATCATAAGGTCCATGTTCCGGACAGAATTTTACAGGGCTCATTATTATCTCCTTATTACCTCTCTGCTGCTACAAATTGCAAATGGTACGAATCTCCAAAACGTACCTCATCGTCTGATCGTAACATTACGGGACCACTCACCATTTTCCCATTCACCCAGGTACCATTAGTACTTCCCAGATCAAGAAGTTTATAATGCCCACCACTTTCAATGATCTTGGCATGATGTTTGCTTATCTCCGGGTCCATTAGACGAACATCATTATCAGAGGAACGACCAATTGCGGTAGATCCCAAGTTCAATTGATAGTTTCTTCCATCCTTTGATACCAGCCATGCTTGCACTTTCGCTTTCCTTTGTGGAAGGGGAGCATTGCGTACTGGAGTTGGTGGTCTCTGGTAGGGTTGTTCTTCCACGTGATGGACAACAACATGTTCTTCGACATATCTTTCTGGGTAACAATATTTTCTATTGAATTCTTCATCAGACATCACCAAATACATGATGCCCTCAATAAAACCGATGATCTCCGGGATACCCGTCCAACAAAAAATCAGGTACCAGATCCCACTGCTGGTCTCACCAAGATAGAACCTGTGAATTCCAAAGCCACCCAAAAATAATGCCAGTAAACCAGCTGTCAGCTTATTATATTTACATTCCTGTGCCATCTTTCTCCCTCCAAAATTTCCTTTCGCTTTTTTTACTCAATACAACAAATGCTTTTCTTATTTTAAAATCTTCAATGAAAAAACAGAATCTCCAACTTTAATCCGATCATTTTCCTCTAATTTTGTTGCTTCGCGGATACGTTTGTTGTTGACAAAAGTGCCGTTTTTTGACCCACAATCCCACAAGACAAATTTTTCATTTTCCTCACGAAAACGGCAGTGGGGAGTAGAAATCTTGGGATCATCCAGAATCAGTGCACCATCACGTTTACCAATGATATCGCCATCATGGATCTTGTATATTCTGCCCACACGTTCCCCTTCCACAACCCATAACATTCCCAGCAATCCGGTTTCAGGAATATCCAGTAGGGTCTCATCCATGTGGTCCAAATGGGCACGGCTTGCCACATCGGTAACCCCATAATCATCTATGGAGGGGCGCATGCGTTCATTTCGAAAAACACATCCACCCAATCGAGTTTCTTCATCTTCATTGAAGGATCGATTCACCCCACCTCCGATCTCGGTTGGAAGATCATCTTCATCGGCCGAATACGCACACACTGTTTTATAAAAGAAATGTTTATTTTTGAAAACCATTTTTCCTCCTGAACCTTAATAATTCCTGCTTGAAAGGAATACGGCAGTCACTTCATCACCAAAACGAATTTGATCATCATTCTCTAGCAAGGTCGCTTTCATCAACTTTCTACCATTTAGCCAAGTTCCATTGGATGAACCCAGATCATAAATCCGAAATAGGTTCCTGCCTTCTTCCATGATCTTTACATGATTACGGGAAATGAAAGGGTTTTGGATCACACAATCATTACTAGAGCCTCGCCCAATAGTAGTAGATCCCTGATTCAATTGATAGGAATGATTATCCGAAAAAACCAGGAAGGCATTAGCTTTGGATTTATGTTGACCTGCAAAACCCACCTTGCCAAATTGGATATCAAAAAAATCCTTTTCAGAAAGTATAGTCTGGTTATCTTGAGTTACCCCAAGTGTGCCATCCGCATGCGTATCGGTTTCATTTCCGAGATCCAACTGGGTTTCATCCAATTCAGATGAGTCATACTCTGCAAAATCCGCAGGGATACACTCCGGACATTCTTCCAGTGTTCTTGGATAGAGATGTCCTTTATCACATATCACCATTCCACGATATTGCACGATGTACCCCACCAGCATGAAGGGCGGTACTATCCCGCCGACCATACCCAAGTAGAAAAAGTATTCAAGGTACGAAGCGATTCTTGCCTGGGCAGTAATTGATAGGAAATGATGGATTGCCACCGGTAAGATCAACATACTCACTAAGACAATACTTATACGCCAACCGGAGGCCGGTAATTTTCGAGTATTGCTGTCAAGGAATACATAAAGAGCAGAGATCAATGCAACCAAAAAAAAGATCAACCAGCCGCCGAATCCTGCCAACCCGTTAAAAAACCAAATAAAAAAATCAGTCGTTGAGATCATTCAATTCCTCCTTCAATAACAAATCCTAAATCCTTACCGTTCGCATCATAAAGGCAATTATCTTTCCCCCAAGACTTTGGCATATTATCAGAATCTAGATAAATAATATCTCCATCTGTTGATGAATAAACAATGATCCATTCTTCTGGCTTTATGTTATTGTTGTTTGAATAGGGTTTTTCCTTTCCTAAAGCGCAAATTAATTCATCATCTGTATTTACTGAACACATAGTAGAACTAAAATATTTAAATTCATCTTCATTCGCATTTTTTCTACCACTAGTTATCTTTTCAGATGACAGCGAGAACTTTAGAAGAATGGCACCAATGTTATCTCCTCCTTGAACTTTATAAACACATATCCAAGGTTTTTCAATGGGGAGCATTTCTCCTGTTTCTGATTCTGGTTGAGATACAGTTTCATTAGTTTGATCCTCACCATTCTGGTTTTCTCCCGAAACGGTAGGGGTGGAATAAGTTTTAAATATTGATTCTGCAGATTTAATAAACGTCGGTTCTTCCTGAGTTACAACTATTTCTGCACTAGGAGTTGGTCCAACCTCTCCAATTCCTGAATTCTTTTTTTTAAACATAAGTGTTGCAGCTGTGATAAGAAGTAACCCTGCACTCACACCCATTGCCAAAATTCGAATTCTTTTTGATCTTTTACTTTGCGGTTTTTCGTGATATTGGGTCTGCATTTCATCCCAATCCAACTTCTCAATGGGTGTAGGTTGCGGGGAAGGCTTTTTAATCTTTATCTCGGTTTTCTCTACCATCTCCAGCAAGACCACCGAAACATTATCTGCCCCACCCTGGTCATTAGCATACTTGACCAGTTCTTTAGATACCGATTCCACCTCTCCTTTCAGGACAGCAGCCATCAGAGTTTCCCCATCCAGGTAGCGGGTCAATCCATCAGAGCACAATAAAATACGGTCATTCAGATTCAGCGGGATAGGTGCACTGACATCCACCTGCACATCCGCTTCTCCCCCAATGCTACGGCTGATGCGGTTTTTGGCTTTCGAGGTGCGTGCTTCTTCTTCTGTCATTGCACCGTTGCGCACCATCTCCGCCACCACGCTATGATCACGAGTGATCTGTTTGATCTTGCCTTCTCGTATTAAATACAGGCGACTATCGCCAACATGTGCGACGATTAAGTTATTTTGCAGAACCAATGCTGCCACCATGGTAGTTGCCATGCGTGTGAAATTGCCATTTTCTTGAGAATGGTTAAATATTTCGCGGCTGGCATGCTGCATTGCCCTTGCCAGCCGTTCAGCCGGGGGAACTTCTTCATTGTTGTAATATTCGTAAATGACCGTATCGGCTGCAAAATGGCTGGCTACTTCTCCTTTAGCCGCTCCACCCACCCCATCTGCTACAATGAAAAGGCTACCATTCTTTTTCAACTCTTCGACGTCAATTGGTACAAAGAAAGTGATATAGTCTTCATTATTTTTTCTAACGCGCCCAACATCACTCTTGATACCATAATTAATCTCATATAATGTTTGCATCAATGGTTCCCTCAATTACGATATTCAAAACGAAAAACGCTTTCCCCCATTTGGATGATATCTCCTGGCTGAAGAACATGCTGTTCTATGCTTTCTCCATTTACGATCACCGGATTTTCAGGTTTCAAGGAACGAATACAGAAACCGGTTTTGGAACGCTCTACCACAGCCTGATTGCGTGAAGCATCGATCCCTTTCAGGTGAATTTCATTATCTGCCATTTTCCGTCCCAGACGTATAATATTCCTTTTCAGATTCCATTCCTGACCCGGATTTAATCCCTCGAGTTCAATCAAGACCGCACTGCGGACAGATTGAAGCGATTTAGTGGTTTTTCCTCGTCTGATTATGGAAAAAACGATCACTCCAATTACCAATACAACCAGCCCGATCCCCCAATAGAGCCTTTCATTGTGAGGCAATTCTACGATGTAGGTTGCTGTTTTTTCTGTCTCAAAGCCAAGCGTATCGTGGGCAGCGATCCGCAAAGTATGCTCACCGGCTACAAATTGCTTTGTATCCCATGAAAACACATAGGAAGAATCGATAAAGGAAGTTATTAATGCATCATCAATATAAAAATCAACCTGACTAATTGGATTCAGGGCGTCCACAGAGATCTGAATATCAGATCGCCCTGAAAGAACACTTCCTACTGCCGGTTGGAGAAATTCGATTTTTATCGGATCTCTTGCCACATAATTTATCAAAGCAGATTGAGACTCACCTTGATAATCCATCCTTACCTCGACCTGATGAGAAGCATCATCTGCAGTTAACAAAGAGGTATAAGATAATGCATATTTTTCTCGAAACAGTGCCAGAATTGAACTGAAAGCAGCGGATAGTTCTTGTGAATCTGGTTTTACCTGTGCGATACCGCCAGACATTTCTGCTAGCTTTTGCAACTGCTCATCATCCACATCTCCAAATCCAATAGGATAGATAGGAATAGAACGAGCAGCAGCCAAATTCAAAGCATTATTAAAATTATATTTTTGATCTCCATCTGGTCTGCCATCTGTGATAAGCACAACAGCCCGACGTTCAGAGCGATTGGTAAGCAAATTCAAAGCACTAACAATCGCATCGTTCATAACAGTAGCTCCATTTGCCTTTAGCGACTGTAAATTTATGGAAATATTTGATTTATCTGTAGTTAGGTCTTGCAATAAGGTTACTTTATCCGCAAAAGAAATGACTGCCACATAATCATCAGCGTTTAATTGATCGACAAAATTTGAAGCAGATGCCACCGCATCACCAAGCGGATTTTGGTTGCCAACCGGTTTCATACTACCACTGGTATCAATGAGGATTACCAACGCCAATGGTTCTTCATCATTAACAAACGTTGACAGACTAAAATTATCAATTTCTTTTCCATCTTCTTTCAAAGAAACTTCATTTGACGTAAGAGCAGTGATCGGGAAACCCTGGGCATTTAAAATGCTGAGATTTAATTGAACTTTTGGGAATTCATTTGTTAGGATTTGATCAATCTGAACTTGAAAACCAGATGTTTGAGCGACCACAGTGCCGGATAAAAAAATAGATAAAACAAATGTTAATAAGACAGCAAAAATGAGTTTTCTTTTCAAAAACATAATCCCTCCTGAACAATTTTTATATTGGGTCTATTGAAATTAATCACCCACTAGATGTATATTACAGATGTACTATATTATATATAAATAAAAATTAAATACAAATATTTTTTCTTTAGATACGTTTTAAATATATGACAAGAAGCTTACGTTTTCATTCCCAGCACGCCCAAAACCGTTTGGGCTATAAATCCCAACCAGCTTAATATATAACCACCTTGAATTTTCATCGATAACATACTATAGGAACTTGATTCCACTTCGTCTTTGAGCTGAAAGAACTTAATACCAAAAATTACCAGGAATATAATGCCTGCAATTCCACACACAAAAGCAACAATGGAACCACTTTTTTTGTTGTTCAAAGCGAAGAACGATCCAAGCGCAAAGACGAGGAACAGGAATAATTCAGGAGTTGCTATATCAGGGCTATCGCTTACCTGGTTGCTAAAATTCTGCAATGCATCTGCCATCCCATAAGCATCTTCCAGGTCTTTGATTCTCCCCGTTGCCAGTTCCATCCCCGATACTTGAATTTCTATATCCCCTCCGAACAAGGTGCCTCTGCTACACGAGACCATCACCCAAGGTAAAAAGAAACAAATTATTACAAAAACCCCCGCAATACTGGCCAGCTTTCTGAAAGAAGATATTTTGGTCGCGCCCTCCCTTTGAACCTCCTTGGAATCATCCAGAGGGTACCCGCATTCTTCACAAAATTTGTTTCCGACCGCATTCTTATGACCACAATTACTGCAAAACATAGAAAATTCTCCTTATTAGAAGCAATCCTATTTTTAAATCTTATCAGGCTCTTGATCATCAGAATCTTGTGAATCTTTTGATAATGATGGCCTTTCTTTTTTCTGGATTGGAACGCCTTCTACTCCATCGATAGGACAAAATTTTACAGGAACAGGTTTCCCACATTTCGGACAAACCAACCCACTTTCAGAGACAGGTTCCGCTGGTGCTTTTTTTATTCCCTCCACACCATGATCGGGACAATATTTTCCGCTCAGTTTTTTTCCGCATACAGGACATTCATATCCAGATGCTATTTCATCGGATTTAAAACTCTCATAAAGTTCCGGGGCTTTTTCATCTCTTATTGACTCTAATTCAACGCGAGTCTCCGTGAGAACAGAATAGAGTGTTGACAACTCATCACATATCGGTTCAATTTCCGCATTCTTTATCTTTTTTTCCTCGAACAGTTCAAATACCTTGTCCGCCAGTATCGATTTTTGTTTGTTGATTTGTCTTTCAAAATCAGTGATCTTATTCTGGGTTTTAAGAATCCGTGACTGTTGGTCAATCTTCCACTGGGCTACTTCTTTTGCGTGGTTCAGTTTTTCCTGTAAATTCGCTGCCATTTATCCTCCTGTGATGTTTTTATTCTATAACAACTCATGGCAAATCTCAAATGCGCTGTTATTTTTGAACTTTTGTATCATGCTCTGATCATTTATTTGGATATTCTTCTTTTTAAACTCCCAAACAACCACACCTTTTCTTTTTCGCATATAATTCAATTAAAATAATCGCCATCATTATTAGATATGAACTTAATTATTAATAAACGTAAAAGAATCCTTATCCTTCTGATTGTTATCCTCATCGTCGGATTCACCACCACCAGCGTGTTGAGCTATCTGGTATCCCGAGATTATGTAAAAAGCAGCGCCATCACACAAACCCTTCCTTTAATAAGTGACAATATCTATTCCACCATCGAAGCTGATTTCATGGATCCCATCAATGTCTCATCCCTGATGGCAAATGACACCTTTCTGATCAACTGGATCACAGCGGGAGAGAAGAATATCGATGATATCACCGATTATCTTCGGCGCATCAAAGAAAAATACGACTATGACAGCGCTTTCTATGTATCAGATGTAACCGGGAATTACTACACCGCCGACGGTATACTGAAGACCATATCTCTACAGAATAGCCACGACATTTGGTACTTTCGCTTTAAAGGTCTGGATAAAGGTTATGATCTCGATCTGGATACTGACGAAGCATCCAATGGAATGATGACGGTTTTTATAAATCACCGACTTGAAACCTCCAGCGGTGAATTTCTAGGCGTCACCGGCGTGGGATTGCATGTGGCCGACATTGGAGACAGGTTGCGCAACTATCAAAAGCGTTTTGAGCATCTGATCTATCTTATTAATTCGGAAGGGATTATTCAAGTACATCCTGACGAGAGTTTGATCGAAAATGCCTCCATTACCAATATGGATGGAATCAGCGCCATCAGCAGTGAAATTTTAGCCACCAAGGATGGAGTGGGTATCTTTGAATATACCGATTCTCAAGGCGTCAAAGATATTTCGGTACGGTATATCCCCGAATTTTATTGGTTCTTGATCGTGGAAAAGGATGAGGGTGGTTCACTGGTAACTGCCAGAAATGCACTGTTCCGAAACATTTTTATCGGTCTGGTCATTACAGGCATCACTTCAATACTGATGATCACCATTATTCGGAATTACAACGAGCAGTTGGAACAGCTTGCCACGCACGACCAGTTGACCGGTTTATTGAACAGAAGAACTTTCAATATCCTGCTCAAACAAAACCTGGCTTCAGCTAAACGCTATCATAATCCACTCAGCCTTCTCTTTATTGATGTGGATGATTTCAAGTCCATCAACGACCAATACGGGCATACCATTGGAGATGAAGTTTTGCAGAAAATGGCAGCAGCCATGGCTTTGGAAATGCGCCAGGACGATGTGATCGCCAGATGGGGTGGTGAAGAGTTCATCGTTATGTTCCCCAACACCACCCATGAGCAGGCAGCCGTGGCTGCCAGACGGATCAAAGACGCAGCAGAATCGATCGAGGTTGAGGTAATTAAAAGAGAAATAGTGTGTACGGTAAGCATTGGACTCACTGCTTACAACGGATTATCTGAAATCATCCCTGATCTGCTCAAACAAGCGGATGAGGCATTATACGAATCCAAGGTAAACGGGAAAAATAAGATCACCTCATACCAGGAAATAAAGAAATAATTTCCCCTATAATACAAAAGGGAGATGCGCGACACACACCTCCCTTTTGTATTTTTCATTCCGGGTCACTGGCTCTAGTGAGAACCGGTTTTCTGTCCATAACTGGTTTTATACCAGTTCTTGTGTTCAAGGATATCCTCATCCGATAGAATCTCCGGATCTCCAACCAGCAACGACAGCAGGTAAGTTTTTGACACGCCTTCTGCTAAAACCGCGGCTTTCAAGGCATTTTCGGGGGATGAACCAATGGTAAAAACCCCATGATTCTTCATGATGATGGCTGAACAATCACCAATGGAGCGCACTACCTCGGCACCAATTGCTTCTCCCCCGATCGGAGCGTAAGCTCCAATAGGAATCTCTTTGCCAAAGTTTTCGGCAACAGCCGTCAGGCATGCAGGAATGGGTTTCCCCACCGCCGCAAACGCAGTGGCATAGTAAGAGTGAGTATGAACAACACCATTCACATCCGGGCGATGACGGTAAATATAAAGATGGGACGCAGTATCCGATGAGGGTTCCAGGTCACCTTCGATCACTTTTCCATCCAGATCCACCACCACCATATCTTCCGGCTTTAATTCTTCATACTTGATCCCGCTGGGTTTGATCACGATCAGATTACTTACAACATCGCGCCCACTCACATTTCCACTGGTCCAATATACCAGCCCATTGCGCGGTAATTCCATATTCATCTTATAAACTTCGTTCTTCAATACCTCTAACATGCTTGTCTACCTTTCTTAACGTATGGGTGAAATCGCTTTCATCCCCTGCATTACCAACGGCCAAATCGTCGCCCAATCACTGTTGCCCATCCAGCCCCCCACCAACCCGGAATTCTTCGCTGCCCATAGATTTCCGAAAATGTGGATCAGCCCCACACCAAATGAGATCACCACCAAAGCTCGCCATCCACCAAAGGTATCGGCGAAAACAGCCGTAATGGCAGCATCAAAAAATACCGGTATAAATGAGGGAATGATCAGCACCGGGGAATTCATCAGAACCAACACCAGTACTCCGCTGAACTCACCCAATGCACAGCAGATAAAGCCTGCCATAACAGCATTGGGGGCATAAGGAGCCAGTGCCATCCCATCCACTCCGATCAAGGCATCCGGTAATAATTTTTGGGAGATCCCTTTGAACGCAGTGCTCAACTCTCCCACAAACATGGTGATGCCCTGGTTCATGATGAGCATATAGGCTCCAAAACTGATGGCAACGATCGGAACATATAGATAACCGGGCATTCCCGATAGTTCTTGCAATTCTGATGGTCCAAGGAGGAGCAACAAGGGAGTAAAGATGATGAACATCACCAGTGGAACACTGACTTCAACTTTTCTGAATTCATCCAGCCAGGCAGGAAACTTGATCTTCTCAATGGATTGTTTCGGATCACCGATCCTGGGAGCAATTTTCCAGGCTACCCAGTTCATGAGGTGTTGCTGATGAGCTACGGTGAACCCTGCCCCCTTATTGATGATCTGAGCCGGTTTGGCATTCATCTGCGCACCGATACTCCAATAAAGACCGATCAAGCCGCCTGCCAGGAGAACGGTACCACCCAGGTCATAACCAAAGTAATAGTAGACGATCCAGGTGATCAGTGCGGATTGCAGGAACATGACATGCCCGGTTAAAAATAAGGAGTGGAGATGGGTAATTTTCCGGAATGCCACCAGCAACAAATTGATGCCGAACCCGATCAACATGGTAAAACCGACCCACCCCAATTTTTCGTCCAGCGCACCCGTCACTGCCGAAAGGGTCACATAGGGGTCGATGATTATCCCTTCGATCTGAAACCGTGCTGTGAAGCTGAAAATGATCGGGCGGAACATGGCGACCATCAACCCGGAGCCATTCTGTAAAAGCAACACTCCTATGATGGTTTTTACGGTTCCCTGTATTAATTCAACGAAGGGTTTGCGCAATGCAGCCAATCCAACAAATGTAACAGCGCCCAAAATAAACGATGGTTGGGCAAAGATCGGATTGATGATTTCATTGAAGAGTGTTGAAAAGATTTCCATCAGGTTGCCTAATCCAATAAACCACCCAGTCGCATTTTCTCTCGCACAAACTGCAAACTCTCCTCCACGATAGTTGTGGCTTGCGGGGAATCATCATTCCACATCTCGACCAGAATGGGACCACCGAAATTCTTGCTTTTCATTTTTTGGAATGCAGCAACAAAATCCACCATGCCATCACCGAACTTGATGCGACGCACCTGCCCTTTGATCACATCCTTCACATGGATGGCGACGATATGTCCCCAGCCGATATCCAGTTCTGAATTGACATCCAGACCCTGTTCGGTAAGATTCCCAATATCCGGGTAGATCTGGAACCAGGGTGAGTTGAATTCATCCACCAGCGTCTTGGCACGGGTAATCGAATTGATATGCTGCCCATCCACATTTTCCAATGCCAGCATCACACCGGCTTGCTCAGCATGACGTAGACCCTCTTCTAATCCTTGTTTGTAGCGGTCAACGGTTTGAGAGTCTTCCGGCTCGTAATAAACGTAGTAACCGGCAAGTTGAATGATGCGGATCCCGGTTTCTCCCGCAAAATCGATGGCTTTGTGAAAGATCTCCAACGCTTTTGCGCGGGTGGTTGGATCAGCACTGCCCAACGCATATTTTCGGTGAGCGCTCAAACACATATCCAAAACGGGGATATGGGTTGAAATAGTTGCTTCGCGCAGGTCGCATTTTTGAGCAGTACTCCAATTCAACCGGGATAAGCGTTCATCGCTTTCATCAATGGATATCTCGACAAAATCAAAGCCCAGGGCAGCCGCCAATTCCAAGCGCTGCTGCCAGTCAAGTTTTGAAGGAAGAGCCTTCTCGTAGATGCCAATGGGAATGCTGCTCATAAAATAACCCTAGTTCCAGTTTTCCTGAATGGATGCCATAAAATGTTGTGCTGCCACGTGAGGATCTTGTGCCTCCCGAATGGCCCGACCGGCTACAAACGCGAAGACCGGAATGCCCTTGAATAGAGGAATATCCGTGGTTGAGAGCTTCCCCGTTACCGACACTTTGAACCCTTTATCAGCAAGATCGCGGATCTGCCGGATGCTTTCCTCATCCCAGTTGGGATGCGCGGCTTCCGCATCCCGGCTGCGGTGAATGGTGACCTGTTTGATACCCAAGGCAAGCCAGGCATTGGCTTTCTGCAGGGACCAATCATCCTGCAACTCTACCTGAACATCCCCTCCGCGCGAAAACGCTTCTTCTGCCACAGCTTCCATGGTGCTTAGAGATGCTGAACTGAGCATAGAAACCCAGTTCGCCTGCGCATCGAACACCATTTTGGCGATGATGGCACCCGCTTCGGCTATACGTACATCCGCCAGGATCAATTTATTCGGATAAAGTGTCCGGATCGAGGTAACCGCTCCCAATCCCTCTGCCAGACATAATATAGTTCCAACTTCGATTACATCCACCACGTCGGAAACAAGACGGGTCGTCTTTAATGCCGTATTGAGATCCTTTGTATCAAGTGCCACCTGGAGCAATGGGCGTGATGAAGCCATAAAAATCCTCCTTTGCTATTTAGGACTGTAATGAGAGCTATTTAAGATCGCCTGCCTTCTCTAAAAGTGCTTGAATATCTTCAAGAGTTTGCGCAGTTTTTATCTTTTCAAAATAAAACTCATCACCACATAGATTGGCAATCTGGCGCAGCGCTTCAATATGCTCATCCTTATCGCGAGCTGCCATGCAAAAAACGACATAGACCGGGTCGTTATATTCGTTACCGAACTCAATGGGTTCTGAAAGAGTCACTAAACTGAAGCAGGTTTCGAGCACGCCCTCTTCAGGTCGTGCGTGAGGTAATGCCAAGCCCTTTCCGATGACAATATAAGGACCCAATTCTTCTGCAAAACGCACCATGGCATCCACGTATTCGGGTTTACAGGCTTTCACGTCCACCAGCATGTTCCCACCAACACGCACAGCTTCTTTCCAGTCAGATACGGTGGTATTCAATTTGACCGTTTTTTCAGTGAGCATATCTCTTAGATCGCGCATATTTTCTCCGAAAATTATCTTTCTACCTTTAAATTTTGATGAGTGAACAGATTTCTTCCTATCAGAAGAAGTAAATAAATTATTCAACTGCTTATCTGATTGATTGCTTAATACAATTAAGCTAATTATGAAATATTATTTCTTAAGAAGTTCAGGATAATATTCCTCAAGAGCCTTGGTTACACCTTCTTTTACTTCATTTTTATTAATTAAATTATTTACTTTCACAAGAGGTTTCCCTTTTGGAATATCTAACAATTCAGCAAGATGACTGGGGATTATTATCAGGTCTACAAATTGCAGCAGACTCTGAGCTTGCCCTAATGATGTACACTCTATTGATGTATCTTTTAATCCAAGTTCGTCTAGCGCTGGCTCCAATCCCAACCGCAGTACTACACTCGAGCCTTGTCCATTGCCACAAACTGCTAATATTTTAAGCATTGGTTTATTTATCTCCTCAATTCTTTGTATTTTTTCCGCTCCTGGATAAGATTAATTCTATCCAGGAGCGTGCCTGCTCATTATTTCGTACTTATAAACTATCTAAAATTTACCAATAAATATTTTGCTTTCAAATGAGCAGAGATTTAGTGTAATGGTGAAATTGCTTTCATGACCGTCATCAATGCAGGCCATATTGTTGAGAAGTCTGTACAACCCTGCCATCCACCAACCAAACCGGACATGCTAGCTGCCCAGGCACTCCCAAATACCTGAAGCAAACCGACAAATAGCGATATTACGACAACGGCTTTCCAACCACCAAACTTGTTGGCAAACACGGCTGTGATAGCAGCATCAAAAAACACGGGGCAAAAACCAGGAATTATCAAAATGGGAGACTTTGTTACAATCAAAATAATTACTCCAATTGCCTCACCGATGGCTGCGCAAACGAACCCCATAACGACAGAGTTTGGTGAGTAGGGAGCAACTGCCATTCCGTCAACTCCAATGACAGCACCTGGCAATAATTTTTCGGAAATTCCATTGAAAGATACTGCCAATTCTGCTACAAACATTCTCACACCTGTAAGAATAATCGTAACAAATACGCCAAATTGTAATTCTAGAATCAGCATACTAATAATATAGTTAAATGTGAAAGATTCATGGCCAAGTGCCTGGGGACCAAGCCATATCAAAATTGGAGTAAAGAAAATTAGCATAATCAACGGGACGGTGACAACGTTATCTTGAGAGAAAATGCTTAACCAGCCCGGTAATTTAAGAGTATCAATATTTTCTTTCTCTGGATCTCCAAATAAATGCGCGACCTTCCATGCCACCCAGTTCATAAAATGCTGTTGATGAGCCACAGTAAAACCAGCTCCATTTGTAAGAATTTCTGTCGGTTTAATATTTATCGTTGCTCCGATTGACCAATAAAGACCAACCAGTGCAGCTGAAATTAAAATTGTAGGCCATTGAGGAAGCTGGAAGAAATACCAGACCAACCAAGTCATTAAAGAGGCTTGCAAGAACATAATATGACCAGTCAAGAATAGAGCACGGATTCTTGTAATCTTACGCAAGGCAACTAATAAAATATTGAATAGAAATGCCAATACCATAACATAACCCACCCATGAAAGTAATTCAGGGATCTGTTCCGAAGCAGCTGCTTGAACCGCAGGAAGGGTTGTGTATGGATCAATGATCACACCCTCAATACCGAGAACATCTTTCATACCCACAATAATTGGGCGAAAAGTAGATGTAATTTGACCTGAACCTACTGACAAGATTAAAACACCCACAGCAGTTTTTATAAAGCCAGATAGAACTCGGGTGAACGGTTTCTTTAATGCAATCAAGCCAATGGCTGCCACCAAACCGAGCAACAAAGCCGGCTGTGCCATGAATGCGCTAAAACCACTAAAAAAAACATTAAAAGTATTCATCAAAAATTCTCCAGTTTATTTATAAATTAAAAACAGAGTTTCTTAAACAACACATAATTTTTAATAATACGACACCTCCTCCTTTGCTTATTTCTTTAGCGTGAATAATCGCGCTGGATTATTTACCAAAATATCTTCAAGCGCACTTTCCGATACTCCTTCTTCGCGCAGGCGCGGCACAAATTCCACCAGGTCATAATCCACACCCGTTCCGGCACCGTACGCTTTTTGATAGGATTTTTTCCCCGAATCGGTAGAAAGAGTAATATGTTTTTGATAACCGGCTTTGATCATTTCCTGGATCAGTTCAACCCGGAAACGGTCTGGCCAATACTTTACACGGTAACCGCCGTCATAGCTGAAACTGGCGCCCAGAGCGGCAATCTTTTTGTGATACCAGGCATCCGGGATGCGCTGCACATGTCCGATTAGAATTTGTTCGGGGTTGACACCCAGTTTGAGGAACCATTGCACCTGTTCTAACGCCATCGTGCCGTGTGTGGTATGCGTATTGATCACCGCACCGGTTTCTTTGGCAGCAATGGCAGCTGCTTTTATCTCTTTTTCTTCGAAGGGAGTGATCATGCCATAGGATGTGCCGACTTTAATACAACCTGCTTTGGCTTTGCTGCGCTTTACGATTGGACCCATGTAATCATGTTCATCAATACCCTCTTCGATCTCGGCGATGAGCAGATCAGCGATCTCTTCCACCGAATAACGCACCACCCAATGCACCGTTCTATCGTAAACCTGTGAGTAATGGAATCCGGTTGTAACGATCAGATTCACATCGGGAACCTGTTCATTTACTTCCAGCAATTTGACAATGTCTCTACCAACGCCGATGGGATTGCAATCGACAATAGTTTTCCCTCCTGCTGCTTGAAAGCGTTTTACCTCTTCAACTGCTTTATCAACGAAAGGCAGGCGCATATCTTCTCCATGCAATGCCACCTCCCCTCCGCCAATTCGAATCAAATGCTCATGGGTATTGGTTACCCCCATTTCTTTTGCATTGATATCACCATGAATAGTACGAATAAAAGCCATTTGAATTTTCCTTCTTATCTTATTTTGTTAATAAAAATCTAATCTTTACAATTTTATTTTTTTTGGTTGCTTAATTCAACACAATTTCATATAATTGAACATATGTGCACGAAAAGGCGAAGCTTATAGGCACTGCTGAAATCTTTGAATACAATGTGTATAAATGGATTTCAGGATCACGGATCGTTTCGTTAAGTTTTGTATTACAAAATACCGGAAGAAGAAGATGATTGAATGACAGATGCACTGAATACTGTTGGAATCATTTGGGATATGGATGGTGTGCTGGTCGATACCGCCGATGCCCATTTCCATGCCTGGCAACAAGCGCTCTCTCCTTACAAAGTAGATTTCACCAGACAATATTTCGACGATACATTCGGGATAAACAACGATTCTTTGCTTTCTGAAATCTTTGGAGAAAAACTTGACCGGAGCACATTAGAGGCGATCTCCCGGCAAAAGGAAGAGATCTATCGGAACACCCTTAAAAAGGATTTCAAGCTATATCAGGGAGTCATTGAAATATTGAAGGATTGCCAGGCAGTTGGCTTTAAACAAGCCATTGCGTCATCAGCTCCGGTGGAAAATATCGCAACGGTCATGCAGTTGAGTACGCTACGCCCTTACTTTGACCAGATCATTTCCACGGCAAAGATGGCAAGCAAGCGCAATCCAGAAGCTTACCTGGCAGCAGCAACAGCACTGAAGCTACGACCTGCCAACTGCCTGGTAATTGAAGATAGCATTCTGGGCATCGAAGGTGCAAAAAAAGCCGGAATGAAGTGTGTCGCCATCGCCAGCACCCACCCACCCGAAAAACTCGCCCGTGCAGATGTGGTAGTAGGGGCTGTTGCAGATCTGACCATCGCAACCATTTCAACAATCTTGAATAAGAGATGAAAGCAGGATGAACAATGTCGAAAGAATATAATGATTTGCTTTTTCAGGTAGCCAAACTTTATTATGAGCAGGGCAAAACTCAAGCAGAGATCGGGCTGATCATCCATTCTTCGCGCCCTACTGTTTCGCGACTACTAAAAGAAGCGCGCGAATGTGGGATCGTCGATATTAAATTAAACTACCCCTTTGAGCGCGATTACACACTGGAAGAAGAATTTCAAAAGAATTTTGATCTTAAAGAAGTGCGCGTTTTAAAATCATATAACCAGAAAATCGAAGAAGTATTGAAGGGGTTGGGATTCTTTGCCGCCGAATACCTTGATTCCCTGATCGTGGATGGAGACATCATCTCCTGTTCATATGGTAGAACAGTTGCCAGCACCATTCAAGCGCTGCATCCTGAACGGAAATTGAACATCACGGTGGTGCAAATGATCGGAGCGCTGGGAGTGGAAAACCCTTTCATCGACGGACCCGACCTGGTTCGTTTACTGAGTGACAAGTATGGCGGGAAATATCGCTACCTGCTGGCTCCACTGGTGGTGAGCGATAAGATCGCCAAAGAATCACTGGTCAACCAGATCCGTTTTCAAGAGACCATCAAATTATCTCAATCTGCCCGTATCGGGTTGTGCGGGATCGGGGGGATGAACGAAGATACTCCCAGCCCGATCTGGATCAACTACATCTCCAATCGCGAATGGGCTGATCTGCGCAGGCAGGGTGCCGTCGGTCACATGGGTGCATATTTCTATGGCAAAGACGGAGAGATCATCAACACAGAAATGAACGAACGGGTGATCGGATTGGGGTTGCATTTACAGCGCGAGATACCATACATGATCGCCGTGGCAGGTGGAGAAAACAAAGCCAGCTCCATTCGCGCTGCCCTCCAAGGGCACTACATGAAAATTCTGGTCACCGATGACTCTGCCGCGCGCATGATCATGAACCACCTTCGCTGATGAATAGATAGGGCTGTTCCGTTTGTTTCAAAATTATCATTTTCAGGAAACATAAGAAACCCGATACATCTTATAATCCCTTTGTACCGGAGAAAAAGATGATAAAACCTGTTTGTCTGCATAAGGGAGACATCCTTGCCAGCGTCGCATTGTCCTGGGGCGGTGCAGCAACCTTCCCAAACCGTTACCAGGCAGGTAAACAACAATTAGAGGAAGAGTTTTCCGTCCATGTAGTAGAGATGCCTCACACCCTCAAAGATGCGGAATGGCTCTCTCAACATCCCCAAGCCAGAGCAGATGACCTGATGCAGGCATTCTGTGACCCCTCCATCAAAGCCATCATTTCAACCATCGGCGGAGATGATTCTATCCGCATCCTACCCTACCTTGATCTGGAAATAATACGCAGCCACCCCAAGATATTCATGGGATATTCAGATACGACTACCACCCATCTGGCTTGCTTTAAAGCAGGTCTGTGCTCATTTTATGGACCATCCATCATGGCGGGATTTGCAGAGAACGGTGGTCTATTTCCCTATATGAGCGCCTCGGTTAAAAGAACGCTTTTCTCCTGCGATCCGATCGGAAAGATCCAACCCAATCAGGACGGTTGGACCTCCGAGCATCTGGAATGGGGAATACCGGAAAATCAACAACGCAAGAGGACCCTACAACCATGCAGTGGTTGGAAATTCCTGCAAGGAAAAGGAATTCACCGGGGGCACCTGCTGGGCGGCTGTTTTGAAGTGCTGGACTGGTTGCGCGGGACGGATTTCTTCCCCGGGCTGGAACAATGGCGAGGCGCCATTCTCTTTCTGGAGACATCTGAGGAAGCACCTTCTCCATCGATCATAAAAAGGGGGTTGCGGGCACTGGCAGCCATGGGCATTCTATCCGTCCTGACCGGAATAATCGTGGGGCGCCCGGGAGGAAATATACCCGTTGCTGATTTTAAACAATACGATGAAACTCTTTTAGAAGTGGTACGAGATGAGCAAGGATTAGATGAACTCCCCATCATCACTCAGATGGATTTTGGTCACAGCGATCCCATGTTCATATTACCTTACGGTGCGATTGCAGAAATAGACAGCACACAAAAAAACTTTTCAATCCTTGAATGCTGTGTCACCAGGCCGGCACCGGTCCCGATCAACTGAAATATGATCTTAAATCGAGGTTTCTAGTTCAAACTGTGCCGCAGGGCATGATCTGTAAGATACTGGATCAGCTCTTCATAGTTCATACCATAGATTTCTTCCGCTGCTTGTGGCAAAAAACTATGCGGACCCAAGCCCGGCATGGTATTGATCTCGAGCACGAAATAACCGGTTTTGTTCATGCGAATATCGACCCGGCTGTAATCGCGGGCGCCGACTGCGTCAAATGCTCCCTGTGCCAGTTGATTGACTTTTTTCTTGACCTCCGGATCTGTTATTAATTTGATCTCCTCCAGGTCATTTTGTGCCATCTCATAGCTTAGAATTTCAGTGTCTGTGTCCATGGCGGCATAATCAATTTCAATCGGGGTAAACATATTTGTCTTCCCTTCAATAATTCCCACACTGAATTCGCGCATGTCATTCGGAACAATATAATCCTCTACCAGTGCGGGCTGCTCATATTCATGCAATACACGAGTAACCGCTCCATGCAATTCAGTTCCATTATCAACGATCGAACTTTCGTCAATACCGATGTGCCCGCCTTCATGCAACGGTTTTACGATCAAGGGATATCCAATTTTCTGCGCAGCTTTCTCGACCTGCTGCATCGCTTCATCTACCACAAAAAAAGGTGGGGTGGGAACATCATTTTCTAAAAACAGATCCTTAGCCATGGCTTTATCCAGCCCAGCTCGGCTGGCATGCAGATCGGAACCAAGGTGGGGCAGTTGCATTTCATCCAAGATCTGGGGTATAAAGCCCCTTTTTTTATCCTCATTTATAAATTCCGCAATATTGAAAACGAACAGGTCTTCATCCTTTGCTTTGAATCTTCGAAGTTTCCTTTTCAACATAGCGGCATTACGCGGATGAATAGTTTTCACCCGCCATTTTTTTCGCAGACTGGCTTCGATCAAGGCATACGTCTGCGGGCTGCGCCAGGCTTTATCCGTAAAAGATTTTATTAATACTATTTGCATTTTTTCCAATCACATTATCATTCGTAAGCATCCCAAACACCGCCGCATCAAACAGGCGATACCACAGGCTAAATTATTTCACACACTACAATTTTGTTGAGAGAAGAAATGGAATGGGAAACCTCGATTAGATTAAAGGTAGTGTCCCTTTTCTGTTTGAAACCAATGTATTCATTGGATGAAACCCATTACGTTTCAAATATTACCAATAGATATACTGCTCAATTCATTGCAACTTGATTGTAACACAGTGATTCATGCAGAGAGTGGAGTCATGGCTTAACCCTATAAGAACTTGTCATTTTCGTGCGCGCCGAACTTTTATCCATGGACATCGATACTTTCTATTTTGATGGCTTGGCTTTCCTCTTTCTAACGGAGGAATACGCTTCTATGGGAGTTTTTTATAGGATGCTGTTCACCCAGAATTTCATGTTTAACCGTGATAATTGCTTTTTCAATAATTCCCTTATTTCGCCTGTGTCTGTTTTATTTCATTAATAAGGATGATATACATCGCATGAGACCACAGCAGCGGTGATGCGACCGGTCCCCATTTCCTCAACCATGGTTCATAGTGTTCTGGCGAAAGGGTATGACTATTCACCTGTTCAGGCAAAAAGCCCTCACCACTGGCTTGAGATTCGATCCATGCGATCAGTTTCTTTGCTTCGTCTATTTTGCCAATCTGAACATAGTACCAACCTAACCAGGCAGTTAAGAGGATCCATTCGCCTCCCCCATAATAAACATCAGCTTTATAACGATATACTCCTCCACCTGGCCGGAGCAAATCGGATTCAATGGTTTGAATTGTTTTTTTTACCAATGGATCATCCAATGTCAGAACTCGATATGGAACAGCTATACCGATTAAGCTGGCATCCACTCCACTTTGAGGAATTGGTTGGGGAGGTTTTGCATTGCGGGCTGGCCAGATATGTTTCACCATTTTCCCATCAAAAACAGCATATTTCAGTAAAAATTCCTTTATTTGCTCTGCCTTCTTGCGCAAAGGAATTCCGCTCTCGGGGATCAAGCCTTTTTCCTGCAGGCAAGCTATAGAATTAAACCCGGCAAACACGGTTGTCAACGAATATAAATGAAGATATTCTGGGTGTTCTTCCCAGCAATCATAATTCGGGAGTTGCCAGACAAGATCCAGATATTGCAGAGTAATACGAATTGGTTCAATCAGGTCTTTTAACAGAACAGCATTTCCACTGAACCGGACATGCTCTGCCAATGCCCACAACCATGTGCCGTACCCATCAATTTGAAAATTTCCCCAGGCACTGTCCACTGTCACTTCCTCACCATCCAATGTATAGCGTGTATGCAGCACATCATCCTTGCCAAAAGGCAAACCAGAATCTAAACGCTGTCTGATATCCTCTACTTTATCGCCATACTTTTGGATGGTACGTCCCACCCAGCGGTAAAATGCTTCAGCACTGGTAAATTCTCCCGCTCTATCCATAGCGTGGGCAATAAAACTGCCATCGCGCAACCAACAATAATGGTAAGTTGGAAAATTCGGGCTGGCAACATACGAACCACTGCTGTGTTGGTTTTGTAAAATCACTTCGATGCTTCGACGATAACAATCCATCAAGTACCTGCTCCTACATAAAAACGATTAACGTTTTGTCTTCTTCATCTCAAAAAAGAGAACATTCCATATTTCAAGCGATGGAACCTTTATAATCACTTTGTTCGAGATAGATTCGAATTCTACAGGAACCGGAGAAAGCGAGGCATGGTCGGGTGAAACCAGCCAGATATGCTCAATTGGCTCCTCCAATTGTATTTCCAGCGTGAAATTTCGTTTAGCCTCAGGGCTCGGATGCTCCTCATTCCAATGCAAAGGTTGTAAGCTGCCAAGATTTACCTGACATAAGGAATAACCTTTTTCCGTCTTTCTAAAGAAATGTTCAATTCCCTCCGGTCCTTTTACAGGCGCTAAATCGCTCTCTTCGATCAATGGGCTGATCCATTCTTCATAGCGAATGATCAATTCAAGTTGCCGCCGCAGACGCTCACTTAAACTTGTATCCATTGCTTCATGCTTGGGGAAATATGGGTCCGAAAGCAATCTACCATTCTCTCCCAATTCGATGCGTGTTCCGCCAGCCGAAAAAATCATGGCGTCAGCCAGAAGGTTATTAATAGGATTAATTGCATGAAGATAAAGGGCAATGACCACCGGTTTCTGTCCGGAAAGCCTGCGCGCATTGCGAACAATTTCAGCAACATCCATATAGCGGGTTTTGGGAGGCCAGATTTCGATGTAATTAAAAGCCACGGGGGTTTTCGCTAAAGTTTCAATAGGCCAGTTACCCACTGCATTGAATACCACCGGCACATCTGGATTCTGTTGGACAGCAGCATTGATGAAAGCAGCAAACGCACTGGGGATATCCACAGGCAAACCATTGGCATCATAACCGCTTTTTGGATCACCGTACTGATCAATATGCAATCCATCAAAAGGTAGTTGCGTCAAAACGTAGTCGCACTCTTTGAGCAAATGTTCACTCCACTCGCCCCCACCCACCGGATTCATAATTCCCAGATACTCATTTCCAAAAGGAATCGGATGATGGTCCTGATCATAGAGCACCCAATCAGGATGCGATTTCCAGAAAGGAATCGAGGCAGCATAAACCGCTAAATACGGCGTCGCCTTCATGCCATATTTATGGGCAGCATTAATCAATTCCTTTATTATTTTCAGTGAGAGCGGTCGATCCAAAGGGTCAACAAATTCTGCTTTAGGCGGAATCAGCATTTCGTGACGATACAGCCAGTCATAGAACTGCAATCCGTTCAAGTGAAATTGGTTAAGTGTCTCGATGGTTTCTTCAACATTCGCTCGAGAAGGAGAAAAATCACTAACAAAGCCATACCGCGGGAAAACCGTCCAATCAATGAGAACATCAAAAGCAGTCTGGCAAGAAATAGCGTCGCTCTTTCCATCGCTTTCGCTTAAGGAAGCATCAACCCCATATCCTACCGGATTTTCTCGATCTGGCTGCCATAGTAAGTAAAGTTGATTCTGCCCAACACCTATATTCCAGGTTCGATTTATCGTTTCGATTAATTCAAGCCCACGATAAATTTTTACATCAAGATCCAGATCCATTGCCTTTGAAGCCTCAACAGAAACGATAAGACGCACAACTTCACCCGGGTGATAGAATGCACGATCAGGTGTTATCTTAAAACTCTTCAATTTATCTATCAATGCCATATCCATTAACCTTTTATTCCTGTTGTAGAAATTCCCTGAACAAAATATCTTTGAAAAACAATGAAAATAATCACTACCGGAACTAATGCCACAAGTGAAGCTGCAAACACCTGCCCCCACTCTGTCAGATGTTCGGTCTGGAACAATGCAATACCTATCGGTAAGGTGCGATTGGCAGCATCGCCAATGTTTACATTTGCCCAGGAATATTCCTCCCAAGAGTATAAGAACGAGTTGATCGTCACAACAGCCAACCCTGGGCGAGAAAGCGGCAAAACAATTTTAGTAAAAATTGTCCAGGGGCTACCACCATCAATCATGGCCGCTTCTTCCAGATCTTTAGGAACACTTTCAAAAACTCCTCGCAGTAAGAAAGTCTGCATGGAAATATTCATTGTTATATAAACAAGGATCAACCCCCATAAATTATTATAAAGATTCAACCAGTGGCTGATGACAAACTGCGGAATGATCAGCATAACAGGAGGAACCATCATTCCCAGTAACAACAAATAAAAGAGTGGTTCCTTAAATTTGAAGTTTAATCGTGCAAAAGCAAATGCCAGCATGGAACTGATCAATACTGTTAAGAAGGTAGAAATGATCGTAACCTTGGTGCTATTCAAAAAATAAAGACCAAACCTATCTGTGGTCAGTGCTTTAACAAAGTTATTAAGTGTTGAAGGATTTGGCCATATCTGTGGTGGTAGTTCAAACACCATTGTTTGTGGTTTGAAAGCAGTCGAAATCATATACCAGAACGGGATTGCTACAATCACCAATCCGAGTCCTAATACTATGTAAGACAATATTTTGGATAAAGACCGTGAGCGTTTCATTTTATTCTCCCGCCGGTTTTCGGAGTAATTTCAATTGAATGATACTTAGAGCAAAGACAAACATGGTAAGTAAGTAGCTAATGGCTGCACCACCGCCAAAATCCAAACGCTCAAAAGTTGCCCGATACATCAACGTGAGTATGGAGTGGGTTTGGTCCATCGGATCGCCACCAGTGATTAATTGGAAAGAGACATATGCATTCAAACCACCCAAAACTTGTACCACCAACAAGAAAACCAGGGTACTACGCATCATAGGTAATATTATTTTTATCAATCGATTCCACCAATTCGCGCCATCAACAGCAGCCGCTTCAACCATCTCGACAGGGATAGCTTGCAAACCGGATAAGAAGATAAGCGCCGTCCACCCTACTCCCTTCCAGATGTCGGAAAGAACTACCGGCACCAGCGCCAGAACGGGGTCAGCCAGCCACATGATGTTCTTGTCAATCACATGCAGCACATCTTTCAAGAAATAATTAACTAATCCCCCCTGCCCACTACACATATAGGTAAATAACAATGAGACGATTACCCAACTCGTGATGACCGGTAAATAATAGGATACTCTGAAGAAGGTTCGACCACGTAATTTTTGGTTCAGCAATACCGCGACAAAAAAGCCAAGTACCATCTTGATAACAACCGATATAACAGTATAGAGCGCCGTGTTGATTACAGCCCTCTGAAAAATAGGGCTTTTCAGTTGGTCGATATAATTCTTGAGCCCCACAAACACCGAGCGGTCAGGATGGACGAAATTCCAGTCAAAAAAACTGATTCGAAAAGAATAAAGCAACGGTCCAAGAAAAAACACAAAGAACAGTACAAAACCGGGAAGTAAAAAAATGATTGCCGGAAGTTTTCGATTGTGAGATTTATTAGTTTTCATCATTTTTTTACTCTCAGGTTGAACATATTTATTCACTGCTATTTCAGTTTTATTCAAAGGATCTTTTTTGAGAGCGACCGGCGGAAAGTCTAAACTCACCACCGATCGCTATTACTCCACAAAACTATTTTAACTATTCTGCAAGAAGAGCATTGATCTCGGCAGCCGCCTGGTCAAGAGATTCTTGAACCGTCTGGTCACCATTGAGAATGCGCTGGTATGCATTGCCAATAGCCGTATCCATCCCGCTCCAACTGGGGCTAGGAACACGAGCCTGGGCAGTTTCCAATTGTTCCATGAAGACACTGAAATACGCCGGTAAGTCAGGATCGCCAATAAGGCTGGACAAAGTTGGGATAACGCCCGCCTGTGCCATCGTTTTCTGAGCCTCAGGGCTCATCAGGTAAGCAACCCACTTCAAAGCAGCTTCTTTGTTCTCAGATCCATCTAAAATTACGATATCTTCACCGCCGACCACAGAACTTGTTCCACTTTCACCGGCAGGAATTAAAGCGAAGTCATAGTTGAAATCAGGATAGTTACTTTTATAGATATCGACCATCCAGGGACCATCGATGATCATGGCATATTTACCAGAACCGGAACCGGCATCGGTCGCAATGCCACCACCTAACAGGTTCGGCGACAGGCAGCCTCTGTCATACAGGTCCTTGAGCATGGTGAATGCCGCAACGCTTTCAGGTCCGTTGATGTAGCCAGTTGCCGTGGTAATTTCATCATCCGTAACTTTGCCACCCATGGCATAGAAAAGCGGAGCCGGAGCCCAGAAATATGTACCGCCTTCTGCGAAACCATAGGTCTCGGTAGCTGCATCGGTTAATAAGCAGGCATCTTCGACAAACTCATCTATTGTGGTCGGAGCAGATTCGATTCCAGCAGCCGCAAAAGCATCCTTACTGTAGACAAGCACCTGGGTATTGGTGTTCAGAGGCAACCCATAATAATGACCTTCCCACTTGTTAGTAGATAAGGGCCCAGGGAAAACACCTGACGCAATAGTGTCAAAGTCTGGTAATACACCATCAAGCTGCATTAATGCCCCCTCATCAGCAAATTGCGGTACCCATGCAATATCAAGTCGTGCCGTATCGGGAGCATCACCACCGGCGATTGCGGTTGTCAATGCTGTCTTGAAATCATCGGCAGCATAGCGGGTGGCTTCCACTTTAATTCCAGGGTTGGCTTCCTCAAACGCCGCAATGACCTCTTCAAATTTAGCAGTTTCCGTATCACTCATGGTGTGCCAATAGCGAATAGTTACTGGCTCACTAGATGTAGTTTCTGCAGATGGTTCTGCCACTTCAGTATTTTCGACCGTAGTTGCACATGCTGAAAAAACCACTCCCAGAGCGAGCAGCAGAAATATTGCCACATAAAATAATCTGTTTTTCATCTTTCACTCCTTTAATCTATTGAGCAATTCTCGAATACTTTATACAGTGAGTAAATTATCTCTGGCAAAAAAATTTTCTTCGTTATACCTCCTTCTGAATTGGGGATTTGAACAATTCACTGATAACGAGACTGGCAGCACCACGTGCCCAAACATCGTCACCCCATTTTTTTATACGTATCTCAGTATCGGTTTTCAGCTCCGGTACTGCATTTTCTTTTATCGCTTTCTGCATGGCAGAAAAGAAAGGTTCCCCCATGTGCACTCCCTCACCGCTAACAATGATCAATTCAGGATTAAATAAATTAATCAGGTTGGCAACTTCCCTCCCCAAAAGCCTGCCAGCCCAGTGGAATATTCTTAACGCAGATTTATCTTCATTATTTGCAAATTGGATCAGGTCATCCATACTGTTTATAGCAGGATTCACTTCGCTTCTGGCACGTTCCAGAAGAGCCTGATCTCCTAAATAACTTTCGAGGCAGCCATGTTTCCCACAATTGCAGAGAGGTCCTTCAGGGTCAATGACAAAGTGTCCAAATTCCCCTGCACCGCCTCCCTTACCGCGATAAATCTGTCCATTGATCACAATGCCCATACCAATACCACGACCAACTGTGACAACGATATAGTTTTCGGCATGCACCTTACTATCCAGCCATTTTTCGCCCAATGTCAGTGTGTTGACATCGTTATCCAGGAAAATCGGTACTTTCAGATTTTTCAATAAAAGATCGCCCAGCGGAACATCTTTCCATCCAAAAAAAGGACTCTTTCGCAATACTCCATTCACCGAATCGATCACACCCGCCAGACCAATGCCCACTCCAAATAATTTTTTCCTGGGAATCTTGTTATTGCGCATGAGATTTTCAACAAGAAAAACAAGTCGCTCGATCACAGAATCCAGTTCCTTGTTCGGCAGTTCAACTGTGGTTTTTTCAATTACCGTCGCATACAGATCCGTTAAAGCTGCCACGGCACTCGTTTCCATTAATTTGATCCCGATCACAAATCCCCCCTGGGGATTCAACGCCAGCAGTATGGGTGGTCTCCCTCCGCTAGAATCACCTGTTGCTTTCTCAAAAATCAGATCCTCTTCGATCAGCAATCCGGTAATGGAGGTGACTGTAGCCGGGCTCAATCCAGTTAAATGGGCAATATCAGCCCTTGAAATGGGTTCGTGAGTCTTGATAATATTCAAGATCAGGGAGCGATTGATCCCTCGCATAAGATCGCGGTTTGCACGTTGGACTGAATTCATGATAGAATAAGAATGTTAGTTTATTTAGTGAATTAAGTAACATTATATCTTCAAATAAAAAAATGTCAAGCAGTTGTGAATCACCTGTGAATCACCAATGAAAATGACACCATAAAATCACCAGTAAAAACTCTGAGTCCTGGATAGTTAACATGAAATCCCACTTTGATACGCAAGTTTACGATCAGGCAATTGCTAATCCCCATTCCATTTTCACCTTCTCCAATACTCGCTTCACTGTCCTGACAGAAGGGATGCTGCGCATTGAATATCATCCAGACGGGAATTTCGATGACCGCCCTACCCAGGTGTTTTGGTACCGTAATCAACCCGTTCCGTCTACACAAGCTAAATACAGTTCTCATCATCTCTCTCTAAACACAACCAAACTCAGCCTTGAGTATCACTATTCCCCCAAAGGGCTAAATGACACAAACCTGCAAATCCTGGTTAAAGAAAACCATACTACCTATCACTACGGGGATACAAACGATGGATTGCTTCCGGGAACCACCCGAACTCTAGATGAAACCAATGGACCCATTCACCTGCAGCGTGGGATCCTTTCACGCCGTGGTTGGTCGTTGATAGATGACAGTAACAGTCTAGCTTTTAATAAAGCTGGTTGGATCACTCCAAGGGACATGGGAGAATCTTATCAAGATATCTATTTTCTGGCTTATGGCTCAGATTACAAACGCGCTCTGCTCGATTATCTGCGCATTGCAGGCAATGTGCCGCTGGTCCCGCGTTTTATGCTGGGCAATTGGTGGTCTCGTTTCTGGGAATACTCACAACAAGATGTTCGAGCCCTGGTAGATAAATTTCGTGCTTTACACATACCTCTTTCAGTTTTTGTACTGGATATGGACTGGCACATCACCGAAACAGGCAATGGTAGCAGTGGCTGGACAGGTTTTAGCTGGAACCGCGAGCTTTTTCCCAACCCACCGGCCATGCTTCAATGGCTGCACGAACAGGGACTGGCAGTTACCCTGAATCTTCACCCTGCTGCAGGGATATATCCTCATGAAGCACCATACCAGACTATGGCTGAAAGGCTGGCAATTGACCCTTCCACAGCAGAAGTGATCCCATTCGACGCGGCTGACTCCAATTTCATGACAGCCTATTTTGATCTTTTGCTCCATCCGCTTGAAGATCAGGGAGTCGATTTCTGGTGGCTGGACTGGCAGCAGGGGGAAAACACCGGAATCCGCAATTTGGACCCCTTATGGTGGCTGAATCATCTGCATTTCTTCGATCTGGGCAACAGAAACAAAAAACGCCCCGTCATTTTTTCACGCTGGGGTGGTTATGGAAATCACCGTTATCCGATCGGCTTTTCAGGAGATACCGTCATCAGCTGGGATTCTCTGGCATTCCAACCATATTTTACAGCCAGCGCTGCCAACACTGCTTACGGCTGGTGGAGCCATGATATCGGCGGACATATGCGCGGCATGGAAGACTCCGAACTGTACATCCGCTGGCTACAATTCGGGTTATTGAGTCCCATTCTGCGAATTCACAGCGGAAAAAATATCTTCATCGACCACCAACCCTGGGCTTTTGATGCAGAAACCCTGCGTTTAGCAACTGCAATCTTGCAGCTGCGGCATGCTTTTATTCCCTATCTCTACAGCATGGCAAGGCGTTATAACAGCCAGGCGCTGCCCATCTGCACACCTTTATATTACGAGCATCCGCAGCAGGAAGCGGCATACATAGCCGGGCATCAATACATGTTTGGCAGTGAATTGATGGCAATACCCATCACCGTACCAGCCGATGCCCAAGTGGGCATGAGCAGGAGTACGATCTGGTTTCCTCCCGGTGAATGGTTCAACTTTTGGGATGGGACACATTACTGTGGTCCGGAATGGCATATCTGTTACACCGCCCTGGAAGATATTCCCTTATATGCTAAAGCCGGTGCTATTGTTCCATTACAAGAACGCCGAAGATGGGGAGGAATAGCGAATCCGCAAGAAATTGAACTGCTGGTTTTTCCAGGAGCAGATGGCTCCTTCGAACTATATGAGGATGATGGCGTGACCACAGATTATCAAAATGGAAAATTCGCGCTCACCAGGATTCATTCACACTATACAAACGATCATTTGACCATCACTATCGATCCGGTTTCAGGAAACAGCAACCTTATTCCCGATACAAGGTCGTACCGTATCAAGGTGCGCGGAATTACCGCACCCTCTAGTTACAACGTATGTATCGATCAGGAAGAAATCGAAACAACAGGAACATACAACGTAAAAAATTCCACGTTTTCTTTCGATGCCATTCCTTTATCATGCGACCACCGTCTCACAGTTGCACTCTCTCACAAGGAATCTTTGATTCATAAAGAATCACCAATCCAGAAAGTTTTATTCGAATTACTAAAAGCTTCACGGATGAAAACAATGACAAAATCAAAGATCTACGCGGGTTTTCCTGAATTCTCTCGGGATATCAAGAAATTGGCAGAGGTACGATCTTCCATTTCCGAAAAACAATTCACTGCTCTTTTAGAAACGATCAGCGGTGCAGGATATTCCGTCTTTACCACGCCGGAGAAACAACGGTATCTGATTTTAGCCAATCCAGAAGATCATCCCGGATTTAAATACCAGCTGCCTGCTTTTTCGACTCCAAAAAAGGTGCCAGACGAGGGCATCGTTTTCCCGATTTCATCCAGCAAAACAAATGCGGTAAATTTGGACCTTCTTGGTTTGCTTAATAAAAAGATCGATTAAGCACCATATTGCAAACAAAACCAACAGCATTATTTTTTATCAGATAAAGCATTTCCGCCTTGAATAATCTTCTTTCCTTTCACCTGCCACACTTCCTGCGCAAAGCGTTGAATAAAGTAACGATCATGGACTACCATCAAAATAGCACCTTTAAAGGATTGCAATGCCTGTTCAAATTGGGTGCGACTGGAAATATCCAGGTGGTTGAGTGGTTCATCCAGCAATAACACATTACAGCCATCCACTACCAGCAGCGCCAACTGTAACCGCGCGCGCTGCCCCAGGCTTAATTGACCCACAGGTTTCAATACCTCATCACCACTCAACAGGTAATATCCCAGAAATCGACGCGCTTCAGTCTGGTTGGGGAAAAACCGATAAACGTGATCGAGAGCACTTTGTGTTTCATCCAGCAAGCGTATATCTTGCGACATCACTCCTAATTTAACGCTGCTGCCCAGTTTAATTTTGCCTGCCAATGGAGGGATCTGTCCGGCCAGTGTGCGCAGCAGGGTGGTCTTGCCACTGCCATTGGGACCGGTGAAAGCGATGCGTTGGGATGCCCGTACTTGCAGGTTTATCTCTTCGATCAAAGCAGGATACCCGGCGAATCCCACACCAAGCCGTTCCATCTGAATGACCGAACGTCCCAGGTGTGGAGCTTGATCGAATTCAACGCGGATCATACGCTGTGAACGCGGTTTTTCCACTCTTTCATCCGAATCTTTATAGCGTTCAAGGCGCTTTTCACGCGCTTTGGCTTTTCTTGCCACTTTCTTGGCAATACCCTGTTGGTAAGATTTGAAACCTTTGAGCTTCATATCCGGTCCACCGATACGAATGGAACTAGCCTGGCGCTCAGTGTAAGCTGCCTGAGCTTTCACCCGTGCAATATCCGCTTTCATACGGCGTACTTCTGCCTCCTGATCATTATAGGCAGTCCACTGGGCTTCGATCTCGCTGCGACGCTGCTCAAGATAGCTTGTGTAATTTCCAACGTAGGAACGCATTTGGTGCGGAAGCGGGTCAATTTCCAGGATGCGTGTAACGGTTCGATCCAGAAATGTACGATCATGCGATACGATCAGAGCTCCACAGGAAGTCTGCTGTAACCAGCTCTCCAGCCACTCGAGCATAGCGATATCCAGATGATTGGTGGGTTCATCCAACAGTAAGATCTGTGGTTCCTGTAACAACACTAACAGCAAAGATAAGCGGGTTTGCTGACCACCACTCAACTTTCCCACCTGCAGATCCCGTGGTATCCCATCCAACCCCAGACCCGCCGCCATACTTTCCACCCGCTGGGGTTCAGCCATTTCCATACGCCGTAAAATTTGATCATATTGTGTTTGCAAATTTTGATCAGCTGGCTGATCTGCCAGAGCCCGGGTGATCTTCACCAAATCTGCTGCCAGCGCATCCATATTTCCGGCAGCTTCTTGCAAGATATCCCCCAGTGTGGAAGTGGCGGGTATGGCGAACTGTTGCGGTAAATAACCAATGCGCAACGTCGCAGGGTGAGTAACCTGCCCCACATCGGGCTGTTCCTGCCCTACCAGAATACGCAATAACGTGGTCTTACCGCACCCGTTGGGACCGATCAATCCCACCCGTTCCTCGGGATTGATAGAAAAGGTAATATCTTCAAAAAGGGTCTTTAAATTAAAAGTCTTGGTTAAATGAGAAACGGCAAGCATGACTATCTCCTGTTTTGGTCGTGAAATGCCCCATCACCCGCTCAAAAACCGGGCACCGCCCTGCCCTTTCAGGGATAGGCGGAATTTCCAGGATGTTACTTGCCGATATACATTTTCGATTCTTTCCTATTTTTGCTTTTTGTAATCATAAATACAAGTGAGTATGTTGTCAAGATCCCCTTGAAAGGAAGAGCATAGATAGCCATATACATAATTACACTAAAATCACCGGGAGTTTATTTAGAATCGAAAAAGGCTTTTAACCGTATTAATTAATGAAAATAAATCTAGCCGGGAGTAAACATGACTGAAGAATTTCGTGTAAATGGGGATGAGATCCTTGCCAAGATCAAGGAACTGGTGAAAGAAGGCAACATCCGACGGGTGATCATCAAGAATGAGGAGGGCAAAGCCCTGATCGATATTCCGCTTACCGTTGGGGTGGTTGGGACCATCCTTGCCCCACAACTAGCAGCGATTGGCGCCATTGCTTCTCTGCTAACACGAGGGACGATCGTGATCGAAAAAGAAGATGAGAATTAATGGAACATCATTGTTCCAAAGCGATCAGCCAAAATGAGCTTCCTTCATCCCGCCATTGGCACATGATATTGTGGATGCCCAGCACCTGCGGGTATCCACAATATCATTAACAACATTTTCAGCTCAGATGTAGTTCTTTGGCTTACAGCGCTATTTTTTAATCCGCAACCACAAAAGAAACCCCCACCAATCCCGCTCCGGTGTGGATGGAAAGCCCTGGATTTAGAGAAACCAGTGGCATAACGGCAGGGCAATCAATGGATTTGCGCAGCATTTCTTCAAATTCAACCGCTTCTTCTTCAGCAGTGACATGCAAGATACACATATTCTCAACCTTTTTATCCCCCACATCCTGCTGCGCCAGTTCGATGACCCGCGACCATGATTTTTTGCGTGTGCGAATTTTTTCCAACAGGTCTAGTTTTCCGTTCTGAACCGATAGGATGGGTTTGATATTCAACATACCTGCCATACCCGCTGCCAGATGACTCACCCGCCCACTCATGGAAAGGTATTTCAGGGTATTCAGAGCACCATAAACATGGGCACGTTTCCCGGTCGCGGTTGCTGCCGCCAGAACCTGTTCGATATTTTCGTTGCGTTTGGCAGCTTCGGCAGCCGCCAGCACCATATAACCCTGCGCCATAGTCAAACTGCGCGTATCGATCACCTCGATCTGTACCTTGGAAGAAAATTCTTCAGCGGCTAATTTCGCTGCGCTGTAAGTGGCACTTACCTCACCGCTCACACAAAAACACACAATCGTATCTGCTTTATCTTTTTCAATCGCATCTTGAAATGCTTTGCTGAATTTCCCGGGAGATGGAGCAGCAGTGGTGGGAAGCCGATCCTCTTTATCGATACGTGCAAAGACCTGTTTATCATCAATTTCAGTACAGGCATCATAGATATCTTCTCCAAATTGAATGGAGATCGGCACCAACCCGATCCCATATTTCTTCGCCATTTCAACTGGAATACTTGAATCCGAATCTGTAATAATAGAAATCATTGCAGGACACTCCCTTTTTAATAAAAATAAACAGAAAAATGCTCGATTAGTTATGCTAGCATATTTGGTCAGGATAAACAACCATTCAATGATGGAAGTAATATTTTTTCATAACTCAGGAAATTATTTCTTGATGTGGGTCAAAATAATATGCCTGATTCAGATATACGAATTGATCATTGGTCCATGACGATCGCCTGAGTAGGATACGGCATCACAATGTGTTTTTCATTGAACCGCCGGATGACCTCAAGATGAATGGTTTGCTTGGTATCCATATAAAAAGCATAATCGGCACTTTCAATATAATACTCGATTTCATAGTTATAAGTAAAATCCCCAAAAGCAGAAAGGTGCGCTCTACCAAACGTGACGGATGGCTGACTTGAAATGATCTCCTTGAAAAGTGCCGGGAGCTCTGTCAGGGTCTGGTAAGAGGTGGCAGTGGAAACTCCGATATTCATTATTTCCCGCCGGCGTTCAAGTTTGCGATAATTATGTACACGTCCTTCCAGCAGATCGGAGTTGGAGAAGATCACTTCTTCGCCTAAGAGAGTCTTGATTCTCGTGCTTTTGATACCAATGTTCTGTACCGTTCCCCCGATGTCATCCAGAACGATATAATCGCCCACCAGAAATGGTTTATCCAGAAAAATAGAAAGGGATGCAAAAATATCCTTTAATATATTTTGTACTGCCAGGCCGATCGCAATACCGCCGATCCCCAGGCTGGTGATCAACGCGTCCAGTTTCATGCCGGTTACATTCTGAACCACCACCAGGGCGAGAATCATCCAAACGAGAATCTTTCCGAACAACCCAAAAGCATGGATGGTTGTCTTTTCTTTTTTATCGCCGGTATTCTGCTCCCCACGTCTTTCCACATAATAATTGATCACACCCCCCAGCCAGAAACCACTTTGTACAGCCAGTACAATGATCAGCCCCTTGTCTATGAAACTATTTACCTCTACAGGAACTGCAAGGACTTTGAGCGCCAGATATAAACCCAGCAGCCACACTGTGATTTGCTTGGTCTGTTCGAAAATATTGAGCAGTACATCATCCCATAGGTTCCTGGTTTTCCCTGAGATCTTTTTCAATTTACCGGCAACAATGTGGATCAAAATTTTCACACCAACCACAAAGATCAACAAAATCAAGCCAGCTTTCCCCCAATTGAGCAATGAGTTCCCCAGAATTTCATTTTTCAAAAAATCCATGATCATCTCCAGATTTAAATCAATCTTATTATACAAATAAGGGATAGGGGATTCATAAACCGGAATAATAAAAGTACTCCTGACGGAGGAGTACTTTTATTTCAACTATAGGAGAACCGGTCAATTTTCCAGATAGGTGTTGAAAAAATCGACCGTACGCTGGATAAAAAGTGCATCGCCTGAGCCTAATCGATAAAAGGTATGTGGCTGCCCTTCGTAGAAATAACATTCATGCTCTTTTCCCAACTCTTCAAGGGTATTACAGAGGGTTTCAGACCACGCCGGTGAAACAGTATCGTCATCCAACCCATGATGAATGCTGAAGGGAGCGTCAATACTGCGCAAGTCATAGATCGGTAAACCCAGCGGATCAGAGTTATAACGCTGACTGACAGCACCATATAACACAATGGCTTTGATGCGATCTTCCAGCGTTGCCACCCGTAGCGCAACGCCACCCCCAAGGCTGTGCCCCCAGATACCCAATCGCTGCATATCAGCGTTCACGAAAATGACATCCTGTCCTGCCATTTCATCGACCAGGGCGATCAAATTCATCACATCGATGGTATAACCGGCCAATGAATCGCGCCCTCGACCAGGGCTATCGGAAGGAGGAAAATTACGCATATTGGGATGTAAAACGATATATCCTTTCCGAGCGATGGAATCAGCATAACGCGTCGAATAATCAAGTGTTTCATATTCACTGGCAGGGATATAACCATGCAGTGCAATCACCACCGGGAATGGCCCATCTCCATGGGGAACATCCACAAAACCGTGGATCGTTAATCCATCGCTGGTATATGTGATATAGTAACGGGAGAATTCTTCTTTCCGTTCCCATAAATATTCAATGGTCAACTCACCATCACCGTAAGTGCGATCTTGTAAGGCAGCAATAGAATAGGGTTCTGACAGTGAAGGGGTGGTGGGGGTAGCTTGAGTACTCACTGCTGTCGAGACAGTTTCTGGATCAACCATCAAGGCAGCCGAAGAATAAGCAGGGGAGCAGCTCACCAAACCAATCATAAAGATTATCATCAAGTACAAATATTTTTTCATTGTCAATCCGTTTAATTTTCGAGATCCATTTTATTTCATTCTTAGAAAGATTCTAAAAGAAAGCATAACGTATTTCCATTAACAATCCATTAACTGATATGCTATTCAAAATCAGCAACGACCGGAAATCAAGGAAATTATCGCAAATGTTCATCAGTAAGTGAACCATTCGAAAAAACCATGCCCCAATATCTTGATCAAATGGAAGTCCTATTGAAAGAAGATAATGTGGATGCCGTTCAAGCGATCATGAATGGCACTTTCTATGGATTGGGCAGACTACGCGATCACATGAAAAAATTGGGGATGGTTGGGCAATGCTCGTATTGCTGTACTGGTCAACCGTGAAACGGGTTGGAAATTTCATGCCACCCATTGGTCCATGCCAGCCGAATAGACGACAATCCCGGTTAGACCCGTCTGCTCAATCCAGCATGCTTTGTAATGAAGTAACATATTTCGAATATTTTTCAAAACGAAACGGGAAATCTGCCATCAAGCGGGCAAGGGCTGTACTGCTTTCAACGCTGCTCTTTAATTCGACGATAACTTCATTGATTAATGGAACGCAGTAGCGAATATTGGGAGCACTTGAAAAACGCTGGTCGAAACTCTTCAGTTTATAGTCCAGCGTCAAGCGAGTCTCTCCATCGGCTGTCACATAGTATTCCCTGAAAAAACGACTGATCAAAACCGGACGGACCGAAATCAAAAATGGAAGAAAGAAATCATTAGCCGAAGATCTCAGATATTGCATGACCTCCATCCAGGATATCTTCCCCAGATCCAGGGTACCGTTTAATTCCTGCACTTTTTTTGTCCCCAAGCGATTCTTTTTATGTTTTAACTCCAAATAAGCTCGTGGGATTTCGTTTAGTGAGGGTCCATACCAGCGTAACCGAAATTTTTGGTGAACATCGATCCCTTCCAGATGATCATTCAAACTGTCAAATTCCCAGGTATCGAAATAGATGTTATTAACCCAACGCGAGGGATAAGCGCACCGAAAAGCACGTGGATGCGAGATAATCGAGGCATGCAATTGAGGAAGTTGCAAGCCCGACAACGGTGCTTTAATTTCATAACGCAATTCCTCCGTTTGCGAATCGCGCTCGACCGGTGCCAATGGTTTCACTCACCCTCCCAGCAAATTGTTCTGTTCAACCATACTGACCGAAAGGTTGGGATATTTACTACGCAGAGTGTCCATCAATTGCGCCAGCATCTCGCCATTTTCCAGGTGAACATAATAAGTGATCTGGATATGGTCCTCTGCAGTATCAAGGCGTCGCAGATCGGCATTCTTCGTAACAGCCAGGATGGTTTGATTGATCTCGGTGAATTCCTGCCCGCCATTTTCTTTAAAACTACCCTCCAAATTCAGGAACAGATTACTGCTGCCATTCGCTTTATCCTTGACGATCAGATAACGAACCAGCAAATACACCATAATCACTCCAAAGGCTACCAGAGTGGCAATGCGTTGGTCAGCCCCAAACCCCAACCCGATCCCAATAGCGAAAAACAGAAAAATCAGTTCTTCAGGGTCTTTAATAGCAGTACGAAAACGCACGATCGAAAGAGCACCAACCAACCCCAATGAAAGCGCCAAAGATGATTTCACGATCGAAATCACCAGCAAAGTTATCAAGGAAAGCAAAGGTAGAATAGGTGAAAATTTCGCCCGGTTTGAAAGAGAAGAACCAAATTTTCGATAATAAACAGCTAACAAAGAAGAAATAACAATACATAAACCAAGATTGAGCAGCAATGTTTCTAATGATAAGGGTGCAACTGTTGTAGTATCCATATAAAAATCTCCTTGATTTTATGAGGTCTAATTTCCTAATATGCCCTGTTCGTACAGGCTATCAATATCAAGATCAACGGTTGGCATTTCTACGCCATCCACCAGCACGGTACTGCCGCTTTGAACCAGCGTGGTGTATTCTGCCTCCAAGATCGAAACGTTGGTAGCGCTGATCTGCGCCGGACCAAAGACCGCTTTTTTGGTGTACGCCGACAAACCGGCTACCCGAGCCAAACTGATCTGGGAATCGGTGACGGTCACATTAGAAAGATCTTTGCTGGCAATGCCGATCCCGACCGATTTGATCACGGTGCTAGAAACAACCACCGTGCTATCTTCTCCAGCAGACACTGCTTTATCGGTGATGTTCAAAAAAGTGGAATTCCCTACCGATATATCGGAACCACTCACATCCACGCCGTCTCCTTGAATATCGTGGAAACTGCATTGCGATATCCTTCCCTCTGTAAAATCACCATCGAAGGCATCGGAAGCCGTATTGGAAAATTCACTCTGGATGAATTGAAAATCACTTTGAATGATGTTAATGGCATCTTCCGAGGTGGTGTTCCGGATCTGAACATTTTGCAGGGTGACCGGACTTTCAAAGAAAGTGATGCCACCGGTCAATACCCACCCATCGCGTTCGATGCTGGTCAAATTTTCAACAATAGCATGGCGCCAGAGGGAACGTTCCTGGGCAGATAGAACGATGATCCCACCCCAGTTTGCCGTTTTCGACGTCAAAATAGCAGGATGATCTTCGCTCCCATAAATGGAAATCGGCTCGGTCGTGAACAGGATCGCCCGTTCCTCAAATTTAAGGGTCGTCCCCTCGGGAATGACCAAACGGACATCTTGTGGAATGATCAAGTCGCCCTGCACATCCCATTCGCCAGGCTGCACAATGATCGTTTTTTCATCAATTCTAGAAATATAGGGGTGACCTGCAAGGAAATCATCCATAGTCGGTTGTATAGGGCGTGGATTTTCCTCAACGCTTTGCTGAATGTTTTTCTCTACCAACTGCACCGATGCTGTTTGAATTCCCCCCAGTAGATTTACCTCAACCTGGATGGTGGATTCGTCAATCTGTTCGCCGGCAACCTGATCCTGCCATTCATAGGGAACCAGGAAACGGAAGGGCTCATAGATCACTTCATGTCCCGGTCGCATGGTAGGTAAGTCATAGCCCGCTTCCAGGGAAACCAGGCTGCTGGTCTGCACGAACCAATCGTTCGAAAAAGGGATGGTGTTTCCATCCACAATGAGATCACGCGCCTGCACCGGCAAAATCATCTGATTCACCAGATCCACCTGTAAGTATTTCTTCCCATCCACCCACACTTTTTCAAATCCGCCCCGTACCGCATTTTCAGGGATCAAATTGATCTCCAGCATGGTGCGGCGGGTTTCCAATCGATCCCAGGGTGCATCCAAACCGGAATCATATTCCTTCGAGAGCGCATTCTGGAAAACCAGGAATTGGGGTTCCAGATTTTCTCTCAGATCCGCCAGATATTGTGGGTCGGTAAGCAACTCCACCTCGTGCAAGTATGCTTCCTGCACCCCGGCATCATCAAACATGGAGGGGATGGAATAGGGGAAAGTTGCCACATCCACTTGGAAATAAGTGAGCGGATTTGCATCATAAGCGATCGGTTCCAACAAGGTCGTGACCGGGTTGTAGTAAAAGCGGATATTATGCCAGGCGGTTCCATGTTCGGCAGCCCACAGATCGGTGATGGCAAAGAATTTACCCAGTTTTCCGACATCAAACACCTCGGAGGCTTTTAATTCTCCTTTTTGAAAAGCGCGCAGCCTGCTGACTGCGGTTTCGGCTTCCGCTTCCAGCACCGCATTGGCTTCCACCCGACTACTGCGAAAAATGGTGATACCGGCACTATCATCACTATCATCATTCATCACCAGAAACAGTCCGGCATCTTGGGCATTCAGCATCAATGACTCGCCACCCACACTACGGAAGGAAGCCCAGTTATCCCACATGGTATCCTCATCGAATTTCAGAATGATGCCTTCCCGGCGCCCCTGCGCTTCGAGCAAGTTTTCGGTAAAGCTCTCTTCAACCGCATAGATACCCTTATATTCACCATTGATGATGATATTGACAAAACTGTAACGGGTAGTGAGAACGCCTTCCTGCAGCAGATTTTGGTGATATCCCCACTCGTTCAAGAATTCACGCGTTTCGGGAGCTTGAATCGAAAAACGTTGCATGCCCATAAAAGCCTGATCGTCATTCTTCATTTCGATGCGCAGAGACCATTTGTCACCCGCATAATGATCACTCCAGTCTCCTTTGAGGCGGACCTCCACATCCATTTTTTGCCCTGCTTCCAATTGGATGGAAGCCGGGACGAAATCTTCATCGTCGACATTCAATATACCGATCTGCAATGCTTCCTCTCGTTTGACCCGTAGCGCTTCCTGGCTTTCAAAGGGAAGATCGATATATACATTTTGCAATCCGTTGTCGGTGTAAAATGCCACATCATTTTCAATTACCTCAGAAACGGTTGAGACCCCTCTTTGCGCTATTCCTAACCAGGTTCGTAGTTTTGCAGTATAGCCCCGTTTGTGAGCATAAGCGCCTCCTAAAAAACTCAATCCAATGATCAAAAGAATGCCAGATCCGGTGACCCAGGGATTCCCGAAAAACTTTCGCATGGATGTTTTTAGATTTGGTTTTTCCTGTTTTTTTTGTTCAAAGCGCATAGTTCACCATATGATTCAAATAACTACTACAAAACCTTTCTTATTCGCATTATTGTATGTTCATACCCTAATGCGGTTGCAACAGCCAATAAGCAGGAGTATAAACCGTCAGCTCATCGAAATGACCGCCAGCCAGCGGGATAAGTTCAAACTTCACCTCGTCCCCCTCCACCATGATCTTTAAAAGTGCATCATCAGCTCCATCCCCAATTCCTACCGCAATGGTAGAGAGATTTGAATCGGGGTACTGATGATAGAAAGGAGAGAGGTTTCCACCAAACGCGCCCACATCTCCGGCAAAAATATAGATGGGTTTCTCCAAAGAGGAAGGGATGAGAATATCGTCCCGTAGTTGTGAGAAATTAGAGCCATACTCACACAGTCCATTCGCCCTGCCCTGCAGATCTTCATCTTCTAAAAAGATCAACTTGTGCACAAATATAAAAATATTCCGGATATGGTTGTTTTGCAAGGCATCTTCAAGGACGGAATTCAACATGTCAAGCTGATGTCCTTCAATATAACAATGGGAAATGACCGTATCCAAAACAATGATCTGCAGAGAACCATATTCAAACGAGTAATAGGTCTGCTCAAAATTACTCTGATAAAAAGTACGCCCATTCTTCAGATCGTGATTCCCGACCGCATTGAAGAGTGGAACCGTAACCCGATCAAGAAAAATGTCTCGCAGACCTTGCACACTTTCCATGGATGGCAGATAAGTCATGTCTCCCAGGGAAAAGAAAAGATCGGCTTGGGAAGAATTAATGATATCGATATTATTTTGAATCGTGCTGGAAATCAGAGGGGTACCCTCATTGTAGGGATTGCCATACAAATGCCCACCCGCCAGGATGGTAACAGGTGAGTTCATATCAACTGCTGTTAGCGCAACCGAATTCAATTGAACAATGGAAGGATCCACCACAAACGCATAATCACCGGTCATCCGATCGGTTACATAAGACCCCTGGGCGATGAGTTCCTCTTCCAAAACCGAAATGTCATCCCGCAGCCCTTCGTAGATCTGTTTGTAATCCGCGCGAGTCTGCAGCAATTCGCGACGGAGGCGGTAACTATAGACAATGCCACTGCTGAGAATAACAAGAAAAAGTGCAATAACAGCTATTCTACAGAAAGTCTTATGATGCAAATAAAATGATTTCATAGTTTTTCCACAAGAATTGGGAATAATATATCATGAACAATTCGATTCCGTGTCATATATTAAGAAATCATGAACAATACATTAACAAAAATTGGATCACGCAGCCATTTTTCTGATTGTATGAAAACACATTCCTCCAACTAAAAAAATCCGCGTTCGTATATGCGGATTTTTTTAGATTTATTTCGAAAGAATAAGCTGGATTTAGAACTTGGTGTAGCTACCCTTCCAATTCCTTCAGTTCAGCAGCGGAAAGAAATTTGAAAAGTTTGCTCCCCGTCTCCGGATCCACTGCTTCGGCAGCTTTGCGTCCATTTTTCAGCGTTACGATCTGAACTTTGCTGCTGTCAATCATCACATGCTTTTTTGCCTTTAAGGAATAAAATTTTACAGTTGCCATACCATCCTCCTGGATTATTTTATACGCTCATGCGGATTGGGTTTTGCAGAAGCGATGAATCCCCATATGTTGTTTTAACTGTTTTCATTATACCTACTTTTTTGCCTTTTTTTGTGCCCATCCGGTTGCCTCTTGACAACCAGTATACCGAATGGTATACTATCGTTATTGTGGAAAACCAGGAAAAATTACTGCAAATCGGATTGCAATATTTCGCCGAGCGAGGATATGATGCCGTCGGGATCCAGGAGATCGTTGATGCTGCAGAGATCACCAAACCAACCCTGTATCATTATTTCGGGAGCAAAGAGGGATTATTGGAGAGCATCTTCTCCAGCAACTTTTCAATGCTCTTCGAAAATATGGATCAAGTTGCGCGCTACAACGGTGACGTAAAAACGACACTGGAAAATGCAACCCACTGGTATTTTGACTTTGCCAAACAACATTCAATTTTTTATCGTTTCCAATTAGCCTGTTGGTTTGCCCCTCCTGAAAGCGCCGCTTTTCGATCCATTAAACCTTATGGGCAACGACAGCAAACCATTTTTGAAAATTTGTTTTTGGATGCGGCAGAAGACCATGGGAACATGCGCGGAAGACACCAGCGTTACGCCGCTTCTTTCCTCGGTTTGATCAACACTTACATCGGACTATCGTTCAATAACTTCCTCGAGCTGGATGAAACCGTGCTCGGCAACACCGTCCATCAATTCATGCACGGAATTTTCTCTTGATATTTTTTTCCGGGGAATATACCTACCAGTACGTATATTAGGAGTAAAGCATGGCACATTGGAGTGAAACATCCATTTTCTATCATATTTACCCACTGGGCTGTTTGGGAGCACCTAAACGCAATGACTTTTCGACCAAAGCGATCCCACGCCTGGCACAGATCGAACAATGGATACCCCATCTCAAAAAACTACATGTCAACGCATTGTATCTGGGTCCCGTTTTTGAATCCACCGCGCATGGATACGACACCGCCGACTATTATCAAGTCGACCGTCGTCTAGGAAATAATAGCGACCTGACAAGGTTGGTCGATATTCTCCATCAAAATGGGATCCGTGTCGTATTGGATGGCGTTTTCAACCACACCGGGCGGGATTTCTTCGCCTTTAAGGACATCCAAAAATTTGGCGTACATTCCTCTTACGTCGATTGGTTTGTCGATATCAATTTCCAGCACAAGAGTCCGTTTGAGGATACCTTTTCTTATGCCGGTTGGAATGGGAATTTTGACCTGATCAAATTGAACCTGCAAAATCCCGAGGTGCGTAATTATCTGTTGGAGGTGATTGATTTTTGGATCCATGAATTCAAGATCGATGGGCTGCGTCTGGATGCCGTCGATTGTGTGGGGATACCCTTCTTACAGAAAGTACATGCACATGTTAAACGAGCCCCATTGGATTTCTGGCTGATGGGAGAAATTATCCATGATAACTACGCGCAATATGTGGATGCCACAGCCTTGGATTCTGTGACCAATTACGAGTGTTATAAAGGGTTATATTCCAGTCATGTCGATCACAATTATTTCGAGATCGCTTATTCGCTGAACAGGCAATTCGGCGAGAGTGGGATTTACCGGCATTTCATGCCCTATTCCTTCGTGGATAATCACGATGTGAATCGTCTCACCAGCAATCTTAGCAATCCTCAACATGTTTACCCGGTATATTGTCTGTTGTTCACAATGCCGGGGATTCCATCCATTTATTACGGCAGTGAATGGGGAATACGGGGTCAGAGGACCTCCTCAGATGACAGCCCTTTACGTCCACAGATCACCCTCGAGCAGCTGCACAAACCAGACCAAGGAGCAGATCTCGCCAATCATATTGCGCAGCTCAGCCAGATCCGCTTGAACTCCCCCGCCCTGCAGCGTGGCAATTACCATCAGTTGATGGTGAACCATGAACAATTTGCCTTCATGCGTACCTATCAGGCAGAGAAGATCGTGGTAATTGTAAACTCCAGCCAGACATCCCAAGCCATACAACTTCCTTTGCAGGAGGATGCCTCAAGCAAAGGCATCGATCTGCTCTCCACGACCACCTTGGAGATCAGAGAAAGGAATCTGATCATCCCCGATCTGAAACCTAATTCAGGGATGATCATCAAACTCATGTCCTGAGGGCAATAACCGGACTCCATATCAACATCAAAGGATCAGGAACGGGAAAACACGGGGTTGATTTCTCGATGGAGAAAATTACGATATTAAAAGATAAACTCCCCCATACAGAAAGTTCAAAGGTCCGATAAAACGATCGCTTGTTTTTCCTCCCATTCAATTTAAGTGCCTCGCCATGTTCCAGGCTCATCAAGCTATCTTTCCTCGGTTACAGATCCTCTGGAATGGTTCTCTTATATTCCGGATCTCTTTTCATATTTAGAATGATTTTGCAAGACAAATACCAAAATAAAACCCAGAATGGTGGGAATAATGAAAGACAAGAAACGAAAAGCAATGACCACCACCACAGCGATATGATCAGCGATACCCAATTGTTCAAACAAGGCAATCATGGTCGATTCCACCACTCCAATCCCTCCCGGGAGGATAAAGGTAGCCTTACCCAATAATTGCGGCAATCCATATCCAATCAGCAAGACCTGGGGTGAGATGGTCTGCCCTGCTGCCAGGAACAGGGAAAATAAGGCCAGCAGGTCGGAGAGATAGGACAGGATAGTTCCCAAGACTGGTTTGATCCAGCCCCTATTGAAAAATTTGTCGCGCACCATGAAGATCTCATCGACTTGATGTGCAATCTTACGTTCTTCAAAATTCTTTTTTGTTAATGACGATATCTTCTGCATAAATTTAACGGAAAATCTCTTGGATTTTTGTTTATCGCGCAGGAATAAATAGAACAGAAATAGTACGCCGACCAACAAGATGAAAATAACAATAAATGCATTTAATTGCGTGGAGGTCAGAGCATCCAACCCGAACAGATAGATCACACCGACCAGGGAAATAATTAGCACGGCGATATTATTGAAAATGATCGGCAAAAAACCCGCCATGCTGGCAGCCTGGGTTTTAATATTCCGTTCCCGCAGCCATTGCAGACTGGCAGCAGCTGATCCGACCAATCCTCCGGCCACCATGCCAAAACTGGCAGAGCCCAGCACGATCATCATCGCCTGCCCAAGCGGGATCCGTTCCCTGAACAATCCCAGGATTGTATTCAAGAAATACCCGCTAAACACAAAACGGAGAACTTCGAAAAAGACTGCCAAAAAAAGCATCCAGTAATCGAGACCTCGGATAGCATTGATCGAGTCCGGGATCGCTTTAATATGCGGGAATAGAATTTTAACTCCAACGAGAAGAAATATGACGAGCCCTATAATGCGTAAAATTTGCCTTGTTTTTTGACTCATAGAGAAACAATAATAACCCCTTTTTTGTTTTCTACCATCGCCTGCTATTTATAAAAGCGCCGATGAAAAACCGATACCTGCCGATATCCGTTAATTTTCCGGTGGTTCGTATTGATCCTGTCCTTCGCGAGTATTTTCCCATGGATATATTTCTGAACCCTTAGCAGCTTCACGAACTTTAGGATCGGATGAATAGATGCCTGCTTTCTCAGGTGGGATCAAATCTGCGATATGATGCATGATCTCATGCCCAAAAGCATCGATCTGTTCCCTGCTTTGATATCCTTTCCCTTTGATCTTAAGAGGACCAAAGGGTTTTCCAACCCGGATTTTTACTTTCGCTTTCTGAAACTTCCGTATGGATGGGAAAACCTCGGGCATTCCATCGATGCCGATCGGGAGCAAAGGGGCTCCGGTCTTTGCCGACAGGTATGCGGCTCCCGGGCGCGCCGGACGCAAAATCTGAGCCCAAGAACCCGCTTCAGGGAAAATGCCGACGATCCCCCCTTTTTTCAGGATCCTTTCTGCTTCATTCAAGGCATAAGTGGATCCGGTTCCTCGATATACCGGCAAATATCCCCACAGCTTTGGTAAGAAGTGCACGATCCCGGGTGCATGGGGAAATTGCGCTCCGCCGATAAAATCCATCGGCCAGGGCGCCACCCGTACAAAGATTGCCGGATCGATAAAACTGAAATGGTTTCCCACCACCAATAATGGACCGTGTTTGGGGAAATTACCCGCCCCTTCGATGCTTAACTCGGTTAAAAGCCCAAAAGCAATCTTAGAAAGCCACTGCATAAAACGGCGTAAGGGGCGCCGCTGGGCATAAACGGGGGATTCAACACTCATAGCCATAGATCACTTCCTATGACATTTCGGCGTCACCATTTTGTGCCGCGATCCGTCCTTTTTTCTCATCCACAAACAATAGCAGCATCAATCCGATCAACAGGAAAAGTAGAATTGTGACCAGCGCAAAACGATGTCCTATCTGTTCGGTAACAGTAATAGCCAGATCATCTCCTGCCACAACCAATCCGGCGGCAACCAGTGTATTCATCACCCAATTTGAGATGCCCGAAGCAGAGAAACCCATAACTCCAGGTCCGATGACCGATGATGAGCGCCCTGCCAGTGCAAAGAAACCATAAAACTCGGTACTTTTCTTTTTAGGGGCAAATATGCTGACCATCGTACGGCTGAGGGACTGCACACCAGCGATCGCAAAACCTGCCAACCCACCGACGACGAAAAATGCCATTTTTGAATTAATGAAAATCATGCCGCCCACCGCAATGATCATCAAGATCAGAGATTGAATAAGGCTGTTCTTAAAGCCGACTTTCTCACCGATCACACCATATACATACGCTCCCGCCACATTGGTGATCTGCACAATAATGACGAAAATGATCAGATCCGTACCAGTGACTCCGAACAACACCGCGCCAATAATCGCCGCAAAATCGAGAGCTGCAATTACACCATCGTTGTAGATCAATAAAGCCAACATATATTTCAAGAATTCTTTGTAATTGCTGACGGATTTGATGGTCTTGCTCAAACGCTCCCAGGCGATCTTAAAATAATTTTTATGGATCTTCTGTTCGGTAGATGGTTTTTCTTTGATGATAAAGAAAGCCGGAATCGCAAATAATGCATAATAAACCGCAGTTATCACCAGTGAAAAACGCACAATCGTTGTATTGCCGGGATTCAACTGAATCAGCACCAGAACGATCAGCAGGCAAATAATGCCGCCAAATGAGCCGATCGCCCAGCCATTGCCGGATACTTTTCCAAGTTCATCCTCATCCGCAATATCGATCAGCAGCGCATTATAAAAAACCTGTCCTCCGCGATAACCGATCTCGGCGATAATGAAAAATACCATACCTAACAGGATATCGCCCTGTTTTACCAGAAATAACAGTCCGGTAAAAATCACCGATATCGTCGTCATAAAGAGCAAAAATTGTTTCTTTTTGCTTGAATAATCTGCCAAGGTCCCTAAGAAGGGGGAGATAATCGCAACAACCAGGGTGGCGATCATCAGTGCCAACCCCCATAAAGCGGAGCCTTCAGGACCACCAACGACTACATCTTTAAAATAAGTCGCATACACAGCCAAAAGCACTACGGCCGCATATGCAGAATTCCCGAAATCATACAAATACCAAGCCCACTGCATCCTGCGTTTTTTGCGAGTTTCCATTTTTTCAGCCATGATATTGTCTCCTCATCGCGTAATAATAACGAAGCTTAACGTGCTTAACCCCAAAATCCTCTGCTGGGTACACCTCGATCTTACAAGGATAACACAGGTTAAAAAAAACGGAAAAACTGCCCTTTTTGGAGAAAAACACCTTATTTCTGCAGCTATAATGCGCCAAATCCGGAATTATTGAGGCATCAAACGATAGATCCGATCATCTCCACTGCGCAATGTTCCCCGTCCATCTCGATTGCTGGTTGTAAAATAGAGATAACCATCCGGACCTTCGACTACTTCCCGTACTCTGCCTACAGAATCAACAATCTTCTCGACCTCGACAATCTCTCGCGGATCTTCATCCAATATGCGCACCCGCACCAATCCCTCACCGCGTAGAGCACCGAAGAAGAAATCGCCCGCATATTGCGGAAACACGCCACCGCTATAGAATATTGCGGCTGCCGGTGCTTCGGCGGGAGTAAAGGTGATAAGAGGAGGGATCGTTCCTTCCAGCGTCTCTTCATGGGAGACTAAAGGCCAGCCATAGTTTCCGCCCGCCTGGATCAGATTGATCTCATCACCACCCGGCGCCCCGTCAAATCCAGAGGGACCGTGTTCAGTGGCATACAATAATCCGGTGTCAGGATCCCAGTCCAAGCCCTGTGGATTACGATGTCCCAAACTGTAAACAGGAGAATCGGGGAAAGGATTATCCGCCGGAATACTGCCATCCGAATTGACACGTAAGATCTTTCCCGCCAGAGATGAAACATCCTGGGCATTTTGCGATTGCAGTGCATCCCCGGCGGTTACAAAAAGGGTTCCATCCGGTGCAAACGCCAATCGGCAGCCGGCATGATTGCTGGCAGAGGGGATAGCATCAATAACGATCCCATCCAGGGTCATGCGATCGGTTCCATCGTGCAAGCGCACAACGCGATTGAAAAGACTGCCATCCTGCTGATAGGTATAACAAGCATAAACGAACCGGCTATCCGTATAAGTTGGATCGATGACCATTCCCATCAATCCAGCCTCATCCCGTGCTGCCACATCATCGAACTGAAAAACCGGATCGGATCGAAGTTCGCCATTCGCGATCTCACGGATCGTTCCACTGCGCTCCGTCACCAGTATACGTTCGGGGCTGGTAAAAACCAGACTCCAGGGAACATATAAGTTTTCTGCTACCACCTCGATTTTCCAGTTTACAGGGGAAGCGGGCGGCAAAGTGGCATCAGGGGTTGGATCGATGGTTTCAACAGGGATATCTGTGTTTACCAAAGCTGAAGTTGTCATTACCGACGGTGTCGGTACGGAACTTTGGCAGGCAGAAATAAACAAAATGAAAATCCCCATGATTAGCAATATGCCAGTTTTTTTCATAAAACCAGTATAACAAGCTCAATGGATAAAAAGCGAAACCCAGGCTATTTATATAAGTCTCTAATATTCAATGAAAAATTCCGGAAGGCATTGGATGAGTGTTTCGGGAAGAAGGGATTCAGCCTCTTCCATCAGCAAAATACAACACGCCGGTTTATGAAGCTTGGTCGCCACAGCATATACACCCGCACAAGAACGGTCAACCGCTGCGACATTGGCAGCCATAAATTTCTGCATTTGGCGATCATAATCTGCCTGCAGGGGAATGGCGTCCGGAATGTGGTAGGGGTCAAGATCAACCGTTGCAGTGATACCGATATGATAACCGATAGTATGGTGCTTGAAAGCCTTTCGCACAGCGTTGATCAATTCAATATCGGCAACCGCAGGGATGAGCATGGGCAGATATTCCTGCGAGGTTCCATCCTCCTTGGCAGCAGCTTTCACGATCAGAATATCGCCCTTCTTTAGAGGAGAATGTAAGGATTTGCCACTACCGAGATAGATGAAATTCTTTATGCCAATCATGGATAACTCTTCCATTCCTATGGCAATGGGAGGAGTGCCGATTCCGCTAGAGATGACCAGAAAATCCATCGCTTGTGTGTGAACCATGATACTTAAATATTCGCGATGGTCTGCCATGACCCGGTAATCTTTAAAATATGCGGCAATTTGACGCGCCTGTGCGGGAGTTTCCACCATGACGGCATTCGCACACACATATCCTTTCCGCAACCCGATATGATATTGTTCTTTTCTCAATACCGAGTTCTTCCACCAGCTAACAAATTCACGATAGGTCAAATTGAATGAATATAGCCTGTAAACAAATTTTGAAAAGGAATTAGTCTTTGCCATCGATCCTACTTTTAATTTCCTCTGTCCAGAATGATCAGATTCCGCAACGCCTGTGCACAAACTCCGGAAATTCTCTGCAGGTTGCGCGGTGTGCTGCCTCCCAGCATCATAATCCCGCCCGCCCGCACCTGGCGCACCGAACTGATGACAAAAAGTGCAGAGGCTTCCATCTCGCTGCAAAGCATACCAGAACGCCGGAAAGCAGTCTGCTTCACCAATAAACGATGGGCTCCGATCATCCCACGCGGATCATGTTCTCCATAAAATGCATCTTTCGATTGGGAAATGCCGACTGCATACCCATAATCCAGTTGAGCAGCCGCTTCCATCAAGGCAGTGGTCACATCTACATCTGCCACTGCCGGGAAAGAAAGAGGTTGGTAACGCTGAGAGGTTTTCTCATCGCGTGCAGCTCCCCAGGTAATGATCAGATCATCCTGATCAGTTTTGCGTTGCATCACTCCGGAAGTACCCACCCTGATAAAGGTATGAGCACCAAGGTGAACCAATTCCTCCAATGTAGTCGCCATCGCCGGGCACCCCATGCCGGTAGAAACAACGGAAACCATTTCACCCTCCAGTTTGCCCGTAAAAGTCACATGCGTCCATTTCCGTGATACTTCATAAGCATCATCAAAAAAATTCGCCAAAAATGGCACCCGCGCGGGATCGCCGGGCAGGAGGACATATTTCCCGATCTGGTTTGCGTGAATATCAAGAATAGATGAATAGAAAGACTCTTTTTGTGGCATAGATGTCATGACCTGTAGATTAAGAATGGATTTACATTATATATTGAAAGCGCACAGTATTCAAAATCAATAGAGAAAGCTCTCCCGTCTTTCCCATTATAATAAGCACACTACAGGTGAAGCTTTGAGCAGACAAAAATCCAACTTTCTTCCTTCCATATTGTCAGTAATCATCATTGTCGTTTATGTCTTATTGGCAATGCACTATGTACCCATCATCGAACCGGTGATGGATGAAGGTACTTATTTATTAAAAGGAAAATGGTATTGGGAAAACACCTACCAACCCTTCCAGGAAAAAGGCCCGCTGACCAATAAACCACCCTTCTCATTTTATTCCCTGGGCATATCGCAGATCCTTTTCTCCCCCGGTCTGGAATCAGGACGTTATTTTGCAGTCTTTCTGGGAGTGTTGTTGCTGGTCGGGCAATGGTTGACGGTAAAAAGATTAGCGGGAGCATGGTGGGCAACCGCCTCCATTGCCTTATATACCATCTCTCCAGCCTGGATCATTTATTATTCGCGTGCCATGACCCAGGTGGTCACCTCGCTTTTAATCGTCTGGAGTCTTTATTTTCTATTAGGGGAAGATAGAAAACAGAGCCAACTCATCATTGGCGCTATTTTAGCTGCTCTGGTCGTGATGGTGAGACAGAACCTTCTACCTTTATTTGTATTCACTTTGCTCTACATTCTGTGGGAAAACGGTTTGAAGAAGAGCAGCATTCCAATTTTAATTGGATTAGCAGCTTTCATCGGCTTCAATGCGATCTACTGGCCCGAGATCTATTTTTATATATGGAAACCCTTTTTCCCGGGATTTGTTAACGATCTAATCATCAATTTATTCAGCCTCCAAGCCCCTTCCGGGAACCTCGGAAGTATATTGCTTGAAAGGGAATATGGATCCATTTATGAAACACAAGTGTTATTTGATAGCGTACGTTATTACTTCATCCCAATTCTTGCAACAATCACATCTTTTATCGTGCTATTCCCCAAGGCTCTGTTCAAAGAAAAAAAATACCGGAAAACCGCCTTTCTAGCTTTCAGTTTTCTCTTTCTGGCGGTCCTGCATTTCTATTATGTAGTTCTGAGAAACAATATCCTGTATAGCTTTCCCGCTTATTTTGCCTTTTTCCTCCCGCTCGCTGTTACTTTAATTCCACTATTTTTCAAAGAGACCGTGGAGTTGAACGACCGAACCCGACAGTGGATTTTTTCATTAACGATCGTTCTGGTTTGCTCGGGCATAGGATTAAGCCTGTACCGTGAAATTGCTCCCTTTTTCATGAATCTTAACTTACCAAGTTTAAGCCAACGGACCCTGCTGCATGGACGTTATGAATTATGGGATGTTCTGCTCAACCAATATCATATTCCCATCCGTACACAGGAATTTTTAGTACCCACTATCGTCGGTTTTATCACCGGAGTTTCTCTTTTACTCCTCGCAAGGCTTTATCAAGCTATTTCAAAAAAAAGAAGAAAATCGCTCTCGTTCGGAAAAGCCCTCCTTTGCATTGTGTTTGGATTGTCCATTTTACTTACACCCAGTTTTATCTTGTCAGGGCACAATTCCATTTCAACCTGTCCAAATTCGAATATTCCTGCCAGATACAAAGAAATTGGTGACCATCTAAATACAATAATTCCTGAAAACTCTCTGGTATATGTAGAAGGGCACACTCCCATTTTATTGTTATACATGCCTGATATTTCGGTCTTCCCGGCACAACTCAACATGCAATTTAATTTTCGGATCGGTGGCGATCCTTCCTACGTTGAGAAAAGAGGATACTGGAATGACGATTTAGCCTTGCGCTGGTTTCAAGAAGCGGATTTCCTTTTTCTGGATCAGACAACCTATGAAAACAGGTTCCTCAACTTATCTGTGGAATTACAAGAAAATTTTCATCTAGTTCAAAATGAAATCACGCTCGATCCATGCAATCCAGATTCGGCCATGCTGATCTTTAAAAGGATGCCCTGAAAAGAAACTCCATCCCGGCATTTTATCAAGCCTGGGCTTTTTCACTTTTACTAAACCGCTTTATAGGTTTTGGATCAAATATTGTTGTATGAGATGGATATCTTTGGGAATACTGAATTGAAATTGCTGAAGCAAGAAAAAAGCAACCAGCAAAATTGCCAAAACCCCAACAATTTTATACAATTTTTTGTTTTTCTCGGTTCGCAGCAAAGTCGAGATATCAAAGACAGTTAAATAGAGGGGAATTAACGCCGGTATGATGTAGTGATCCGGTTTGGGAGCGACGAAATACAGAAGATATAAAAGAAAAGGCAATGACCAGGTTGCCAGATAAATATTCTCATTAAATTCTTTCTTGATAAAAAGCCCCGCCAATAGGGAAATGATCAGGAACCCGATGAACACGGTAGAACCGAACCAGGTATGGATTGTCCAAGCCCAAAATTGAGGGGATTTTTGATAGAAATATGGATCATCGTGTGTATAACCCTGGCGTAGTTCGCCAGCTTTGAACTGCTGAATAGCCAGCATCTCATTGCGAGGAACTTCATACCACAGGAAGGGATTAGCCAACACGATCACCACTGCCATGATAAGCACAAAAATTAACGCTTTTGCCAGCACTTCACGCCAGGATCTTTTGTTTTTCACAGCAGCAATAATCAAATATACGGGAATGGTAAGGAAAAAGAAAAATCCCAACAATTTGGTAGCAGCTGCCACTCCGCACATGACCGCTGCCCAATAGAAGTTCTTTTCAAGTCTGTAGTCATCCAATTGGATGAATAAGAATGTCAATGCAATAAACAGAAGAGTTAACGAATCGGGGTGCCACCACCAGATATTACTGCGCACCACACTGGGAACTGCCAGAAATAACAAGAACAGAATAACAGACTCGAGAATCTTTTTAAAACGGGTCTTGTAATAAACCATGATCCCAGCCGTCAAAATGATGGGGAGCACGTTAATACACATGCGCAATATGAAAATATTGGTGGCACGTTGCGCAAAGAATAGCTCTCCCAGAATGATACGACGTGGCAACAATACCAGCATGGAGAAAAAATAGAAGGGATATCCATAATGATAGTCCCCATAGATGATCAGATTCCCCCAGGTCTCGTGAATATCTTTTCCGGGGGTCAACATCTTTTCCACATATGGATAGGTAATATATTCATCATCCGAAAATATAGAAAAGACGCTTCCATCATCGCTGCTGGACGAATTAGGCGGAACAAATATCAAGAAATAAGCTAATCCAATAACCATGAAAATCCATAGGGTTATCTGAGTTTGCGAAATATTCTTCTTCTTTACGAGCGTGCTCTTTTTACGACTCAAGGGAATACTTTTCAGTGTTAAATTGAATGGTATTAATGCTATACAATGCCATTTTTTACCAATTGGGCAAATTTTTCGAAGGATCGATCAAATGTCTTTTCAATTTCATCCGGGAAACAGCAGGCCGGAAGCTCACGCATGTTCAGGTGATATTGAAGACATTCACAGCAAATACCTTTGCGCGGGCAAGGAGTATAACTGCAATTGCATTTAGCCAGATTCTTATCTTTTTTGCAATCCATAAACTTATTTTAACTCCATAAGAAAGTCAGCCGAATTATAAACCATTCATCATTGGTGTAGTAATCACTCACTAAAGCGAGAAAACTGCATCTTATCGAATAGCTGGATATTGTCAATTGCAATACCGGTCTGTGTCGCCAGAGATTGAAGAAAGCTGAGCCATTCCGCATCGGGATTAAAGGGCTGCTGCATATATATTTCAAGAACGCCCTTGGGCTCACCTTTGGCAATTAATGGAAAGCCAAAATAAGCCTTGAATCCCTGGCGTCGCAGGTGCTTCATGATAAAGGGCAATTCTACCGTTGATATATCGGGAATAATACAAGGTTCACGGGTGAGCAGAATTTGCCCTGCCATACTGCGGCTAATATGCACTCTTTTTTCATCAACGTCGAAATATTTAAGCCCATAGTTAGCAGAATATTCCATCATGTTGGTAGCCATATTCAGAATCAGGATATCTCCGCCATCAGCCGAAAGCTGTTGTTTTGCCTGATCAAGAATGATGCGGTTCGTTAGTTCAAGATTGAATAACCCACTGATAGCCTGATCGATAACATGCAGGGATTCTAATCTCTTTAAGCGCAGCTCCGTTTGCTGAAATAACAGCACCTGATTGAGAGCACTGGCGACAATGTTGGATACTGCCGCCATTAAACGGTATTCATAATTGGAGAATTCATCATCATGCGTAATAAAGATAATCCCGATCTTATTATTTCCAAACATGATCGGTACACTTATACGTGTTTGCGGGAGATCTTCAGAATCAACACCGGTAAATAATTGCTTGACACAGCTTTCACAAATTTGATAAACACTCTCTTGGTATAACGGTCCCCGATTGACACAATTATTCCAGGACACTTTTCTTCCTATTCGATCAGCCGGTAACTCTCTCACCTCAACGATCTCACCCAAATCATTATTATCATGGAAGAAAGCCAGCGCAATAGAATGAGCACCCAGCAAATTCATCAAAATATCAAGCACCGAACTTCGTATCGTTCTGACATCATTGGATGAATTGCGAATCGCCGCAGCCAGTTCTACCAGGAACTGTAATTCTCTTTCATGTTTTTTCCGATCATCGATATCCCTGGCAATCACCACCAATCTATTTCCCTGTGGTGTATTCACAGTAAAAATCTCGATCTGACAATAGGAATACTCTCCTTTAGAAGAAAGCACCTCACCTTCCCATTCACGGTGGAAATCACCGATCGAATTCTCACTATAAATTCCGTTGAAAAAGTGTTTTCCTCGACCCTTGTCGACCAGAATGACCTTTTCATCAATGATGCGTTCTAGCAAGCTGAAAATTGATTTTCCAATTACTTCACTCCCGGGCAAGGGTAACAACGAGCCCATTTTCTCGTTCCAGTCAATCACAATCCCATTTTCATCGGTCAGCATAACACCTTCATGCATATGCTGGATGATGCTTTTATTCTTCTCTTCGCTTTCTTGCAGCAATTTCTGCAATTCTACTTCTTTGGTTATATCCGTTATAAAACCTTCCAGGAACCTTCCCGATTTTTCAACAGATTGGAAAGAGTTCCCCATCTCCCAAACCCATTTCTTTTCCCCCCGGGCATCAACAATGCGATAGACAATTTTGTAATGTTCTTTTTTATCAATAGCATCTCGAACTGAATTTCTTACCATTTCGCGATCTTCAGGCAGGATAAGATCGTTATAGGATATAGTATGATTTTCGATTAAATCTACTTCGTCATATCCGGTCAGTTCCTTACAGCCCGAACCGATATACTTCATGGTCCATTGCTCATCATCGACACATTGAAATACCATACCCGGTAAATTTTGCAAAAGCGAATCCTTTGCTCTGAGTTGCTCATCAATCTCATGTTTCGTGGCTGTATTGTTATAGATACGACGGATATAAGATTCCAGCAATTTGCTTTTCAACCACTCCGCGGGTATGAGATAGATAAAATCCCTACTCTCTAATAATCGCTTGATGGGAACGATTTCTTTTTCCGAATATATAATCAGGCTTGGTATATCATTCCTGATACTGCTCAGGAACAACAAAACACTCTCCGACACCTCGGGTAATGAAGGTAGATCAATGATCAACAAACTAAAGCCTTCACTTGCAAGATCAGACAACCCGGATATATCTTGCTCAAGGTGAATTATTTTGCTTTCTAAATTGTCGGGGATAATATTTCTAAGGGACTGAAGGATTCGATCGTAATTATTTTTATCTGTTGTTACTATTAATATTTTTGAAAGTGGTCGAGCCATAATTGTGTACCTGCATCGCCATTGTAGATATGAAATGTATTGCCTTGTTTTTTTGCTCGATATAAGCCAATATCCGCGAATCGCATTAACTCTTCTTGTTCAGTGCTGTCGATTGGATAAATACTAATACCTATACTGGTATAAATTTGAACACTTATATTATCACATACAATTTGTTCCTTGAATGCACGAAGGATCTTCTTTCCCACAAGTTTCACGTCCTCCAGGTTTCCGATCTCTTCTCCAATGACCACAAATTCATCCCCCCCTATTCTGGCGACGGTATCACTGGCACGTATTGAATTTTCAAGCCTCTTTGCCACCTCGATCAACACTTTATCTCCATGCGGATGACCATAGGTATCATTTACTTTTTTAAAGTGATCAAGGTCAACAACAAATAAACCGACCCATCGTTTTGAGCGCTGTGAACGAATCATGGCTCCCCGCAGATGATCTTCAAACAAAAGACGGTTGGGTAAATTTGTCAGATAGTCATGAGTAGCAAGATATTTTAAATGCGCGTCTGCTTTTTGACGAGAAATCGCTGCTGAAAAGATACTGGCGGCGGTTTGAAGTGCTTCGATCTCAAGATCTTTCCAAATACGTTCCTTCTCACATTGATCAAAACGTAATAATCCCCACCAATCTCCATTGGTGACAATAGGAATCAGAAGAACAGATTGCACATCCTTCAAATGGAATTGAGCACGAATTTTCGTGGGAAGCTCACGTGTATTTAACTGAAGATATTTTTTTGACATCAAGTTTCCAAAGTTTTGTGCAATCGCCATCTCATCTATGATGGATTCTTTCCCATCTTCCATACAGTATTGATCACCGTTTTTCAGACGGATCCAGCTATCCATCAGTTTTATACCGGTAATCACATTCTTATCAGATCGGATGTTTTTCATGAAATAAACTCTATCCGCATAGCTGGCTTCGGATATCTTCTGTAAAACATCTTTGACATGAGTGCGCCAATCGGGATGATTTAGAAAACTTTCCGCCGCAAAATTGACGGATTGCATAATTGCATCACGGATGCGAATTTCATAAGAGACTTTTGCTCTTTCGACAGAATAAAAAATATATTTGAGTAATAAACATTCATCCAGATCTTGTAATAAGATCGGTTCCAGCAAATTATGCTCTTGAACCAGGTCGTTTATTTCAGAAGAATGATTCTTGGTGATCAAAACCATGGGGAGCTTAATATTTATAGAATCTATGTGTTCTATCAATTCCTGACCATAAGAAATATGAGAAACACAGGCGACAATTACAGATATTCCGTTTTTTTCTATCGTTTTTTGAAAGTTTTGAATTGTTCCTAATTTGATGATCTTAAAATCATGACATCTTCCATCACGTAATATCTGATAGACTTTATCTACAACATCGTCATCCTCATAGAGAATTAATATTGACTGGTTTGTGCCCTCCACAAATCCTCTCTGTCTTAATGAATTCTTATCATGTTAAATTATTGCGTTCCCCACAGACTTTCTCCCACCAATGAAATCTCTGCGATAAATGTTATTCCATTATACAGATTTTTAAAAAAAATTCCATGTACTGATGATTTTCACTTATAATGATTAAAATGCTTCACAAAGGAGGGATTTTACTGGTCATATTCTAATCAAATTGATGAAAGAATAGACATGAGAACATTTTATTACTTTAAAGAAGAATAAACGTTTGATTATAAAAGGGCTCAATCTCTTATGCTATTATACCCAAGCTATGGTTTTGTTTGTAATGACTCCCACTTTTCCGAAAAAACTATTCCTCAACTCTAGAAAAATCATTGCTTTTGATTACAATAGATCATGTATTTTCCCAATACAAGAAAGAACCGGTAAATAATAGTATTGATGAACATATCACTACAATCAGATGAAAAAACATGACAAGGATATTTAATCGTGTTGGAGAAGACATATCTAAATGAATAATGAAATTTCATTAAAACGTCAAGTCGCCGAACTAGAAATTCTTCACGGCATTACGCTTTCCGCGACCACAGCTCATAGTGTCGACCAATTAATTTCGGAAGCGACCTCCCTTCTTACCAGTGTGTTTCCTTTGAACAATTATGGAATTTATCTGGCAGATGAAGAACAAGAACATCTGATCATGCATGAATCCTACCAGGGCCTGGCTACCAAAAAGAAACATGATAGGATCATCAGTTCATCCGATGGAATTTTGGGCTATGTTTTCCAAAGCGGGAAATTATACAATTGTAAAGATGTTTCGCAAGATGATTACTATATCTGTTTTGATCTAAACACAAAATCTGAATTAGCCGTACCCATCCACTTGCACGAGAAAATCATCGGTGTCATCAATGCTGAAAGCGGAAAATTAAATTTCTTTTCAAGTGATGATGAAAAACTGATCACCTCTTTCGCCAATACCCTTTCGACCGCCATCGAAAAGATACAACTTTTCGAATCTACCCAGCACCAGGCTCAAGAAATCAGTCTGCTTTATGATATTGCCCTGGCTACTTCCAGCATTCTTGACTCTGAAAAATTGATCGCAACCGTCTATGAGAAAATTAAAAAGTTGCTGCCACTTGATACATTCGTCATCGTCAAGAACATCAAGCAAAACAATGAGTATGTGGTCGTTTCTGCTATTGAGAACGATCAGAAATTACCGGACTGGGAAGGAGCTCATTTTCCTCTCAATAAGGGAGGGCTGATCGGATGGGTCATTCAAAACCAAAAACCTCTGCTCGTGCGAGATATTGAAAAAGAAACCCCTCCTTGTGCACCCATCCACGGAGACAACCCAGCCCGTTCGTGGTTAGGGGTTCCGCTGTTCATCCATGAAAAGATCATTGGGGCTATCTCTGTACAGTCTTTTAAGCCGGATGTCTTCGACGAAAACCACTTACATTTGATCGAATCGCTCGGATCGCAGATTGCTATCTCCATGGAAAATGCCAGGCTGCTCGAACAAACACAGCGTCAATTGGAAAGGTTATCCGCGCTGCATGATATCGATCTGGTGATCAACTCAAGTCTTGATCTAAGAGTCACCCTGAACATTTTACTTGACCAAGTTGTGGAGAAGTTAAATGTTGATGCAGCCGCCGTCCTCCTCCTGAACCAGCAGAGCCAGTTATTGAATTATGCTGCCGGGCGGGGCTTTAGAACAAGGATGATCGAATCATACCGATTACGCCTTGGGGAAGGTATTTCCGGGCAAGCAACCATGGAAAGGCATCTGGTGCAGGCTCTCAATCTCTTCGAGGCAGATGAGAACATGGCATATTTGCCATTATTGCAGGAAGAAGGATTCCTGAGTTTTTACAGTGTCCCGCTCATCGCAAAAGGTCAGGTCAAAGGAGTGCTGGATATCTTCAACCGCTCATTGCTCACCCCTGACCAGGATTGGATTTATTTCTTGGAAACATTGGCTGGGCAAGCGGCTATCGCCATAGACAACACCACCTTATTGGAAGATCTACAGCGATCAAACATCGAATTGACCCTGGCATACGATACCACGCTGGAAGGTTGGACCCGCGCACTCGACTTGCGCGATCAAGAAACCGAAGGGCATACCCAACGGGTAGTTGAAATGACCGTCAGAATGGCACAGTTACTTGGAACACCGGATAAAGATTTAATCCATGTCCGGCGCGGCGCCCTATTACACGATATCGGTAAGATGGGAATCCCTGACTCCATCCTGTTAAAACCCGGACCGTTAACCACCGATGAATGGGTGATAATGCGTAAGCATCCTATTTTTGCTTACAATTTGCTCAGCCCGATCGCCCACTTGAAAGCTTCCCTGGATATTCCATACTGCCATCATGAATGGTGGGACGGAAGCGGTTACCCAAGACAATTAAAGGGCGAGGAAATCCCCCTGTCTGCCCGTGTTTTCACCGTGGTAGATGTGTGGGATGCGTTGACCTCCGATCGACCCTATCGAAAAGCGTGGAATGCCAAGAAAGCGCTGGATTATATCGAGAGCCAAAAGGGGAAACAATTCGACCCGCAAATTGTGGATCTTTTTATGAAACTCATCAAGAATGAGCTTTTTAAAAAGTTATAAGGATGGATCACCCAGGAACAAACGGATTCCCTTGATATTCCCGTTCTGGTAGAGATTCAAGAGTTGTGTTGATAACTTCGAATTACCATAATTTTTGAGGTCTTCCAAAAAACTCAATCCGCGCTTGATCTGTTCTTTATCATCCGAAAGCAATCTGCGTACGTTTTCCTTGAAAAAACTCTGGTGTTCCAGGATAACTTGAGCCGCTTCACTGGCATAATGATCGTCACTTTTTAAGATCTCCAGCAATTCGAGCTCGCCAATCTCACCCATCTTCCCAATGGCGCGGACGGCATTGCTGCGTACGGTCCAATCCCGATCCCCTGCCAGTGTTTTAAGATAAGGGATGGCTTGCGCATACCGCAAGAAACTGCAAGTGCGGCAGAATTCACCCCGAATTTGCCAATCAGGATCGTCGTAATACTTGATCAAATATGGAAATAGAATCGATCCGGTAGAACGATCGATCTTTTGAATGGCTAATACCCTTTCTTTTAACGAGCCGTGTTGCATGGTTTCATTGAAATCCCGAATGATCGCCTCTTCATCGATGGTTCCTTTTTGCGTTCCCGCATCCCATATTTGTGAGAGCCCGGTATCCGTTTTCCGCTCCTCCTCGATAACTTCAGAGGGGAACTCATGATCCGTTTTATCCCATTGCATCCGTTGCTTTCTAAGGCGACTGGTCGTAAATTGCCACAAAGCTCTTACAATGGCAAAAAAATTAATCACATTCCCCCAAATAGCACGTGGAATAGATGTAAGCGCCGGCCAGATACCATAGATGAGTGCGACAGCATAAGCGCGGTTGATGGAACGCCAAATCATGAAGAAAGTGGAAATAACGGTAAGATACCAGAGCAGAGTACCCCTGACGATCAAAGGAGGCATGTATTGTGCAAAATAGACCTTCAGAATCTGGTAGAAAATAAAATAGGCGAACACAAAGTAACCCAAGAAATTAGCCGGGGTGGTGAAGAGCGCTTTACGATCCTGGAAGAGATTCCATTTGATCATCGGACTTCCGGTCCAACCAATATTCTGCCAGCTCTGTAAGATGATGCCTATATTCCAGCGTGTTTTTTGGCGCACTGCACGTCGAAATTCAAGCGGAAAGACTGCTCTGGTTGCCACCCAATCGGATGCCCGGCGTTTTCTTTTTTGACCGTCCGTTTCAGGAGGAAGATGGATCAATACAAACGAAGCTTTGTACCCACGCAGGTTCAAGCGTAATCCCAGTTCATAGTCTTCTGTCAGTGAACCGGGAGTAAAAATGCGTTTCTCATTTTCCAATGCAAAGAGTTCAAAAGCTCTTTTCGTAAACGCAGTTCCCACACCCGCAGAAGGGACAAAGCCGCCGGTAAATTCACGTACCAGCAAAAGTTTGGTATGGTTTTCGGCAAATTCATCTGCATAAGTCCAATGGGTAACATGCTTTAGCGGCAATGCCATTGGAAAAACCGGAATCTGAACCACATCCATACGTGGAATCAGATAATTATCCACCAGGAACTCATAAGGATGTATTACGTCTTCTGAATCATGCATGATGATGATCTCATACTGTAACCCGGTTTTCTTCTCATAATCTTCGATGGCTTCAAAAACCTGGTTGAGATTCGCCGCTTTATTGGTCGGTCCATCATCTGCAGTTACCACCTTATGCACTTGCGGATATTGTTTGCTTACTTTATCGACTTCCCGTTGGGTATCAGGATCATTCGGATAGGTTCCCACAAAAATATCATAGTTGTGGTAATGAATAGATTCACAGGCATTGGCAAGGGTTTTTGCGATCACAGCCTCTTCATGCCAGCAGGCGATAATCAAAGCAATTTTCTGTTGTTCCCGTGCCTCAAGACGCTCGAGGGTTAATTTGGGCCATTTTTTTGAGAGGAAAAATCGCCTGGTAGAACGATAGATATAATAAATATCGAAAATGATGTCCGTAAAACCACTGGCAGCGAAAATAGATCCCACAATGATCGCCAGAACATAGAGGATGGGATAAATGGATATTGCAAACCTAGCAAGTGCGTAAACTGTATCATTCATCTTATCGATTATTAGAATATATCAATATTATAGAGTAATGCATTCATTTATTGTAAAAATACAGGGAATGATTACTTCTCCGGTCATAACAACCAAAGGGAACGAATTATTCTATCATTATAATGAAAGAGTAGATAAGCTTATGGTTATCCAGTTTTTGGGAGCATTCGGAGATAAAAACAAAGAAAATAGTGGTTATATTTTTAATAACTCCACTCTTGGCAGGAGCTTGTGCAGCGACGGTCAATACAAAGGTAATATTGATTCTATCCACCATTTCATTCGGGATGGTATGATTGTCGATGCAGACAACTATATTGCAATTAAAAAGTGAGAAAGAATATGATCAAAGAATTTAAAGAATTCATTCAACGAGGAAATGTGATCGACCTGGCAGTCGGTGTGATCATGGGCAGCGCTTTTGGAAAGATCATAAGTTCTCTGGTCACGGATATTATCATGCCGCCGATTGGGTTATTGCTGGGAAAAGTGGATTTCAGTAATCTCTTCATAACCCTCAGCGGAGATCAATTCAAGACACTGCAAGATGCCCAGGCAGCCGGCTCGGTAACCATTAATTATGGTGTCTTCCTGAATATCTTGATCGAATTCATCATCATTGCATTCGCACTCTTCCTGGTCATCCGCCAGATCAACAAACTGAACAAACCTAAAGCAACTCCTGCACCAGCGACCACCAAAGCCTGTCCATTTTGTGACACGCAGATTCCCATTAAAGCAACTCGCTGCCCACACTGCACTTCAAAATTGGATTAGAAAATCAAAATATTCACCGTTAAATATTATTAATATTTTTCATAAATATTAAAGCATCCTGGACCATTATTATAGAAGAGGATTCCTTCAATGAATAAGGAAATCCTCTTCTTATGTTAACTGGAATCTGAAAGGAGCTTATTAATATGGCAAAGGGAGAATATCTCGACCTTTATAAACAAATGGTTCTTATTCGCCACCTGGAAGAGAAGGCTGCAGAACTGTATCAGGCTGGCAAGGTAGGTGGATTCTTACACCTTTATATCGGTGAAGAAGCCGTCAGCACCGGCATCTTTGCAGCCCGTGAAGCACGCGATCATGTCATCACTGCTTACCGCGATCATGGGGTGGCGGTGAATTCAGGCATCCCGGTCAAGAATATCATGGCGGAATTGATGGGAAAAGCCACCGGGATTTCAAAAGGGCGGGGCGGTTCCATGCACATGGCAGACATCAGCCGTAATTATTGGGGTGGTCACGCCGTGGTGGGTGCACACATCCCCATCGCCTCCGGTTTAGCGTTGGCAGACAAGATGGAAGAAAACCAATCGGTTACCCTGTGCATGTTCGGAGAAGGCGCTACCAATATCGGCTTCTTTCATGAAGGGGTGAACCTGGCAATGGTCTGGAAACTGCCGGTTCTGTGGATTTGTGAGAACAATCAATACGGCATGGGCACTTCCCCGGAACGCGCATCCGCCGTCTCGAAGATCATCCAGAAAGCATGCGGATATGGTATGCCCGCTTATGATGTGGACGGGATGGATGTGCTGGCTGTACGTGATATGGTTGCCGCACGATTGAAAGAAATTCGCGAGGGCAGTGGTCCCCAATTTATTGAAGTATGTACCTACCGTTTCAAGGGGCACTCTATGGGCGATCCTGAAAGATATCGTACCAAAGCAGAAGTAAAAAAATATGTGGAGAATGGACCTATCGACCGCTTTAGAAAATTTTTGATGGAAAAGAATTCCATATCAGAAAAGACCCTGAATGAAATAGATAAAGAAGTTGAGAAAGAAATCCAAGAAGCAGTGGAATTTGCAGAAAACAGCCCCGAACCTGCTGATGAAGATCTATTCAAGAATATTTACGTGGAGGAATAACTATGGCTGTCATTACAATGCGTGAGGCAATTTCCCAGGCAATTTGGGAAGAAATGGAACGGGACGAGAAAGTATTCATCATGGGCGAGGAAGTGGGTGTATGGGGCGGTTCCTATGCCGTCACCAAAGGATTCTTAGACCATTTCGGAGAAAAACGCGTACGTGACACCCCTATTGCCGAGACAGCCATCGTCGGCGCAGCGATCGGTTCTGCCCTGAACGGCATGCGACCCATCGCAGAATTGATGACCATGAACTTTGCTTTTGTAGCCATGGATCATATCGTCAACGAAGCCGCCAAACTACACTATATGTTCGGCGGGCAAATGGTGCTGCCATTGGTCATCCGCGCTCCAGGTGGAGGTGGCAGACAACTGGCTGCCACGCATTCGCAAACTCCGGATGTGATTTTCGCCCATTTTCCGGGATTGAAAGTGGTGGCTCCCGGTACACCGGCAGATGCCAAAGGACTGCTCAAAGCAGCCGTCCGCAGTGATGATCCGATCCTGTACATTGAGAATGCCACTATTTATCAGATGAAAGGAGAGGTACCCGACGGAGATTACACCATCCCGATCGGTCAATCCAAGATACAACGCGAAGGCAAAGATTTAACCATCGTCACATACTCAAAGATGGTGAAATACAGCCTGGATGCAGCCGAACAACTTTCCAAACAGGGTATCGAAGCAGAGATAGTCGACCTGCGTTCTCTGCGTCCGCTGGACATGGGACCGGTGCTCGAGTCTTTCAAAAAGACCAACCGGGCTGTCATCGTAGAAGAAGGCTGGCGCTCTTTTGGTGTCGGGGCAGAAATATCCGCGCGCATTTACGAAGAAGCATTCGATTACATCGATGCCCCTATCCAACGGGTAGCACAAAAAGAGGTGCCCCTGCCTTACAATAGCCATTTGGAACAACTGGCCCTACCTCAGGTCGAAGATATCATTCAAGCCGCCAAGGAGGTGATGCGATAATGGCAAACATCGTTGAAATGCCCAAACTCGGATTTGACATGGCAGAAGGTACGCTTGTCAGCTGGGTTAAAAAAGAAGGTGAACATATCCAAAAGGGTGATGTGCTGGCCGAGATCGAAACCGATAAAGCCACCATCCAGGTGGAATCTACCTTCGGTGGCACCATCCTAAAAGAACTGCTGGAAGCCAATACAACTGTTCCTGTCGGAACCCCCATCGCCATCATCGGCGAAACGGGGGAGGAGGTCGATCTTGAAAGCCTAACGACCAGCGAGAAAAACGAAGAACAAGCCAAGCCAACAGGTGAAATTAACCAGGAAGAAACAGTTCCCGAGGCGCCCGCTAAAGAAAGGGATGGGTCCACAAGATCTATCAAAGCGTCCCCGCTCGCTAAAGCTATGGCAAGGGATAACAAACTCGATCTCACGCAAGTTATTGGCAGTGGACCTGCAGGACGAATTGTAAAGCGAGATGTGGAGCAATTCATCGCATCCCATCAGCTTGCAGGGCAACGGGCTGCCACACAAGTTCCTTCTATCCAGCCCGGAGAAGATCACCTGCAGCCGCTCAGCAAACTGCGTAAAGCCATTGGCAGCCGGATGCAGAGAGCTAAGCAGAGTATCCCGCATTTTTACGTAACCTATAATTACAATGTTGAATTCCTGCTGAAGATGCGTGAGCAGATCAATAAAGACCGTTCAAAAGAAGAGCGTATTTCTGTCAATGATTTCATCGTGAAAGCTACCGCTCTGGCATTGAGGAAATTCCCCAAGCTGAATGCCTCGATGGAAGGGGATGCACTCACCCTGCACGGGAATATCAACATCGGTAATGCAGTGGCAGTCGACGAAGGGTTGTTAACCGTGGTCTGCCGCAATGCCGATCAAAAATCCCTGCTGCAGATATCGGAAGAAATACGGGAAATGGTGAAACGCGTGCGGAATGGCAAGGTGGCACCCGAAGATATCGAGGGTTCTACCTTCACCATCAGCAATCTGGGGATGTACGGCGTGGAAGATTTTAGCGCCATCATCAATCCCCCCGAAAGCGCCATCCTGGCAGTATCCAGTGCTATGCAGGTGCCGGTGGTAGAAGATGGAGCAGTGCGGGCAGGTATGCGCATGAAAGCCACCATCTCGGCTGATCACCGTATCAGCGACGGTGCTGAAGCCGCCCTATTCATGCGCGAACTGGCTTCTTATATTGAACAACCCTGGTTGTTATGGTAAAAAAGGGTCCCGATTGAACAATCGGGACCTTTTCGGACTAATCTCTTTCTCTTTTCAATGAGACAAAGTAAACTACCAGTACCAGCACTGCAGCAATGAAAGAACTGTAAGCCACCACCGGATTGGCGAGGAATTTCACCCCGATACCGATAAACGCCCACACCAGAACCAGGTTATAAGCCATATCATGGAATCTTCTGCTCATGAACCAGGCAAGTACAACTGCCACCAGCAAGACGATCACAAACCATATTTCCGGCGCAAGACCAAATCCGGACCAACCCACATAATCCAAAAACTGGGTCATATTGGCGATGGTAGCCACACTCACCCAGCCTAAATAGATACTGAAAGGCAAGCCCATAAAGTAATACGCTGTGCCCTTCAGCGGTTCTGCATGCAGCTTCAGGTAGATCAAGATCAAACAGACCAGCAGAACCAACATGGGTAGGATCGTGAAATAATGTTGCTGGTAGTGAAACAATACCAACCATAGTCCATTGGCCAGATTGGATAGAACGAAGTACGGAGCGATAGCAACAAACCTGGGGTCATCCTTTTGCCCTGCCGTGAACTGGTAAATAAGAAAAGCGATCAAGAACAGATAGATCACTCCCCAGATACTGAAGACATACCCTGCGGGCACAAACAGCACATTGAACGTATCCGAGACTTCCGCCGTAGTAACCCCGTTCAATTCAGCCGTATTGGCGTATCCATTTACTGCAACCGTAAGTAAAAACGAGAGCACACTAAGCCAACGCCATAAAGAATTCTTTGACTTCATCACGCACCTCCTTGATCTGTTACACGATAGTTTTTTCCGAGCCAGAATTTTTTCCAATTCCCACTGCTGTGGAACAGGGCAAGCAAAGCATAAATACTGGTGACAAAATTGCCCAGCACCAGGAAGGAAATCACCCATAACAATGCTATGAGAATGCTCTTTTCACGGTAGATCACCCAACCCGAGAATAAGAAAAAACCTACATAGACGTCCACCAGTGAAACCACACCCCAGGGCATACTGCCGATCAGAGAACCTTCTGCGCGCAGATCTCCTTTGGTGAAACCGTGAAAAAGCGCCCATCCCATGGCAAGTGCTCCAAAGATCGTTAAAATTTTCGCTAATTTCATAATTCACTCCTTTTATGCTCATTTCTTATGTAGCTACTTATAAAGGGAAGCGGAATCAACGAAATCGCTTTGAAATCAAACTATCTTATAAATTTAATGAATATTATCTGGCGGCAATGGCAGAGAAGCCAAACGCACCTGGACCAATGTGAGCGCCGATGACCGGCGTTACTTCACCGGTCAATATTTCTTTATCGGGAGGGATCAAGTCAACGACCAGCGTTTTGAACTGGTCGATCTTTTCGAGCGCATGGGTATGCACAAATGCGAATTCCTCCAGCGGCTGGATGCTCTCCAGGATCTCGATCATCCGGTGCAGGGCGCCTTGGCGGGTTCGAATTCGTTCCAGGTCTATCTTGCTATTTTGCATACGAATGATGGGTTTTATGAACAACAGACTACCCAGCCCGAACTGTATGGCGGTTAGGCGTCCACTGCGGCGCAAGAACTCCAATGTATCCAACACAGCCACCGTATAGGTTCGCTTGATAGCATCAGCGACCGCTTTTAATATCTCCTCGACCTTCTCACCGGACTCTGCCATACGGTAGGCTAACTGCGCCAGCAACCCTGTGCCCATGGAAAGATTACCGGTATCGATGACATGCACCGGTACTTTATCAATGCGACCGGCAGCCACCCGTGCCACATCCACCGTGTTGCTCAATTCTTTGGATATATGAAATGACAAAATTGCAGTCGCACCTTCATCGATCTGTTTTTGATAGGCTCTCACAAAGGAATCGATCCCCGGCGTAGCAGTAGTAGGGTGAAATGGAAAATCTGACAAATTTTCATAGAAATTTGCACGGGTCATCTCAATCTTATCCAGGAAACTCTGGGTTCCTATATTTATATAAAGTGGAACCGTTTCTATACTTTCCTGTTTCAAGATTTCTTCAGGCAGGTCAATGGTAGTATCGGCAACAATCTTAATTTCCATAAATTTATCCTTTCTTTAACATTTTCCTTTTCTTTAACTATATAACAACCTTTTCACTCAATTCAATGACGGTTACTATGGCAATACGATTCAATGTCACAGGTAATCGTGGAAACACCGCAATTATTCAATCAAGTTCCCCATCATGAATGCATAAAAAATAACCAGATTTCTTCCCCTGCAATATGTTAACAAAAATCCGAGAGGAAATTATTGCTGCAGTAATTCTGCTAAACGCTGGACGCCCTGACGAATATTTTGTTCATCCAATGCACAGAAGGGCAATCGGATAAAATTTTCGCCGCCATTGACAAAGAAACCTCTGCCATCCGTCAGGCGGATCCCGGCTGTTCCAGATCGTTCCCATATATCCGCCAGCGTGCGCTCCCCTGCCAGCCATACGCCTACAAAAAATCCACCCTCGGGTTTGGTCCATGTGCATGCCGCATCGAGATCCGACTGCAGCGCATCCAGCATGATCTGCAAGCGATATGAATACAGATCTTTCAGGAAGTCGAGGTGTTCAGCAAGCCAGCCCTTCTGGATGAAACGCAGAACGATGGCATGGTTGAGGTAACTGGGATTGATATAGGTATCTTCTGCATATTTTGATAGGATCTTGTGTATATTTTCCGGCAATATTGCATACCCAACCCGCAACCCGGGGCTGATCAGTTTACTAAAGGAAGATAATTGAATGACCGTTGCGGGGGATAGATCATAGATAGATGCCAGCTCTTCCCCGCGATAACGCAGCGCGCGATAAGGGGCATCTTCCACGATCTGAAAACGATATTGCTGTGACAAGGTTACCAGCCGTTGGCGTTGTTCCAATGGCATAAGCGAGCCACTCGGGTTTTGGAAATCAGCAATCACATACATCAAACGCAGTTTTAAGCCCCCTATCAGCGCAGTTTCCAATTGATCCAGGTCCAAACCATCCGGGCGGAGATCAACAGGGAAAATTTGCAGTCCCGCCCGGCGCAGCAATGTAAGCACACGGTCATAAGTAGGTTGTTCTACCGCCACTACATCCCCCGCTTGCAACAAACAATGGATAAGCATATCCAGGATCTGCAGGGAGCCCTGCCCCAGCAGCACCCGTTCAGCAGTGATATCTTTCAGTTCAGCCAGATGTTCACGCAAAGGTAAGTAACCGGATGCAGGTGCATATTGCAATATATCCGCCCCATAGTCAGAGATCACCTCGCGAGCACAGATCGATAATTTCTCAACAGGGATACTTTCTTGAGGGGGAACGCCACGCGTAAATAGGATCGGCTTCATAGGTTGAAATTATAAATTGAATTCTAGTTCTGCACCGCCGGTGATTTTAACCCACTACCCGTCAATGACACTACCACCCTTGGATTATTTTCAACAATATTGAATATCTGAGGAAGTGCAGCGATCACCACCGCACTGGTCGGTTCGATATAAAAACCCTGTTTGGCAAGCTGGTATTGAGCAGGTAAGATCTGTTCTTCCGGCACCCGCACGCAGAACCCGTGGCTTTGATCAAGCGCATCTACAATATGTTTCCAGCGTACCGGTTGGGTGATCGCCAACCCCTCCGCGACACTCCCAACCTGAGGCGCGGATACCGGCATCCATTCCCTCCAGCCCTGCTGGTACGCATCGCAAATGGGAGCCAGACGTTGTGGTTGAACAGCAATGATACCCGGCAATCGTTCGATCATCCCACTGCGCAACAAAGCCCGGAACCCTTCATAATAACCCAATAAATTTCCACCCTGTCCCACAGGCACCACTACCCAATCAGGGACATGGAAAGCCATCTGCTCCCATATTTCCCAGGCTGCTGTTTGTTGCCCGAGTAAATAGACCGGATTATTGGCATGCGAAGCATACACCATGCCATTCTGCACCGCATCCATGACCGCCCTGCTGGCATTCTGACGCGCACCGGGAATCGTATGCACCTGCGCCCCATATACCTCGATCTGAGCAAGTTTGGCGGGTGAAGCATGGGCTGGTGCGAATATCGAGGCATGCATACCCAGCCGAGCGGCATACGCTGCCACTGATGCTCCTGCATTTCCGGAAGAATCTTCCACTACTTGACGAACTCCTGCCAGAGCCAGAGCATTCATCATCAGCTCTACCCCGCGATCCTTGAAGGAACCGGTTGGCATCAGATAATCCAATTTAAGGAGAACCTTATGGTCATAAATGGAACAAGGCAGCAGCGGGGTAAACCCTGCCCCTAACGAATCCTGCGGATGTCGAAGTTCAACGGGAAAGAACCCCCGATAGCGCCAAATCGAATTCTCATGGGTGTCGATGGAATCGCCGGAAACAGGTAAAATAGCTTGAAGTAACCAGGCGCCGCCACATTCGCAGTGCCAGTTGGAAAACACGAAATTTTCACTTTTTCCACAGCGTTCGCAAATTACCTGCATGATCACCTGTTGTGCTGATTATACTTATTTATCCGGGCAGTTTCCAAAACGGAATCAAAGATAAGAATCAGAACGAAGCCCGGAAATATTCAACGTGTCATGTAAGCGGTCCTGTACCATTTGCAGGGTGATCGATTGGGGACGCTCAAGTGGCAATGCCAGGGCACGATTCCACACCAAATTGACCGTGATACCCAACATGCGCCCTACCCCAAACAAGACGGTATAAAAATCGAATTCCTTCACCCCGCAGTGATACTGCAAGGTGCCACTGATGGCATCAACGTTTGGCCAGATACCCTTTGCTTTGCCTTGCTTTTTAAGGATATCGGGCACCACCTGATAGACCATCTCGACCAGATTGAAGAGTTGATCATCCGCCATATATTGCTTGCCGAATTCAAGTTGAGCAGCAAAACGCGGGTCGGTGCAGCGTAAAACGGCATGCCCGTAACCGGGGATGACCTTCCCTCGCTCCAACGTATCCCACACGTATTGCTCCAACTGGCTCATGGTTGGCAACGACCCGTCGAAATTCTCCATGATGCCCAGCAGCCATTGCAAACAATCCTGATTTGCCCGCCCGTGCAGCGGTCCAGCCAATCCATTCATGGCAGCCGAGCACGAGTAATAGACATCCGAAAGGGCAGAGTTTACCAGGCAGGCAGTATGAGCGGATACATTTCCGGTACCCTGATCAGCGTGCAGCACAAAGAACAGGCGACACAGATCCTGGTAATGTTGATCCCAATCCTTGTAGATCAGGTGTGCAAAGTTAGCACTCCAATCCAGATGGGAATCTATTTCTCTGAGCGTACCATCCCCATATTTGATATTGTAGATGGTGGCTGCCAGACCAGGAGCCTTGGCGGTCAGATCCAGGCTGTCTTCCAGAGTGATCTTCCAGTAATCCTCTTTGCTCAACCCGTTGGAATAATCACGCGTAAATTGGCTTTGCGTTTGCAGAGCCAGAATTGCCTGGGAAAACATGGTCATAGGATGCGTCTCAGCTGGCATGGCTTTCAACACATTGATAACATGTTGCGGGATAGCCGCTCGATCTTTCCAGAGGTCTTCCACCTCCAGCGCCTCTTCCTCACCCGGCATTTCCCCGGTCAGCAACAAAGAATACAGTCCCCCCGCATAGGGAAAAACGCTGCCCTGCGGTTTGGGAAGTTGCTGCAATACCTGTTCCAGTGAAAGCCCGCGATAATGCAAACCATAGAATGGATCAACATAAGAGACATCGCTCAATAATAAATCGACATCCCGATTGCCGCTGAAAAATTGGCGTAAAGACACCTGACTGATGACGGTTTCTCCAGAAGTCGCCAGCATATAACGTACCCTCTCATACACCTCCCTGATCTTCCCTTCCAAATTCTTTGCAAGCTTCATTGCTTTCGAACTCCAATCAGAATTAACGAGGTGTATAACCCAACTTCATTGAAATTTCTTTGGCTTTTTCTTTCGCCATGCCCTTATATTCACCAATCTTTTCGGAGGTGAAGCGCTGTCCGGGACCCGAAATGGTCAGAGCGGCGATCAAAGTTCCGAATTCGTTATAAATAGGGGCTGCCACACCGGATGCTTCCAGAATCCACTCCCCCAGGCTGACTGCACAACCTTCCTTACGGATGCTCTCCAGATCTTTGCGCAGTGTATCCTTATCGCGAATGGTAGCAGAAGTGAGAGGGGTCATCACGATTTGTCTGATGATCTCCTCGCTCTTCACTTCAGACATGAAAGCCAACATACATTTGCCAGCCGAACCGGCGTAAAGAGGGATCCTGCGTCCCACGCGGGCGGTGATGCGCACCGGTTCAGGACTTTCAAGACGCTCGATACAAACCCTTTCTTTGCCCTCCAACACATACAAACTGATGGTCTCCCTGGTTTTTTCAAGCAAACTGACCATCACCGGCAGAGCGGCTGCCCGCAGATCTGACGTGGCAGTATAAATACCAGACCAGGTGAGCACGCGCGAACCGATGGAATAGCTCTTGTTCACCGGATCCTGGCTCAAGATGCGCAGATCACGCATGGCGGTCATCAATCTTCCGGTGGTGCTGCTGGAAAGATCGACCATACGAGCCACTTCCCTGACACCCAATTCAGGTCGTTCAAGCGTGAAACAATCCAAAATATCGATCACTCGTTGTAAAATTTGCACTTTTTCTGTGGTCATGGTTCCTCTGTTGTTCCATTTTATGGGACGCCGTCCCATTTCTTATGGTATATTTTACATGGCAATGCTTTTTTTTACAAGAGGTTTTTGAAATGTTAGAATTGCCAGAACGTATGCAGAAAGGGAACCGAAGACATGCAGAACAAGATCGAAACCGCCATCATCCCTTTTATTATCGGTGATGGCATCGGCAATGATATTTGGAAAGCCACCCAACCGGTACTGGAACAGACCGTGCAAACCGCCTATGCTGGTCAGCGAACGATTGAATGGATGGAAGTCCTGGCAGGAGAAAAAGCCTATCGAGAAACCGGTAGTTACCTGCCACAAAAGAGCATCGAGGTTCTTAAGCAACACAAGGTTGCTATCAAAGGTCCCCTGACCACTCCGGTAGGAGGAGGGTATACCTCTCTCAATGTGGCTCTTCGGAAAGAACTGGATCTGTATAGCTGCATCCGCCCGGTGCAGTGGTTTCCGGGGTTACCTTCGCCATTGAAAAACCCGGCAGACGTGAATGTGGTGGTCTTTCGCGAGAACACCGAAGATTTGTATGCCGGGATCGAATTTCCCAGTGATAGCGCAGGCAATCAGCAATTACTCGATTTTCTAAAAAAGAATCAACCACAGGAATATGAGCGGCTACGCTATACCGAACAGGTGGGATTGGATATCAAACCCATTTCAAAAAATGCCACACAACGCATCATGAAAGCCGCCCTGCAATGGACCATCGCCCATCAACTGCACAAGATTACCATCGTTCACAAAGGAAACATCATGAAATACACCGAAGGCGCTTTCAGGAACTGGGCATATGATGTTGCCGAACAGGAATTTGGAAAATTATGTTTTTCAAAACGCACCTGGCAAATCCTGATGAAAGAACAGGGAAAAGAAAAAGCGCATGAAATAAAAGCACAAGCCCTGGCAGGTGGTTCAATCTATGTGGATGATCTGATCGCGGATAATGCCTTTGCCAAAGCCATTGCCCATCCGGCAGACTTTGAGGTGATCGTCACGACTAATCTGAACGGTGACTATCTTTCAGACGCCTTTGCCGCCCTGGTAGGTGGGATCGGCATCTCGGCCGGCGCGAACATCAACCAGGAAAAAGGGTGGGGGTTGTTCGAAGCCAATCACGGTTCGGCGGAGGATATTGCCAATCAGGATATCGCCAATCCCAGTTCTCTGATCCTGTCCGGTGCCATGATGTTCGATTTCATGGGTTGGGATAAGGCTGCCCGGCTGGTCCGGCATGCCCTGGAGCAAACCATTCAGGCAGGGTTCGTGACTGCCGATCTGCACGCGCAATCTCCCGGCAGCCATCCGGTCAGCACATCCGATTTCAGTAAGAAGATCATCGAATTCATTCAATAGAAAGCACAACACCATGGATCCCACATTTAACTCGATTAAAGACACATTGGTCCGGCACGGTCATTCCTATTCCTATTACAGCCTGCCACGCTTGCAGGAAAATGGATTTGGAAAGGTTGACAGATTGCCGTATTGTCTGCGCATATTGCTGGAAGGCTTATTGCGCAATAACGGTGAAAAGGGATTCACCACCCGGCATACGCTTGACCTGCTGGAAGGTGACCGTTCAAAAACGCATACTATTCTGTTCCTGCCGGGGCGGGTCTTGCTGCAAGATTTTACCGGGATTCCGGTCTTGAACGATCTGGCAGCCTTACGGGCAGCGGTTGCCCGACAAGGGTTGGATGCCGGGCAGATCCATCCTGTCATCCGCACCGACCTGGTAGTGGATCATTCCCTGCAAGTAGATTATGCAGGCTGTGCACCAGCGAAAGATCTAAATGAGAAAGTGGAATTCCGGCGCAACCGGGAGCGCTATCAATTCCTGCGCTGGAGTGAGCAGGCATTTCAGAACCTGCGCATCATCCCGCCCGGCAACGGCATTGTGCACCAGCTCAATCTGGAAGTCCTGGCGGATGTGGTCTCCGTCGTAGATATGAACGGCGAAGCCACACTGATCCCGGACAGTGTCTTGGGCACCGATTCGCACACCCCCATGGTGAATGGCATGGGAGTGGTGGGCTGGGGAGTGGGCGGCATCGAGGCGCTGGCAGCCATGTTGGGGTACCCGATCGAATTCAATACCCCGCGGATTGTCGGGCTGCGCTTATCCGGCAGCCTGCCCGAAAACGTCACCGCCACCGACCTGACCCTCACCATCACCAGCCGCCTGCGCAACCACGGGGTAGTGGGGAAATTTGTGGAAGTCTTCGGAGACGGGGTTGGCTCACTGCGATTGGAAGATCGCGCCATGATCTCCAACATGACCCCCGAAAGCGGTGCCACCATCACCTATTTCCCGGTGGATGAACAAACCCTGGATTACCTGCGTTTAACCGGAAGAGACAACGAACATATCGACCTGGCAGAAGCCTATTTCAAGGCACAACGACTTTTCCGCACTGATGCTGCCCCACAACCGGATTACGATGAGATCCTGGAGCTTGACCTCAAAAGCATCCAGCCGGTGGTGGCAGGACCCAAGCGTCCCTTCGACCTGATAACGGTGCAGGGAATGGCACAGGAATTCCCATCATCGCTGAGTGCCCCCGGCGGGCACCACGGTTTTGGA
>JAAZOK010000059.1 GCA_012797815.1 Chloroflexota bacterium | reverse complement strand
TCACTGCGTTCTGTCGGAATGACGTTTCCACGGGTCACTTTTCGGCGACATTGTCTGGATTGGACAAGAACTGGAGAGATTTCTCGGTCACTGCGTTTCAGCGAAATGACGTTAGAGAAGAATTTTTTCAGTTCGTTACGCTCTGTCGGAATGACATTTCCACAGCTCACTTTTCGGCGACATTTTCTGGATTGGACAAGAACGGGAGAGATTTCTCAGTCTCTGCGTTTCTGCGAAATGACGTTAGAGCAGTCGCTCCTATATATCTCAGTCGAGACATCACCAACAAGCAATCCACATTGCCCTTCCAGCGGTGCACGATCGACATGCGTGACAGCCACAGCAGCACATTCCCCAAATTCCATCCACAGACCCAATATACGGATTAACTTCCGCAATGCTTACGGAAGTTTTAGAAATTGAGTTTCACCCCATCCTTGATACAATCTCAATATAGGCTCCTTTCCTCATGAAATTCATGGGACAGAAAATAATCGTTCGGCGGGTATATGTCACTTCGTGCGATCAATCGAAAAGAAGAAATCCTTAAAGAATTGGCACTCCATGAAGGTTATCTCACCAGCAGCTATCTTTCAAAAAAGCTGGGAGTGTCACCCCGGACCATTCGTCAGGATATCAAGATGCTTGCCATCGCACTCAACGAAAAGCATATAGCCCTACAAGCGATTCCCAGTAAGGGATATTTCCTCGACCAGGAAAATCGAGAAAAATTAGCCGCTCAACTGGAATCCATCCTGCAAACCAATCCCTTTATCCCTACCTTGCCGGTTGATAGGGTTAAATTTATCGTAAAAATTTTGCTGTTCGAGAACGAAACCAGCGATATCGATAGCCTGACCGAAAGACTGTGCGTCAGCCGATCGACCATCGAAAAAGATATTCTGGATGTGAAGAGATGGCTGTCGCAGCAGGGTCTGGATCTATCGTACAAAAAAGAGCATGGTTTGTTTATTATTGGAAACGAAATCCTGATCAGATATGCGATGGTAAATTACCTCGCGGATTCGAATTTCTCCTCTTCGCTGCCTGAATTATCCGATTACTCCAATACACCGGGACTGGTGCATTTCAATTCGATCAAGCACATTCTCGAGCAGATCCATGAAACCGAGAAGGTCAGTTTCTCCGATGCGGAATTTCTCAATCTTGCCATTTATCTTTCCGTGACCCTTGCCAGATTGGAAAAGCAAAAAGAGATCATGCAAAATGAGCTGGAAGGTTTCCAACTCGAGAATAAAAAGGAATACGGTCTGGCTTTCAAAGTTGCGCAACTGCTGGAGCAAACATTGGCAATCCGGCTTTCAGAAGCCGAGTGCCTCCAGCTCACCCGCTACCTCACGCAGGCCAATATTTCAGATCCCTCCGTTCAAAATCTGGCTGCTCCGGGTGAAGGGGACCTGGCGAGCTTTATCAAGAAAGCCATCGAAGAGATCAAGCACCGTTTCTACTGCGATTTTTCCAATGACGAAGAACTCATCATCAGCCTTTCACATTATCTCAATTCATTGATCAACCGCGAGAAATATAAAACGCTGACCAAGAACCCGGGATTGGGTGAAATTGCTACCCAATATCCGGATGCGCTTGAGATTGCAGTGGCAATATCGGAAATGGTGCAAGAAGCCTACGGGATCACAGCCGATGAACACGAGATCGGCTATATCGCCCTCTATGTATGCGCAGGCATTGAAAGACAAAAAGGGCAGATAGAAAGAGTATTCAAGAAAGTGGTCATTATCTGCGCGACCGGAAGCGGCGGATCGCAGCTACTGGCAGTTAAGATCAGACGGAACTTCCCCAACCTGAGGATATTGGGGATTTATCCCACCTATCGTTTAAATGAAGCCATCAAACAACACCCTGATTTCATCATCAGCACCAATCCGCTCGAGCATGTCGCCTATCCGGTCGTTCAGATCAGCCATTTGTTGAACAACGCTGACCTGGTCCATATCAAAAAGACGATCTATGAAACAGAACGCAGCGATAAGATCAGATTATGCACTCTATTCAAGCCGGAGTTATTCTTCCCGGAGATCCATTTGATTGAAAGGAATACCGTCATTCGATTCCTGTGTCAAAAGATCGAAGGGCTGCATTTGGGGGATGAAAATTTCACAAACATGGTGCTCGAAAGGGAGGCTTTGTTTTCAACAGCGATCGGGAATCTGGTTGCCATACCGCATGCGTTAAAGAATTCGTTCTCCGATTCCTGGATCGCGGTGGGCATTTTGAAAAAACCCATTCTGTGGGGAAATGAACTGGCGCAATTGATCCTGCTTTTAAATATCGATAACTCCAAAGAGGAAAATTTCAGCACCATCTATGAAATCCTGTATGACAAAGTAAATGACAAAAATACCATTGAACAACTGATCCGCACCACAAATTTTGAAGCATTCATGAAGGTAATTAATGAACAGCGATAGAGTGAATTTCAATGAGGTGATAAACCCCACAACAATAGATCTGAATATGGAGGTGCAAACAAAAGAAGAAGCATTCGATAAACTGGCGGAAATTTTAATCAGGGAGAAAAGAATTTCGGAAAAGGAGGAATTTATTGAAGATATTCTAAAAAGAGAACAGCTTGAATCGACCAATATGGGCATCGGCGTTGCTATCCCGCACGGGAAATCCTCTGCGGTTATCAAGAACACCATCGCCATCGCCAGATTGATCAAGCCCGTATCATGGGATGCAACGCAGGATGGAAATCCAGTCAGGGTCATTTTTCTTCTGGCGGTTTGCGATGATGCCAATAAAAACAAGGTACATCTGGAATTGATTTCCAAAGTGGCGGCATTGTTACTGCAGGAAAAATTCCTGACCACCCTTTTTAACACGGAAAGTAAAACGGAACTGATCGACCAAATTTTTAATTTAATCGGAGATATGTAGGTATGAAATTTATTGCAGTTACATCTTGTCCGGTAGGAATGGCACATACGTATATGGCAAGTGCCGCGTTAAAGGAATCTGCCAAAAAGCTGGGGGCTGAGATCAGAGTGGAAACCCAGGGAATGACCGGTATCAGCAACAGGCTTACCGCAGCAGACATCAAAGAAGCCGATGTGGTGATACTGACCAATGATGTGGTGATCGAAGAACAGGAGCGATTCGACGGAATGGTCACCCTTACCACCACTACCAGCAAGATCATAAAAAATGGCGATGCAGTAATGCAAGAAGCCATAGCTTTAATAAAAAAGGAGAAGCCATAATGAACAAAGAAAGCAGTTTCAAGGACTTTTTCGGGGATATTAAGAAGCATTTAATGAGCGGCGTATCATATATGCTCCCCCTGATCATCACCTATGCCTTATTCATGGTGTTGTCACAAATACCAGGCGCCACGCAAGATGCCTTCAGCAAGATCAGCGGATATGCGCAAATGCTGATCGTTCCGGTCCTGACCACCTTTATCGCTTATTCCATCGCCGGAAAGCCCGCCATTGCCACCGGTCTTGTAGTGGGATTAATGACCGATCAGATGGGTATGGGTTTCATCGGTGGTTTGATCGTCGGCTTGCTGGCAGGATATTTTGTAAAACTGGAGATGATCATCCTCCAAAAGAAAGAGGGAGGACAGTTAGCGAATTTTTTGATCAGCCTGTTTGTGATCCCCATCCTCACCCCGCTGGTGATCGGGCTGTTTGTTTATTTCGTGATCGCCAATCCCGTCAGCTCTCTGATGGTCATGTTGAGCGGGTGGCTGGAGAATCTATCCACCGCCAACGCCGTCGTCTTATCGGTTGTTCTGGGAGCCATGATGGGTTTCGATATGGGCGGTCCGGTCAACAAGATCGCATATACCTTCGCACTGGCTGCTTTCACTGAGGGTGCCTTCAACGTAAGCACCCCTGTGTGGGTATCCATTTCCATTCCCCCACTGGGGATGGCATTAGCCACCATGCTCGCTCCCAATAAATACGGGCAGGAAGAAAAAGCCGCCGGGAAGAATGCGCTCATCATGGGCTTGATCGGGCTAACCGAAGGAGCCATTCCATTCGCCGCTGTGGATCCTTTCAGGGTAATTCCCTCCATCATGGTCGGCAGCGCGCTTGGAGCGGCGATGACAACCCTGCTGGGTGTTACCACCACCGTCATGTTCCCATCCCTTTTGGGAATGCTCGGTGTAAATAATATTTTCTTATATCTGATCTGCCATATCGTTCCGGTCATCGTCACGGCTTTATTGGTCAACGCTCTGAAGAAGAAAGTTGTTGAAGAATAGAACCGGTTCATTCTTCAAATGGAAACAGTAAAATGATAGAGACACACGAAAATGTGTCTCTATCGTTATCCGGCAGGAATAGAATCAAACAATATGAAAAAGATACACATAATCTCGCACACACATTGGGACAGGGAATGGTACCGTCCCTTTGAATATTTCCGCAGCAAACTGGTTTTTGTCATGGACAGCCTCATTTCTATCCTTGAGAAAGACAGCAGATATGCACACTTTCTTCTGGATGGACAGACCAGCCCTCTGGAAGACTATCTGGAGGTCAAGCCGGAAAATACCGAGAAGTTAGCACATTTCATCAAAACCGACCGCCTCATCGTGGGACCCTGGTACATCCAGCCGGATGAATTTGCGCCGGATGGCGAATCGCTGATCAGGAACCTGCAAATGGGAATAAGAACCGCCGAGAAATTCGGCAAATCCATGATGGTCGGGTATCTGCCGGACACCTTCGGGCATAGCGGTCAGTTACCGCAGATATTGCAGGGATTCGGCATCGATTGTGCCGTGGTCATGCGCGGCGTTCCCGCTCACATCATCCAATCAAGCGAGTTCACCTGGGAAGGGATCAATGGGGAACAGGTGCTGGCTGTATTCCTCCCGCACGGCTACAGCAACGCCCTGTTCATGCCCGAAGAATTCGGGAAATTCAGCCTCCGATTATCCGTTGCCATCCGGCAGTTGAAAAAATGGGTCAGCACCGATAACTATCTCATCATGAACGGAGTCGATCATCAATTCCCACAGGCATTTATGGGGGAATTCATCGAAAGGCTGAACGCAGCGCATAAAAATGAGCTCTACCTGCACAGCACCCTGCAGGATTACATTACGGATGTCCGAAAAAGCAGGAGCGAGTTTGTCCATTATCAGGGCGAACTGACCAGCCCGGTTAGCCAGCGCGTGCACACCAGCATCGCCTCCACCAGGATCTACCAAAAACAGGCAAATCGCCAGGTAGAAGCCCTGCTTGAGCATTACACAGAGCCGGCGGCTACAACCGCCTGGCTGTTCGGGGCAGATTACCCGCAGGGGCTCATCAGGCAAGCCTGGAAATATCTCATCCAGAACCAGACCCATGACGGGATCGGCGGCTGCTGCACCGATGAAGTGCACAGAGAAATGGACCAGCGTTTTGTAAAATCGAAAACGATCTGTGAAACGCTCATCAAAGGCACCTCGCGCGCCATCGCAAAGCGGATTTCCCCGGATCAATGCATATTGACGGTTTTCAACAGCGCCATGCTGACCGGGAAACAGGTTGTTCATGCCACCGTTTATGTGAAAAATGAATCGTTTTCCCTTGAAGATCATAACGGGAAAAAGATAGCCTATCAGATCGAGCACAGCGAAGAAGTGGATATTTCACAATTGAATATCTGGTCTTTATATCTGGCATCCAAACAGATCATGAAAAAGATGGCTATCTGTTTTACGGTAGATTTTGATTTCAACATCGGCTACAAGGTATTCAGGATCGATGAAAAAAGTCGCCCGCAAAAAGCGCAAAGCGCATTCACCATCTATGGAAACACCATCGAAAATAAGTTTTTCATCTTGAAGATCTGCAAAAACGGCAGCCTTGACCTGTATGACAAAGAACTGGATACACAATTCCATAATTTACATCTCTTTGAAGACTGCGGAGATGCGGGAGATTCCTACAATTATTCTCCCGTCAGGCAGGATACCGTGATCAGCTCGCAAGATAGCCCGGCATCCTTCGAGATAGAGCAAAATGGAGCACAGCAGGTCACCGCAAAGATCGCATTAACCCTGGATGTACCCGAAAGCCTGATGCCTGATGACAGCGCGCGATCATCCGAAAAAATCGCCCTGCCCATCACGTCCCGGGTCACCCTGTATGCGGATATCAAGCGCATCGATTTCAAAACCGAAATCGAGAATACCGCCCGCGACCACCGCCTGCGCATCCTGTTCCCTACCGGCATCCACACGCAGCACTCCCTGGCTGAAACACAGTTCGGGACCGTTGAGCGCTCCAGCGGCATAGAAGATGTCGATTGGGAAAAAGAAGGCTGGAAAGAAAAACCGCTTCCCATCTATTCCCATCAAAAATTCGTTGCACTCAACGATGGAGAAAAAGGCTTTGCGGTTCTCAACCGCGGTTTATCCGAATATGAGGTCTACGATCACTCAAGCATTGCCATCACATTACTGCGTTCCTTCGGCTTCATGGGCAAAGAAAATCTGCTGATCAGACCCGGCAGATATTCCGGCATGCCCACCCCCACTCCGGATGCGCAGTGTTTGGGAAATCATATTTACGAATATGCCATCCTGCCTCATAAAGGCAGCATCGAAGAGAGCCATGTACCCGGTTCTACCGTGGTCTTTCATGCCCCGGCATTAGCCGTTCAAAACGAGATTTATCCGAAACGGGCATTGAGCAAGGAAAGCATTATCAGTGAATTTGGTTCCATCGAAACGATCACTTCTCATATTCAAGACCAGTTAAATGAACTGCCCAATGAATTGAACATCCTCACGCTGGATCCGCCCGAACTGATCATCAGCGCCTTTAAAAAAGCCGAAGATGAAGAAGCATTCATCGTGCGCCTTTATAATCCGGGGAAAGTGCCGATAAAAGATGCTGTTTTACAATTTGGGATCGATATAAAAGAAGGATATCTAACCAATTTCAATGAAAAAGAAACAAGACCGCTGGAAAAGGGAAAGAAGAATACTTTCCAACTTCCTGAACTGCGGGCTTACACTGCAGTGACGATGAAGTTCTTTCCTGAATGATCGCCAATCTTATGGATCCGCCAGCAGCAGGTATTCATGACAGGCAATATCTGGCGGATACTCTTTCACTTCGGCAGCACCTTCTTTCACCAATTCATAATTCACAAATCCACCCGTGGTGAACACGTAACGCAGCAGGCGCTCATATTTATCCCTATCCGAGAGGTCGCGAACAAGCAACACATACTGTCCCTCCACCAGAGCACGATTGACATGCGTGGCAGCCACAGCAGCATCTCGCTCCTCACTATAGTACTCGGGGGTATTCACCCCGATATAGCGCACCTGCTCTTTTTCCCCATCAACAATAACCTCGATGGAATCTCCATCGATCACGCGGGTGACATAAGCGATCTGGTATTCACTCAAATCCTGCACACAAGCCGGCAGAGAAATATCCAATAATCCCTGTGCATCTGCCGGGATTTCGCCGATATAATTCGTCAAATTCAAAGGAGCCGTAGCGGTGACTTCATTGAGACGGATGGAGATGAGATCGCAGGCAGTCAGCATGCAGGACATAAAAAGGGCTATCAATCTTATGATGCTGATCTTTGGCAGTATGATGAATCTTTTCTTTCTCATTGTCCAACCGTCCTCTTGGAATGCCCCCATTCGTCATTTATAATACAAAAGCCACCGAAGGGAATCGAACCCTTGACCCGTCGCTTACGAAGCGACTGCTCTGCCGGCTGAGCTACGGTGGCAACCACTGAATTATATCAGTGAGATAATTCTTTTTACAAGGACAACCATGAACATTGCTCTCATCTCTTATCATACCTGCCCTCTGGCTACCCTGGGTGGAAAAGATACCGGTGGAATGAACGTATACGTACGGGATCTGACCCGCTATCTGGGCGAAATGGGCGTGCATGCGGATGTGTTCACCCGTTCGCAGGATGAACACGTCCCACACGTTCTGCATGATCTGGGATGCGGCAACCGTATTGTGCATATTCCTGCCGGACCTGAGACACCCCTGCCAAAAGATGAGCTGTACAGACACCTCGATACCTTCACCACCAATATCCAGGACTTTGCCGAACAAAAAAACATCCACTATGACGTCATTCACAGCCACTACTGGCTTTCCGGATTAGCGGGTCTCAAGCTACGTGAGAAATGGAATGTGCCCGTCATGCATATGTTCCATACGCTGGCGCATCTTAAAAACCAAATCGCCAGAAGCCCGGCAGAGATGGAAGGGGAACTGCGCATTGCGTCCGAAAAAAAGATCGTAGAAGATGCGGATGCCCTGATCGCCGCCACACCGATCGAAAAGGAACAACTGCTTGCATATTATGATGCAGACCCGGAAAAGATCACCGTTCTACCACCTGGCGTCGACCTGAAACGCTTTTATCCCATCCCACAGGATGAAGCCAAAGCGGTCATCGGCATTCCATCCAATGAAAAAGTGATCCTGTATGTAGGGCGCATAGAACCGCTGAAAGGTATCGATAATCTGTTGAAAGCCATTGCCTTCTTGCGCAAAGCAGATGCGCTGACTGCCTGCCCGCATTACGTTGCCATCATCGGTGGGGATCCAGATAAACCACGAGAACTGCTGGATCAGGAAATGCGTCATCTGCAGGATTTGAACCGGCGACTGGGACTGGACGATATGGTGGTTTTTTTAGGAAAGAAAGATCAAGATTCCCTGCCCTACTATTATTCCGCCTCAGAGGTAGTGGTAATGCCATCGCACTATGAATCCTTCGGGATGGTGGCTCTGGAATCCATGGCATGCGGTACTCCGGTGATCGCTACCCGGGTGGGAGGTTTACAACAGCTGGTCCAGGATGGCATCACCGGATTGAGTGTTCCGGATGATGATCCAAGATCCCTATCCGAACAACTGATGCGGGCACTGTGCAAAGAGGGTCTGCGTGATGAGCTAAGAAAAAACGGACTGGAATTTGCCAAAAATTACAGTTGGACCATCATCACCGGCAGT
>JAAZOK010000080.1 GCA_012797815.1 Chloroflexota bacterium | reverse complement strand
GGAAATGACCTTGCAAGTCTCCACTAGGGACTTGCAAGGTTCAATTTCCAACCTTTTATGTGATGGATGCTGCGTAGATCACTTTGATGGATTGAGCGAGCATGGCGTTGAATTCTTCATCGGTTTGGCTGGCGGTTAATCCCTGCAGCAGGGCGCGTGAAAAACTGGCGATCAAGCCGTGATTGCGTGCCAGCTTTTCATCCGCTTCAATCTGCGTATAGCCGCCCGATAAAGCCACCACTCTTACCACATGCGGATCTGCCATTACATCACTATAGAAATCATCTTCGGACGGTATGGTCAGCTTGAACATCAGTTTAACGTCTTTATCCAATGCGGACAGCTTATCCATGATCCCTTGTTTCAATAACTTTTCCGATTCTTTCTTATCCGCGCTATGGATATCGACCTCAGGCTCCAGAATGGGGACAAATCCCGCTTCGGCGATCTGCTTCCCAATGGCGAACTGCTGCTCTACGATTTTATTGATCCCGGTGGGATTGGCTTCTTTGATCACGGAGCGCATTTTCGTACCGAAGATGTTTTTCTCGGCTGCCTGTTTTAAAAGACCGGGCAGATCGGAGAACGGCTTCATGAGCTGGACACCGTCTGCAAGCCCGACCATGCCTTCGTCGACCTTCAAAATAGGGATGATGCCTTTTTTCTCCCATAGATAATCGGCGCTGGGCATTCCCCGAATGGTGCGGTTCATGGTGTCTTTGAATAGAATAGCGCCGAGAATGTGCTCTGAGGTGAAGGCGGGGCTGGTGATAATGCGTGTCCGCATCTCGTGGACGAGATCGAACATCTCTTTGTCATTGGAATAGGCATCTTCCTTGACGCCGTACTGGCGCAGCGCTTTGGGCGTGCTCCCGCCGCTCTGATCCAATGCTGCGATGAAGCCTTTTCCTTCATGCATACGTTTCAGTTGTTCTGTGTTCATGATCATCCTTTCGGGTTCATTCAAGAGCAAAGCTTCTTGATCATATTGTTTTTCATGAATGGAGTTCCATCCATTTGAATAATACCACCAGGAAAGGCAGAAAGAGCATAAAGAGCTCACTGAGAAAAAAGATCGTGAGTTTGATGCCTGTTCTTTTTCTGTTGAACTCCTAAAATAAAAAGAGTCCTGGGTAAATCACAGGGCTCATAATCCTTTATGAGAGTATTCTACGAAAGTCTTTATTTATTTTGGATCATCCACCAATCCAATGAAAATATGAGTATGATAAAATTCGTGAATCATATTAATTCCAATTAGCCCAATTTCGAGGTGGAGATGAAAAAAAATAGTTTTATAACGTTCCTGATAGCATTAATCTTACTGCTCGCATCGTGTACCCAAACGGAAACTGTTGAACCCGAAGTGCTGCCAACAGAAATCCCGGAGCAGGAAACGGTAGAAGTTCCTACCCAGGAACCAACTGATGAGCCGGAAGTCGCCAATTCCCCAATACAGGAAGAAATTGCTGGGGTGCTTGAAAACCCGGTGGAGTTGTTCCATGAAGGTGTTGAGCAAATGGCGGAGAATATGGGTGGGCAATTTGGTTTTATCGATGTCAAAGAACCAGGCGATGGTTATTTTCAGTTTGCCTCCGGTGCAGAAGGCGCATACATGCCGCTCAACACGCGGCTGAAAGATTTTGGCGGCGACGGACGCCGACAGCAAGCTTTCTGGATGCGGTTCATGCTTGATCCGGTCGGCAATCTTTCATTCACGTTTATGGGGATGGGCGAGGTCGTGATCAGCTTTGAAGAGGATGGTATTTACTGCATATACGTCCAAGAAGTGACGAAAGAGAAGATGAGCGATTTCCAATTCGAACCAGACAAGTGGTACAACATCTTATTTGCGACCGATGATGATATGATCCTGCGGGTGGTCGTATGGGAAGATGGCAATTACGAGAACCAGGTATCCTATGCGCGAGATCTTTTTATTGGAATGGATGATCTGTATGAAAGCAATTGGGAGGTGACGATTGGCTTTGATTCAAATACAACACTGAAAGTCACCGATTACAGTGTGTATAGTTTTGACAATTTGATCCAAAATCCCAATGGTAATTAGTAACTGCGGAGATGCACATTTTTCAATGACACATTGATGATCCTGATAATGATACGAATTGTGCAGGAAAGCTAGCTAAATACTGATCCAATGCTGTAATGAAGCCTTATCCTGCATGCTTACGTTTTAGCTGTCCTGTGTTCATGATAGTCTTTTCAAATATAGTCAAGAGGTTTTCCTCTTGACTATATTGTTTTTTATGAATGGTGTTCCATTCATTTGAATGACATCACCAGAAGAGCTTCTGATATCCGATTTGGCTGTTTCCTTTACTTCAATATCTTTTACCGTTTAGACGAGAAAAAGAATCTAAAATAATGATGAGAAAATTAATCAAGTAATATTCTCATCTAGGGAAATCACTATTGTGAAGAGTACACCCTCGTTATTTTCTAGTTTAATTAACAATAAATATAATCAGTCCTTATAAATAGCCAGCGCGCCAACATTATGGATATGGTTCCCGGGCAGTTCAAGGATCTCGAGTTTATCGAGGCTGGCAAGAGCGCTGATATCCTCAATTTTTGAGGAGTTGATATAAATCTCTTTCAGGTTTGTGCAGGTGGAAAGCCCATCCAGATTTTCTATGATGAAGTTTCCATGCCCAAATCCATCAGGGTCGTCTTTGCTGACATCGATGTGCCCTATGACAAGTCGTTCCAATCCTTCGTGACCATCACAATCCAGTTCGAGTTTTACAGGTTCTCCAGAATAAGAGAAAATATAGAGATTCCTCACGTATTTGGGAATGGTGAGTTTTACACTTTCACCATTAACCGAGAAGTCTCCATCTATTACCTGGTTTTGGTCTCCAACGTAATCATTGAGGTTATTGACATCATCCATGTTATTGATCCAATAGTAATCATATTCCGGCTCGTCAATCCCTTTATCGACCGGCTCCTCTATGAGTTCAATGAATTCAGGATCGCCCAATTCATAACCCCAACCATCTACTGCCTTAAAGCCTACATCTGCTAATTTCAAATGATCCAATCCATCAAGTAAGGATCTGTCAAAAAAATCCGGGTTACTTTCTCCAACAATCTCTGTGTTTCGCATAAAGAAACATTCCAGGTTGCCGAGCTGTCCAACATCTTTGATGTTATTGATTTGCGCGCTGTCTATATTCAAGAATTTCAAATTCTCTAGTTGAGAAATGATTGAAAGGTCATTTACTGCAATTCCTTCTTCTCCTCCTTCCAAAACCAGATACTCCAGATTTTCAAGCGCCAACAGCGGGGAGTAATCGTTAACTGTGTGCCAGTTTTTCAATTCCAAAAGTCTTAAATTCTTGAGTCCGGTTAAGAATGAAAGATCCTCGCCATATTTATACATTCTCAGCTCTTGCAAATTTGTAAGCCCGGAGATAACTGAAAGGTCTTCAACATAGCAAAACATTTCAATGGAGAGTTTCTCAAGTTTGGAGAGGTTCGCCAGGAATGAAACATCATAGAAACCGATCCCCCCTGAATCCAGGACAAGTTCTTTTAGATTCACCAGGCTTGCCAGGACGTTAGGATCTTCTGCCCCGGAATATTGATGGAAGACCAGAGTCTCCAGATTTGTCAGCGTCGCTAGTAGATTAAGACCTCCATTTATCGTACCCAAATAAAGACTTTTCAGGTTGTTATGCCCAACCAAAGCCTCCAAACCGGATAGACCATTAAAAAAATGGTCTTCCAGCACGTATTTATTTGTTAGCAGATAGCGTTCATCCCCTTTCCAAATGTAGCGAAATCCGGCTTTTAGCGATTCAAGTTCGGTAAAGTTGGCAATAGCGTTCAAATCACCAATATCAGTGTTCATGATATTGAGCTCTTTTATATGCAAGTTTTCAAGGGCGCTGACAGACGAGATCAAGTTATAGCTTAGATCTACCGATTCAAGGTTCACAAGGTTGGATAGATCGGCTATTGTAACTATATCGTTTGTGGAAAGATCTATCGCGACCAAAGATGGCATGTTATTCAGACTCGACACATCTGCAAGCAAGTTGCTATTCAAAGCCAAAACCTGCAAGTTGGCTAGATCGTTTAGCGGTGTGATATCGCTGATATGATTTTTCCCCAGAGATAGTCTTTCCAGTAAAATCAAATCCTTCAATGGAGTTAGATCTGAAATAGCATTATTATCAAGGTTGAGATACCTAAGATTGGAGAAACTACTGATAAAACCAAGATCTTCGATCAGACATTCGGATAGATCAAGACTTTCAAGATTTTCTGCCTGATAGACATATAGATACTCGTAAATCGGCATTCCATTTTCTTTCAATGCTTTTCTGATCTTCCCGGCGGCGTGGGGATTCTGTATTTCAATGGTCTTTAAAGATCTCTCACATTCGGTCAGATAATCTTCAGTATCATATCCATCCAATTCGTTAAAAAGCATGTACGCGTTGTAATAGTCTTCGGCTTTAAAAAGCTTAACCGCCAGATCATATTTCTCTTGTTCGTTTGTATATTCATAATCAAGTGGGTCAGCCTGATCTCCAGTATCAATATCATTAAAGTTTTCAAATTCATAAACAGCTATTGAATCAATGTCCAGGCTGGCTTCGTTCGCGCTCGAGTTGAAGCTAATATTTGCCCATATATTCGAACCCGATATTTCATCATCCCTACTATAAACAGCACTTAAATCACAGGCGTAAAAAGCATTATTGGATGGCTCGTTTTCCTGCCAGGTTATGAACCTGTAACCCAAATGCTCATCCATGGCAACCAGTGCGTAATACCATTTATTATCCAGCTGCATTAATGAACCTGCATATTCCCCGCGGGTATCTCCTATTGAATATTCTGTTTGATTCTGTTCATCATTTGACCAAACCTCTAATCTGCCACTATTATCGATATGCAGATTTACGAAGACATTGCTGATGGAAAAACCGATATTATGTCCACCATTTATCCCGCTATTGCGGTATTTGATCAAAACCGCACAGTTAGAACATTCTTTATTACCCTCCTCTTTAGGAACAAAATAGTTTATTGCGTCCAAATATATATCTACCCACATGAATTCGCTATTTTCCAGGTCGTTGCTGTCGTTTTGGATAAGCGCTCGGAAATATCCATCTTTATCTGATATCGACTTATTTAACGGTTGTTCACCAGTCTCTATATAAATGTAATCCACTAAGTCTTTGCCTTCAATATTAACGGCCTGATTGGCGGAACCTAAAAGAGCATTAACCACATCATCGCTATTGTGTATTTCATCCATATTTGGTCTTTGAACGTCTAGAAAGTGCAATCCAAGCTCTGGTGAGATTTCCGCCGGCAGCGTAATAGGATTTTCTTCTATGGGCTGAATTTCCTGTGAGATGAAATAATAACCTTTCGTATTTTGCTCAAAAATACCTTCCTTTTTTTCAGCACTGCATCCATCAGTAAAAATAAAAGATATACATAAAACGCAAAATAGTAGAATTCTTAAAATCTTTTTCATCGTTTCATCTCCTCATAAAGAAAACAATCGGATATCTAATATCATTACGATTCTTCTATGACCTATGCCTTTAGAAACCATATCTATAATTCTTCCTGACCGAATATCCGCCAAAAATAGAGGATTGTCAATCCCGCATATTAAGATTTTCTCCGATTGCTTCCTCTTTTCATAAATATCTTGAAAACAGCCAGCCTTTTTGGGGAAAATCTACCGAAAAATGCCTTTACCCGGCTTTTGGTAATAGATTTCTTTTTCTTCCCTTGGATAAATTTATGTCTTTCTCCTGTGCAATATTGAATTTGTCGGATCTTAATTTGTTTCCCTTGATTGGTAATTATGCTATAAATTTCAGTTGGGTTATGTTCCAATTCTGATACAAAGATGCAAACGGAGAGCAGATAGCTGTTCAACCGATAGATATTTCCTTTGGCTCCAATGTGCCCGCCGGGGTTCAGCCATAGGTAACCCATTCAACAGAATAATGCCACTTTCAAGAACCCTCACAGGAGGGAGGTACTTGGAATCCCGTAGTGAGAGCAGGCGCACCATCTTTCTGCTCTCAAATACCACTATAATAACGATATGAAAACAAGATGCCAATGGGCGCAGGATGCGCAGTTTCATCAGTACCATGACACGGAGTGGGGCGTTCCGGTGCACGACGATCGCAAGCACTTTGAATTCCTTGTTCTGGAAGGTGCACAGGCAGGGCTTAGTTGGGCAACGATCTTAAAAAGGCGTCCGGGTTATCGACAAGCTTTTGCTGATTTTGAGCCCCAAAAGGTGGCTAAGTTCACAGATGCAGATTTCGATCGATTAATGCAAAATCCGGATATCATCCGGAATAAACTCAAAATCCGTTCTGCCATCCACAACGCTCAGCGATTTTTGGAGATTCAAAAAGAGTTTGGCGATTTTGACAGTTATATCTGGCAATTTGTCGGAAATAAACCGATTATCAATGCCTGGGAGCATATTTCCCAGATCCCGGCGGTGACAGAAGCATCCGCAGCACTCAGCAAGGACTTGAAGAAAAGGGGTTTTACTTTTGTTGGACCCACGATCATATATGCGCATATGCAAGCAATTGGCATGGTCAATGATCATGAGATCTCTTGCTTTCGTTATAGAGAATTGCTCGGTTAAGAAAAAGAGAAGAGCTTTATTGACTCTTGATCAATAAAGCTAGACCTTTAGAACGAAGGGATCAGGATGCCTCCTGTGATATTAACAAGCTCAGTTCTGCTTTAGAAATGAACCGGTATAGAGCTGGTAATATTTGCCTTGTTTCTCCAGCAGCGATTCATGGTCTCCGCGTTCGATGATGCGCCCTTCCTCCAAAACCAGGATCGCTTTGGAGTTCTGAACAGTAGAGAGTCGGTGAGCAATGACAAAAACCGTGCGCCCATGCATGAGCTGGTCCATGCCTTTCTGAACCAGGGTCTCTGTGCGGGTGTCGATACTGGAGGTAGCCTCGTCCAGGATCATTACCGGGGGATCTGCCACAGCAGCGCGCGCAATGGAGAGTAGCTGGCGCTGTCCCTGCGAGAGCTTGCCTCCATCTCCTGAGATCAACGTTTCATAACCATCCGGCAGACGGGTGATAAAATCGTGGGCATTGGCGAGCTTGGCAGCCCGGATGACTTCTTCATCCGTGGCATCCAATCTACCATAACGGATGTTTTCCATCACGGTGCCGGTGAAAAGATGGGTGTCCTGCAAAACCATCCCCAGAGAACGGCGCAGATCGCTTTTTCTAATTTTGTTGATATTGATGTCATCATAGCGTATTTTCCCGTCGTCGATGTCATAAAAGCGATTGATCAGGTTGGTGATGGTGGTTTTTCCGGCGCCTGTGGCTCCTACAAAGGCAATTTTTTGACCTGGTTTGGCGAAAAGGCTGACCTCATGCAATACCAGCTCGTCTTCTTTGTAACCGAAATCTACGTCAAAGAAGCGTACATCCCCTGTGAGTTTGGTGTAGGTTACGGTGCCATCTTTCTGGTGGGGATGTTTCCATGCCCAGATGCCGGTGTGTTCCTCGGATTCCGTAAGCGCATCCCCTTCGTACCGGGCATTGACCAGGGTCACATAGCCGTCATCAGATTCGGGTTCTTTATCCATCAACTTGAAAATTCGTTCTGCACCCGCCAGCGCCATTACCACGGAGTTGATCTGCTGAGAAATCTGAGCGATCGGCTGGCTGAAACTGCGGCTGAGCATAAGGAAAGAAGCGATCCCTCCCAGTGTCAAGCCACCTATACCATTGATAGCCAATAACCCGCCCACAATAGCGATGAGAACATACTGAAGGTTGCCGATGTTTCCCATGATGGGCATGAAAATATTTCCGTATGTATTAGCTTGAGATGCATTCATGTACAGGTCGTCGTTCTTTTTATCAAAATCTACGCCTGCCTGTTGTTCGTGGCAAAAAACCTTCACTACTTTCTGTCCGTTGATCATTTCTTCAATGAAACCGTTGACTTCTCCCAATGAGCGCTGTTGGCGGGTGAAGTATTGGGCTGAAAGACCTCCCACCTTTTTATAGACGAACAGCATCAAACTCAGGCATGCCAGGACGATGAGAACCAACCAGGAGTTGATATATAGCATCGCCAGAAATACCGTTACAACTGAGATCGCAGAAGCGAACATCTGCGGAATGCTTTGTGAGAGCATCTGCCGGAGTGCATCGGTATCATTGGTATAGTGACTCATTACATCTCCGTGGGAATGAGAATCGAAAAATTCGACAGGCAGTTTTTCCATTTTGGCGAACATTTCGTCCCGAATCATTTTAAGAATGCCCTGGGAGATGGTGACCATAACCCGGTTGTAGAGCAGGGTGGATAGGACCCCCGCCAGGCAAATGGCAGCCATTATCAGAATTGCCTG
>JAAZOK010000013.1 GCA_012797815.1 Chloroflexota bacterium | reverse complement strand
TGAAATGCTCAGGGATGCCTTTCAGAAAATCCCTGATGACAGTCAATTGATCCTGCATTCCGATCAAGGTTGGCAATATCGGATGAGAGTCTATCAAAAGATGCTCAAAGACAAAGGTATCCGGCAGAGTATGTCCAGAAAGGGAAATTGTTATGACAATAGTGTCATGGAAAACTTCTTCGGTATTCTCAAATCTGAGTTCTACTACAACCAGAAGTTTTCCTCCGTTGAAAACTTTTCAAAGGAGCTATCGGAGTACATTGATTACTACAATAATCGACGAATTAAGGTTAAATTAAAAGGACTGAGTCCTGTTCAATTCCGTACTCAGTCCTTTGGTTCTACTTAACTTTTGTCCAATATATGGGGTGCACTACATATCGAAAACCTTTTTTTGTTTTCACCGTATATGAGATGAAAGAATTCATGAAGGAGAAAAGCGGAATGGTTAAAAAGATATTTAATAAGAAAACTACCGGAATCCTGTTGCTGGTATTAATGCTGGTGTTGGTCCCGGGGAGTGCTGTATATGCAGCGGACTTCAATCATGATGGATCCGTCGGCTCAAATGAAGTCATCGATGATGATGTGTTTTTATCCGGTGAAAGATGCTCCATGGATGGCACGGTGAATGGGAATCTGGTAGCTACTTGTCAGACCATCGACCTAACCGGCACGGTTAGTGGGGATGCCATGCTTTTTGCGGAAAAGGTGATTGTCGCAGAGAATGCAGTTGTGAGCGGAAACTTATTTGCTTTTGCAGCAAGTGTCGATATTGATGGTACTGTATCCGGTTCGTTGGCAAGTGCTGCATCTATGATTTTGCTTGATCGAAATGCTGCAGTGGCGCGGAATGCTTATCTTGGCAGTTATGAAAGCTTACTGGAAACAGGTTCCTCGGTTGGTATGGACCTTTTTGCCGGTGCATATCAGGTGATCGTCGATGGGGATGTTGCTCGTGATCTGACCGTGGGTGCGAATGCGCTTGAGCTGCGCGGCAATGTGGGGCGGAATGCTGTGGTTGAATTGGGCACTGAAGATCAGGATATAAGTACTTATACCGGTTATATGCCGGGTGTGCAATATGTCAATGAAAGTATCCCTGCCGGTTTGCGCATCTATGATGGAGCGCATGTTGGGAACAATCTTACCTATCGCTCTCGACTAAATATGGGTAGTGAGTTTGACCAGTTTGTCGGTGGCAAAGTTGTATTTGAACAATTGGCGTTACCTGATACCACTACCAGTCAACGGCGTGGCAATTTTTCACCTCGCAATTGGGTCATGGGTGATTTCTCACAATTCCGTTTGACCAGTACCTTTAGCCGATTAATCACTTACTTTGCGCTGGGAGCACTGGCTTTCTGGTTATTCAAAAAACAGTCCACGGCAATTCGTGATACGGGTTATGCATATCCTCTCAAAGCTTTTGGTTGGGGATTTCTGACCATTCTGATCGGTTTCATGGGTATTCTGTTGGTCCCGATCACATTCATCATGCTGAGCATCCTGGTCGGGGTGGTTTCGTTAGGTGGTTTGTTGTTCACCTGGTACGGTGTTTTGGGAACCATCATCGTGCTGGCTTTTGTGCTGTTCCTATTTGTCGTGTTTACCCTCAGCAAGGTGATCGCCGCTTATGAACTTGGGTATTGGTTGATGAAAGATGTTTTCAAATCCAAGACACAGAGCCGTTGGCTTGACCTCTTGGTCGGTGTGTTGGTCTACATCATCCTGCGTGCTATCCCTTATATCGGGTGGTTGATCGGTTTCGCAGCAAGTCTGTATGGAACCGGTGTGCTCTTTGTCAAATTGACAAATGTTGAAAAGCGCAAAGAAGCCAATAAGATCGAAGCCAAATAACAGGTGCATATCACGATATCCCGCTCAGCTTGAGCGGGATATCTGTTTTTAAAGAGTCAGGAGCAGGAACGGCGTGAGCATTTCTTGAGCGGAGAAACCCCCATGCCGCCCCAGGAGATGGTTGTCCTTATTGGCCCACCACCAGTATGCATTACCTTTAGGGAGGGCAATGAAATCCCCCATTCTGGAGCGAATCTCCCGGTTTACCTTATCGATACCAAATACCCCGGAATCGATCATCTGATCCGTCGCGACCAGGGTAAATTCATCCGCCCAACGTTGTTGCAGATATTGGTGAAAAGCAGCCTGGTGCCCGTCTTTGACAAAGATATAGGGCAGGCGGCTCTCTCCACTGGGCGGCATCACCAGATGCCGCATGAATTGCTGGTCATTTCGTACCTCATATTTTGGACTGATGGTGGAGGCAATCTGCCCGTGATCGGAAGTGATCAACAAAAGAGTATCATGGGCTTTCTTCTTTGCCCGTTGTGAGATGAACTGTATCAATAGATGACTGAACCATTGCCAGGCAGCTCGTGTTTTCTTGCCATCCGGTCCCTGACGGTGCGAAAGTGTATCCAATTCGCTCCAGTATAGATAGATATATTTACGGGTTGGCTCTTGTGAGTCTAGCAATTCATTGACCGTTTTCCACATATCCATAAGAGAAGAGAAGGCGATGCGGTCTACTTCGGGAAAAAGCATGCGCGATAAACCGGAATCATGGATGGTTTCATGTTGGAAAGCATAGGGATGGATATGATGCTTTTTAAAATGGCTCCCCAGGGTTGGAACCGGTAAGAAGGAATTCACTGCAAAGTGAAAGGTGTCCGGGTTCAGTTCCGGCGGATATACAGGAATTTGCAGGATCATATTAACGATCGCCTGATATTCCTTCAAAAATACTTCGTAACCAATCACCCCGTGCTCCCCCGGGAAATGCCCGGTCCATAAACAGGTCAGTGCATTGGCAGTTGTGCTGGGTATCACACTGGTGAGAGGTGTAAAGAATGCATTCTCGTGGATGAATTTCCATCCCGTGTTGGACTTATGGCTGAGTCTGTCATCTTCTAACCAGGTTCGCATACGTTCAAAAGATAGCCCATCGACTAATAATAGGATGATGTTTTTTACCTGCCCGGTTGGCAAAGGTATTTCAGGCAGGTCGATCAATTCCGGGCGTGGTGAGGGGATGCCAAACCAGTGACAAATACTATTAGGGATATTTGCCAGGTTCAACCCATCATAGAATGGGCATATCTCGATGGGTAAACCATGGAGAGATGGGATGGAATGGGCATGGATTTTCTGTAGATTAATTTCACTGTAATTCTTCAAGCTTGATCACCATTTTGCAAGTGGAATGTTCCTAACTATACCGCACCACTGCATTTTCCGGGAATTGGAATATTGATATAATGAATTATCTCTTTATTGGAATTATGGATATGCGCCAAGAAGTTCTGACATGGAATGATATTGATTTACTATTGGATCACCTGGTTCCACAATTTGATATTATTTTTGACGCGATGTTGATCATCACCCGCGGCGGCATCATTCCAGGTGGATTGGTGGCGGAAGCGTTGGGCATTGAAGAGATCCTGACTGCTTCTATTGATTTTCCGGCTGAATCACGGATGGGGGAAAATCAGAACCTGCCGCATAAGTTTCTGGCGTTGCCTGAATTCGTACAATTCCCTGATTCTTCGCTTTTATGCGAGAAACAGGTGATCATCATCGATGATGTATGGGGATCGGGTAGAACGATCAGCACAGTCAAGAACCGGGTGAAAGGGGCTTATGGCATTCCCTACACCTGTGTTTTTCATTTCAACCCCCATCGCAATCTCTTTGGCGTGGAAAAGCCCGATTATTATGCAGCCATTACAGATGCATATATTATCTACCCATGGGAGATCGATCTGGGAAAATCCAGAATGTTGCCCTTCAATTGTAAATAATTCAGGGAATCAATATTTCTAAATAACGCTGTGCCATATCGCGCATATCGAAATACGTTATAGCTCTTTCACGTGCTGCATTCCGGTATTGATCCTGTTTGTGGTAGATTTCCATCCCTGCTTCGACCAGTTCATCAAGCTGTGGGGCTTCCAGTTTCCAATAGTCACTCCCGTACGGTGCGGTGAGCCCTCCGTCATTTCCCACCAATTCGGGAATAGAGCCGGTTGCAAAACCAACAACGGGTAATCCGCAGGCCATTGCTTCTATGACGGAGTTTGGGCAGGCGGCGTTGATCTCAGCCGGGAAGAATAAATGCGCACTGCGATCTAATGAGGGTATATCAGATAGGGGAACGATCCCCAACCAGTTCAAATGCACATTTTCATAGACGGGTAACCTGTCCAGCATGGCTTGAGGAGCCCGGCTGGCGATCACCAGTTCGACCGGCATTTTCAAACGATCCGCCAATCCCCTGGCAAAGTCCAGTGCATTCAGCAGATCACGCTGATGACCACCGTAAAAGCTGCCTTCCACTACCATGACACGAAGGTGGTCTTGGGGTGGTTTTTCTTCTCCTGTGGGGGTGAAAAGGTCAATATCCACTCCATTATGGATGACCGTATCGGGTGCCGGGGTTTCTCCATAGACCTTTTTCCACCACTCACGGGTGAATTGGCTCTGGTATACGATGAAATCGGCGTATTTCTTTCGAATGGTTGAAAGGACCGCGTTGTTCCATTCGGAGCGCAGGTAGTGACGCAGTCCCGTTTTGTTGACTTTATGCAGCCAGTTCATGCCATCCAGACGCTGCACAATACGGATCCCGCGTTTTTTTACGCTGGCAAGCTGGGATAGATGGCTGCTTCCCCCTACCACCAGCACTGCGGCGATATCCCGGCGTTGTAAATCGAAGTGGACTTCGATGCCCTCCTGGCTGAGACAGGTCGTCAATTTCTTCTGGAAAGAAGAAGGTCCCCCGGTGCTGTTCAGTTTGGGAAATAAGCAAATACTGCCATTGGTCATCGCTTAATCCAGTGAGTAACGGATGATCTCATCCACGATGTGCTCAGCCGCATGCCCATCTCCGTAAGGGTTGGCAGCATGTGCCATGCTATCGTAGTAGTGGGGCTCGTTGAGCAATTTGGTGGTTTCCGATATTATTTTGTGATAATCAGTTCCCACCAGTTTGAGCACCCCGGCGTCTACCCCTTCCGGTCTTTCGGTTACCTCACGCAGGACCAGGGTGGGGATTCCCAGTCCGGTGGCTTCTTCCTGGATTCCTCCGGAATCGGTCAATACCAGGGTGGCATGTTTCATCAATTGGATCAGCGGCAAATATTCAAGGGGTTGAAGCAGGGTCACATTGGGGATTCCATCCAGGATCTCGTGTGCCGGTTTTTGGATATTGGGGTTCAGGTGAACCGGATAGACCAGTTCCAGCGTATCGATATTGTTCAATGCAATATCCTTTATCGCATTGCAAATCTGCCGGATCGGTTCTCCGAAATTCTCCCGCCGGTGGGCTGTGATGACGATCAGCTTCTTTTGCTTGTCATGGATCTGTTTTTCTTCCAGCAGGGATGCGATATTTTCCGGCACCGGTTCGTGGACGATCTGGCGCAGTGCATCGATGACGGTATTCCCGGTCACCTTGATGCATCGCTCCGGAACTCCTTCTTTCAGAAGGTTGTCCTTGCTGAGAGCGGTGGGGGCAAAATGCAGATCCGCCACGACCCCGGCGATCTTGCGATTCACCTCTTCCGGAAAGGGAGCCCATTTGTCGTGGGTGCGCAGACCGGCTTCAACATGCCCGATGAGAATGTGGCGGTAAAAAGCATTGAGGGCTGCTGCCATGACGGTGGTGGTATCACCCTGCACCAGCACCCAGTCGGGGTTGGTCTTCTCAAGGATGGGATCCAGATTATTGAAGATATTGGCGGTCAACTCTGCCAGGGTTTGATTGGGTCGCATCAGGTTCAGGTCAATTTGCGGGTCGATGTGGAACAAACTTAGCACCTGATCAAGCATTTCGCGATGCTGGGCGGTTACACATACTCCCGATTCTATTTCAGGTTGCCTGGCAAGCGCTTGAACGACCGGCGCCATTTTCACTGCTTCGGGTCGTGTTCCGAAAATGGAGAGGACCTTTATCTTTTTTGTGTTCATAGGTTAATTATATGGATGGTTGCCCCAGTTTAAGGAATTGGAAGCCAGCCGCTTCCCATGCCTGGCGCTGCCAGCCGCCGCACATATCCACCGCTACGGTAGCAGTGGTCATTTGTCTTACGTTGTGAGGATCAAGCCCGGTAAATTGGTGATGTGCAACAAGCAGCAGCATGATCTCACAATCTTGGAGAGCATCTTCCAGTGTATCGACTGCCCTGGCGTTCCCATGGAATCCATCCGGTTTAAAAGGTTCAAAAACTGTTATAGCGGCTTTTTCCTTGAGGAGCAATTCGACGATTTCAATAGCGGGAGATTCGCGCAGGTCATCGATATCCGCTTTGTAAGCCAGACCGAGCGCACAAATTTTCTTTCCATCCAGGGCTCCCAGCTTTCTTTTCATGAGATCCACTACATAACCTGGTTGCCCGTCGTTCACTTCTCTGGCAGTATGCACCAGTGGAGAAATATCCGGGGCAGCTTCCACCAGGAACCAGGGATCCACGCTGATGCAATGACCTCCCACACCCGGTCCGGGTTTCAAGATATTTACGCGCGGATGGCGGTTGGCAATTTCAATGGCTTCCCAGGCATTTACACCGAAGCGGTCCGCCAGATGGGCGAATTCATTGGCAGTCGCAATATTGATATCGCGATAGGTGTTTTCCATCAGTTTTACCATTTCGGCGGTGGTGGCATTGGTCAGCAGGATATCCCCTTTGACAAAAGTGCTGTAAAGTTCCTTCCCGGCTGAAGCAGATGGCTTGTCAATGCCCCCGATGACACGCGTATTTTGAATGATCTCTTCCAGGATCTTGCCGGGCAACACCCTTTCAGGAGAATATGCTAGCAGGAAATCATCGCCGGCTTTGAGACCACTTTTTTCGAGGATCGGAGCGACAATATCGCAGGTGGTGCGGGGAGGGGAGGTCGATTCCAGGATGACCAGATTACCCCTTTGAAGATGAGGGACGATCGACTCGGCGGCTGCTTTCACCGCTGCAAGGTCGGCTTTCTTCTCAGGGGTGATGGGGGTGGGTACCGCAATGATGAACGCATCCACTTTTTCGGGCGTGGGTTGAAAACGTAGCTTTCCGGATTGGATGGCGTTTTGTACCAGGGAACGCAGACCGGGTTCGAAGATATGGATGTGCCCGTTCTGCAGACCCTGCACGATCTCCGCGTTGATGTCAACTCCAATCACCTCAATACCATGGGTGGCGAAGGTACAAGCAGTGGGTAAACCGATGTAACCTAATCCCAGCACACAAATTTTTTGATATTTCAACGCTTGCTCCTCATCAAAAGACAATGTTCATATTATCCCATAATTCAATATTTTCGGCTTTCAGGTGCGGTTGTTGAAAAGGGTTTTAGGGCATGATAAACTTCATTAACTCTTAGAAAAGAGGATATTATGCCAAAAACGATATATTTACTCGATGGACATGCTCTGGCGTATAGGGCATTCTTTGCCTTGATGGCAAGTGGATCACGGTTCCGAACGCGAAGCGGAGAACCCACTGCCGGCACATACGGTTTCACCAATATTCTCCTGAAGATCATCGAACAGGATAAGCCGGAATACCTGGCAGTCGCTTTTGACACCGGGAAGACTTTCCGCCATGACCTTTATGATGGCTACAAAGCCACACGGGAAAAAATGCCGGATGATCTGATCCCACAGATCGAACGTATCCGTGAGGTGGTGGATGCTTTCAATATTCCCCGTCTCGAAATGCCCGGTTATGAAGCCGATGACGTGCTCGGGTCGGTTGCCAATGAAGCGGTGCAGCAGGGTTTTGGCGTTAAGATCATCACCGGAGATCGCGATTTATTGCAATTGGTTAATGACCGTGTCATCATCAACTTGACGGGTTCAAAGATGTCGGATGCCCAGGATTATTTTCGTGAGGATGTGAAGAAATCACTGGGTGTCTTTCCCGATCAGGTGGTCGATTACAAAGCGTTGATCGGTGATACCTCTGATAATATCCCCGGTATCAAAGGGATTGGGCAAAAAACTGCCGATAAATTACTGGAAGAGTTCCCTCATCTGGATGATATCTACACCAATCTGGATAAGATCAGTGGGCGTACCAAAACTTTGTTGGAAGAAGGCAAAGATTCTGCCTACCTCAGTTATGATCTGGCAAGGATACGCACCGACCTCCCTATTAAGATCGATTTCGAACAGGCACGTACACAAGAAGTGGATATTGATAAGATCATTGCGATCTTAAAAAACCTCGAATTCAGATCCAGCATTGAACGGGTGAAGAAAATATTCAATGTGGTTGACCCTTCCAGTTTTGATGGCGTTCAGCCTGACCTCTTCAGCATCCATGAGCCGGTCAATATCGCGGTCGACCCACAATATCAATTGGATGTACATGTTGTTGATTCAAAAGAAACCCTCAGTGATCTGGTTGCGGTCCTGGAAAAAGCGCAGTACCTGTCTTTTGATACCGAAACCACCTCAACCGATCCCATGCTGGCTGATATGGTAGGTATTTCGATCGCCACCGAAGCGGGCAGCGGTTTTTATATTCCCGTCGGGCATAAAAATAATTCCAAACAGCTTGATCTGAATCTCATACGGGAAGCGTTAAACCCCTTCTTCATGAACGGCGATCTGCGCAAGGTGGGGCATCATTTGAAATATGATTGCATCATTCTGATCAACCATGGATTCACCATCCATGGCTTGTATTTCGATACCATGATCGCAGGCTGGTTGTTGGAACCCTCCTCCCACCGCCTGGGATTGAAAGCCATGAGCGAATTGGAACTGGGTATCAGCATGACCCATATCGAAGAGTTGATCGGCAGCGGTAAGAACCAGCTTTCCATGGCAGATATTGCCGTGGATCAGGTGGCTCCCTATGCGGCAGCGGACGCTGAGGTTCCGCTCAAACTGATGAAGATATTAAAAGAGCGCTTGGAGAAGAACCAGCTGTTGAAAGTGCTCGATGATATCGAGATGCCGCTCATCCCCATCTTGATTGACATGGAACGCAATGGCATAGCCATCGACAAGGAGTTTTTCAAGCAGTACTCACTCGAATTGAGCACGCGCATGCGGGAGATCGAAAAAGAGATCTACCAGATCTTGGGCTATCCGATCAATATCAATTCTACGCAGCAACTTTCCAAGGCATTGTTCACCGACCTGGGTCTCACTCCTCCGGATAGCGGTAACAAGACCAAATCAGGGCATTATTCCACCTCGGCTTCGGTGCTCGAGGAAATGCGTGGACAACATGTGCTGGTCGATTTGATCCTGGAATATCGTGAGCTGACGAAACTGGTTTCCACCTATCTGGATGCTTTGCCCAAACAGGTCAATCCACGCACCAATAAAATTCACACCTCTTTCAGCCAGACCGGTTCTGTTACGGGCAGGTTATCCTCTTCGGATCCTAATCTGCAGAATATCCCCACCCGTACCGAATTAGGACATGAAGTGCGCAGAGGGTTCATCGCCGATAAAGGGCAGTTATTGGTCTCGGTGGATTATTCTCAGATCGAATTGCGGGTAGTGGCACATATGTCCCAGGACCAGGCTATGCTGGATGCATTCCGGCATAATATGGATATCCATGCTGCCACGGCTGCCGCTATTTATAACGTTCCGATAGAGGAAGTGACCAAAGACCAGCGCCGGCATGCCAAAGCCATCAATTTCGGGCTGATCTACGGTATGAGCGCTTTCGGATTAAGTCGTTCGACCGACCTGACCCTGGCTGAAGCGGAGAATTTTGTAAAGACCTATTTCGAACGCTTCCCGGGCGTGAAATCGTATCTCGATTCTATCCGCAAGCAAGCTGCCAGCGATGGTTATGTGGAGACCATGTTGGGCAGACGGAGGTATTTCCCGAATTTGAAGAATCCTGTCAATGCCCAGCTCAAAGCTCGTGAAGAACGGGAAGCCATCAATGCTCCCATTCAGGGGACGGCTGCGGATATCCTGAAAATCGCCATGATCCGGTTGAAACCTGCCATAGAAAAAGCACAACTGAAAGCGAAGATGTTGATCCAGGTGCATGATGAACTGATGCTGGAATGTTCGCAGGCGGAATTGGATGCTACTATCAAGCTGGTCAAAGACATTATGGAGCATGCCTACAAGCTGGATATTCCACTCAGCACGGACGCGCGTTATGGCAGTAACTGGGCGGAACTGAAATAAGGTCCTTCATTTACAGCAGGCGAGGGCGACCGTATTCCAATTCTTCTTGGATATGACTGTTGTCGTTGAACAGGCGGATGACCGGATTCCTCTTATAGAAATCTATCACCGTCAGTGATGTGTTGTCGACCCAAAATGGTACGTAGCGGGAAAAGTCGCCACCAACGTGATAATAGAGAAAGCTTTTTATAAAACCGCCGTGCGATACTGCTACCACCTGTTGCCCGGCATGCTTTCGGATGATCAGGTCGGTGAAAGACTGCATGCGTTTTTTGAATTCGTCCATCGGTTCTGCCCCGGGAATGTCAGGGCGCATGGGATTCTCCGAATATTCAGATTCAATCCAGATGGCGATCTGCTGGTAAAGTGTGGGGTTTGTATCCTTGATCTGCGAGACTTTGATATCTGAGAGTTCTCCAAAGCCGTATTCGAGCAGATCTTCATTGGGCAGCACCGGCAGATCAAAGAGTTTGCTTAAGTAAGCAGCCGTTTGCATGGTGCGCTGCAGAGGGCTGGCGTAAATGACATTCACAGCGTACTGTCGTTTGACGCGCTCAGCCATCTTCTGGGCTTGCTGGTGCCCCATCTCGTTGATAGGGATGTCATTCCACCCTGAGATGACTTTTTGTGTGTTGTGTAGGGTTTGCCCGTGCCGGATGAGCAGCAGACGTGTAAAGAGTTTTTTGTTTTCATCCATGATAAATCAATCCTTGATACTGTTAAATTATGGTAATGCTTCGTAAGGTCGTACTGCGATGGAATAAATGGCACATACTCGCGTGTCGAGCATGCGGGTGCGTATGCGTGGATCCATATCTTCAAGCTTTAACGATGAAGTGATCACGGTGGGTGTTCTGGTTTCGTAGCGGAAGTTCAGGATCTGGAATAGTTTTTCTTTTGCCCAGGGGGTGGTATTTTGGGTGCCCAGATCATCCAGGATCAGTAATCGGGCGTTCCGCACCTGGTTGAAAATGTGATCATAGGATATGGGTGAAGAGGGGTTAAAGGTTGCCCGCAGGTGATCAAGCAAGTCGGGAACAACGGTGAAAATTGGATCATCTCCGGCAGCCTGGCGGAATTTCGCGATGGCGGCTGCCAGATGGGTCTTCCCGGTGCCGTAGGTGCCCAGAAATACCAACCAACCTTCAGGATTTTCTGCAAATTGTTGAGCGGCGTGAAAGGCTTGATCAAGGCTTTTTTGTTCGGAAGCCGGTAGATTCTCTTTCTTGCGGGCAGAGAAATTCCGGAAGGTTCGGTGATCACTCAGGTATGCCAGGGTTGAAATAGGTGAATCCTTATGCTCGATGAACGGGTCGCGATAATCGGGGGCAATAATGGTGATATTGACGACCAGATCGCGATCATTCAGCCGGGAACTCACGCGGTCGTCGATCTCTGCGACTTCCAGGTTGGAGGTGATCACAGTGGGTAACTTGTTCACATAGCGGTGGTTGATGATCTGGAATAATTTTTCCTGTGCCCAGGGAGTGCTGTTTTGGGTGCCCAGGTCATCCAGCACCAGAAATGGAACATCCCGGATCTCTGAAAAGCGTTCTTCAAAGGTGGTATCCTGCCCGCCGAATGCATAACGCAACCAGTCTAAAAGATCCGGTACGGTCAGGAATAAGGTACGGATGCCATTCTGGATGACTTCATTGGCGATGGCGGCTGCCAGGTGGGTTTTCCCGCACCCGAATTTGCCGGTCAGAAATAACCAACCGGCTGGGTTCGAGGCGTAGTTTTTCGCGCTTTGAAAAGCCACTTCCATGCTCTTATTGCTGTCTTTGGCACTGCCACGTCCCTGGACATTGAAGGAATCAAATGTCATAGCGCGAAACGATTCGATGTTGCTGAAATCATACAGATGTTCTTTTTGTGCTTTTTCGACCTGTGCGCGCCGGCACTCGCACACTTCCATCTTGCCGAAATCGGGATGCTCGATGGGCAGGTCGCGGCGCACAAAACCAATCCCGTGGCAAATGGGGCAATGGGGGTCGCCCGGGAGCACCGATCTCGCTTCAGTTGCGGATGAATTTGCCATATTTGCCCTGGGTGTACTGTTGGTAATCCGTTTCAGCGTTTCTTTGATCTCTTCCATTGCGACCTTCTTCTTTCCAGCTCTTCAAAATAGCCTGTATATAGCGCCAGCGCCTTACATTATTAACGACTGCGATGTGGATGGCTTCTTCAAGCCACGCGAAGGGATATTCTTTTTCGGCTTCTTTCAGTTCATCTGCCATGAGAGGTGTGAGGGGACCGATGTTCTCCTCATAAAGCCGATATAGATTAGGTCCTGCGCTGTGGTCACCGGATGCATGAGCGGTGCTTTCTTCTTGCTCTGCGAGCAGTTGCGCAGCCTGACTGCCGCGCGCGGTTCGTAGATAAAAAGGACCTCCCCGGCGGATGGCATCCATATCGTTGCCGGTGATGAACTCACTGGCAAGATTGGCTTCGATGCCTTTGAGCAGGTTTTCCCGTGCCGCGTTGCTCGTATCGCCCAGGGTATCGGTAAATTCGGGATATGTGAAAAAATCGGCTAACCTGAGTGCATTGGCGTCGTCGCCGCTTTGTTGTACCAACCAGATGGCGAATAACAGCACTTTTAATTGCAACAGGTCAGTGATCTCTGCTACATTCTCCGTGAGAAAGGCGAGATTGAAATGTACTTCATTGAGGTCCATCCTTTTTTCACGCATTCTTGGGGAAAGACCTCTTCTTGTGTTCATTATCTACCTGCGCGGCGTTTTCAAAACGAGCGATTTCATTCAGGAACACGATGTTAATGCCGGAATGGGTGGGTCCATTACG
>JAAZOK010000094.1 GCA_012797815.1 Chloroflexota bacterium | reverse complement strand
GGGCATCTTCGTTTTTCAGTTTATTTTTATCTCTCATCAGAGTCATGACTCCTGCTTTGTGGTCATTGTTAATTAAAATATCGCAGAAAGGTCATAAAAGTAACATCCTTTTCAATTATTACATTTTGAAATGCATGGAATTCCTTATTGTTCTACCCAAGATTGAATCACTCCGTCCAGGCTATCCAACGGGATCACCCGACAGGTTTCCAGTTCAAGCAAGCCGGTGGTCGCTGTGGGAGTAAATTGATCTGTATTTAACACACTGAAAGCAAGCCACCTTCCATCAGGGCTCCAGCGTAAATTCCCCACCACCCAGTAATCCAATTGCACAAGAAGTCGTTTTTCCGAACCGGTGGTTTGTGAGATGTAAACGCCCTCTGTCATCCGTCCCGGAACCCGGTCCCGGTAAGCAATCCATTGTCCGTCCGGTGAAAAAACGGGGGATGGAGCCTCAGAATTCACTTCAAATAAAAACGTATGGCTTTCGCTGATCGTATCGTACAGATACAATGCGCGTATCCCATTTCCATTCTTAAGCGAATAAAGGATTTTTTGGCTGTCAGGTGACCAGGCAGCCAATTGGATTGAATTGGAAGCAGGTTCCATGGGGTTGAGATTTGTCCCATCTGCATTCATCGTATAGATCTGCAAATTTTCATTCGTTCGTGTAAAGGCAATTTGTCTTCCATCCGGTGACCAGATGGGGTTGAAGTCAGCGGAACCACTGGTAAGGATTTTCTCTTGTCCGGTTTCTATATCCATGAACACGATCTGAGAAAATTCGTTGGAATAAACAAGCTTTGTCCCATCCGAAGACAATGACCCGGTGCCAAATGCCAATCCTCGTTCTTCTCCGCCTTTCAGGGCTGCAAGGAACAAAGATGGATTTGGTGCCATCGCCCCACGGCTTAATAAGAGTGTGCCTTCCAGCTCCTCAGGCAGCATCGGGGGATCCTGTACGGCTTGCTTCCAGGCATGCAATGTCAGACAGGCTTGCGGAACAACCATAGGAGTTGTGCTGTAGTCGACCATGGGTGGGGTCCAACTGGTCTCCCAGGTACCGGCTAGATTTGCAGAATCCGCACTTAACAACATTGGGAATGTCATCTGTCCATCACTCAATACATAGGTTTGTACCAGCCCGGAAAATTCATCGCGATTCGATCCGCCGCCACTCGCCCCCCGCCCTCCCGAAACCTCGCTTTGTAACGCAAATGGCAGCGACTGCAGCCCGGCTTCAGCCTCGATGCCGAACTCAAAACCCTTCAACATGCCCTGTTGCATATATTTCATTTGAACAATTTGTGCTTGCACGCCGGGAATATCCATAATGACCGGCTCAATCTCGCTTATTTCATTTAGTTTGGAGTCCAAGTCATCGAAACCATAAGCACGCGGATCAAGTTCTGTCCGGATCGGCTCCGCAAATTCAACCGCCATCAGGGTTGTACGCAGGGTCACAGGAGCATTGAAAATTGTCCCATAGATCTTATAAATCCACTGATTTGGTTGTGGATCCTCCAGACCAACATCCCAAAAGCTTACCGGCTCAAGGGGAATTTCGTGACTGCCGGCACCATACGCTTTCATCGCCCAACTGCCCGGATAGGCAGAAGTTATGCGGGCGTCCTTCCAATCGGTGTGCCCGATGAGATAGTAGCCGTCGGCGAGTGGAATGATTTGATCCAAGCCCATCTCAATCCCATACGGATCGCTGGAAACGGATGGGAATTGCTCAGTCCCGGCAGGCTGCGGCACAGGTGCAGTTGGAGTCGGCAGATCGATAAGCGGGGCAACGTTCAGGTCAGATGGGGCGGGGACAAAATGCAGCGCAAGTTCCCAATTCTCAGGAGCTTTTCCCGGCAAAGTGCCCTGCATGCATGGCAGAACAAAACTGGCAGTGTGGATACTTTCAGGGATGGCCGGGTAAGTGTATTCAGCCTGATATCCCGATGATCCCTGACCGCTTATGATCTCCAATTTCGTGCCATCCGGCAAGATCAGGTCCCCCGCCTCACTACAACCGGCCACGTTTTCATCATGGGAAAGCGCCGAATTGGGTACATTCTGGATGGAATAAAGGATGATGGTCTTCTCATCTGTGAGATATGCTTCATGCACTGTCACCGTGATCCCATCGCGCGTTTGTGTGACAGGCTCAGCCAGTACACGGATGGATGTGCCCTCTTCCACAACCCCGACACCCGGGACATAGATGCCGATGAATTTCAACACCTCCGCATAGACACGTTGCGGACCAATGACCAGGGTGCCGATCATCAGTAAGGCAAGGATTACAAACATGATCGACCATGCAGGACGCAAGCGAAGAGAAGAACGACGTTTGCGTGACCTTGCATCGGCACGTTGCATCAATTCGCGGTAAACCTGTGCGACAAAATCCTTGCGAATGGGAGGCACATTAAAAGCCCGGCTCACATTCTCTTCAAACTCCGGAGTTGAACTCCATTCATTCATTTGAACCCTCCAATTGATTACGCAGGCGCGCCAGAAGACGGTAAACGGATTTTTTTACCGCCTCTTCATTCCGCTGAAGAAAACGGGCGATCTCAGGAAAACTCAATTCAGCCAAAAAACGCAACCGCAATAATTCCCGGTCATCTTCCGGTAAAGTTTTTATCAGTTTGGTCAGGGCAGTTAGCTGCTCTGATTGTATGAGAGGTGTCAAAGGGTCACTCCCCGTAGATTTATCCATAACATGATGGAGCGATATCGAAATATCTCGCCTGCGAAAATGATCCATGGCTTTATTGCGAGCGATAGTGAACAGCCATGCTGCAAAATGATCATCCTCCCGAAAATTATCAAAAGATTCAAACGCTGCTAAAAATGTTTGCGCGGTGAGGTCTTCGGCATCCGGCACACTTCCAACACGACTATAAAGATAGCGATAAACCTTTTCTACATACAGGTTATACAATTCACCAAAAGCCTTGGGATGCTTCCTAACAGCTTTGATCATCTTCAATTCATCTGAATTACGAACCGTTTTTTTGGAACCGCTGCTTTGTACCATGCATTCCCTTCTATAGTTCAATGACTCTATGCCGTCGGTCTGAAACATGAAGCTTTATATATATGTCGGGGAAATTGACGAATCGGGACATTTCAATTCTCATGTCTCATGCATATTTCTCGATGGATGTTTTGTTGTTGAAGAACAAAATCATTTTGCTCCAAAAAACATATTTCCCTGGATAATATGCTCAATTTCCCGTCCTTTAAACCTTATAATTAACCATAGTATAAATCCTGGAGAAAATGATGAAATCGACGATCACCTGTACCGAAACGCTTGAGACAATTTTCACACAAAACGATTTGCATCCCGTATTACATGAACTGCTTAGAAGGATAACCTATCAAGAGAGAGTGGAAACCGATCTTTTAACTTCCTTGCGCGCCAAGAACAGTTATCCGGAATGGGTAGCCGGATTGGCTGCTATCGATCCAATAGCCGAACTAATCGATGAAAAAGCCGTTCCCTTATCTACTTTACTTGAAAATAAAACGCAAGCGCTTAAGGATCTGAAGGAGATCCATCTCGACCTTCACAGCAATGCTATGCTAGCCTATGACCAGGTCAGTAATACTCCTGCCGGGCGGCCAATTGTAGCAGTGATCGTTTTCATTGATTTTGGCAAGGAAGGAATTACAAAATTGCGCATTGCCGCCACCGGTGTTTCGAAAACCCCATATTTCTATGCTGATTTCTCCAAAGAAATGGAAGGTAAGCAGCTGAGTAGAAATATGGTCGCTGGGATCGGTGAAAAATTTCTAAAAATGATCACACCCGCTGATACCTATATGGGTAGTGCTGCTTACCGGAAGGAAATGGCGGGCGTATTGGTAGAACGCATTTTATCGAATAAGGTCAATGGAGAAATAGGATGAAAAAAGAAACAACAATTCAATTCAAATTGAACGGATCCGCCTGGAGTGGTGATGCCGACCCCAGCCAGACCGCCCTGGATTTTCTCCGTAATTTGGACCTCAAGAGCATCAAATCAGGCTGCCGGGTAGGGGATTGTGGAGTTTGCACGATCCTTCTGGACGGTCAACCAGTGCGCTCCTGCATGCTGAAGGTCAAGGACTTACAAGACCGCTCGGTATTCACATTGGAAGGGTTGAATGATAACGGCCAACTACACCCGCTCCAAGAATCCTTCATCGAGACGGGTGCTATTCAATGTGGCTTCTGCACTCCGGCGCAGATTCTGACAGCCAAAGCATTTCTCGACAAGAATCCCAGCCCGAGTGAAGAGCAAGTGCGTACAGCACTGCGAGGGGTGCTTTGCCGCTGCACCGGATATGTGCGCATCGTGGATGGTGTGATGCGGGCAGCTGCCCGTCTGCGCGGTGAAAAACTGGACGATTATGGACCGATCTATCTCAATCTGCCTGAAAACTCTCAGGATGTACGCATTCCACAACCATTCTATCGTGCTGATGGCAACCGTCATCCTCTGCCCCCGCTGGTATTCACCCCGGCATCCATGCCAAAAACCAGCATCATCAACAAAGCCGAAAAGAAAGTGGATGCCGAAAAACTGGCAGCAGGTCGCGCAGCTTTCACGGATGATTTTCGTCCGCATGGTATGCTATTTGGTGCCCTGCTTACCAGCAATGTAGCTCACGCTCGCATCCGTTCGATCAATACTGAAAAAGCAAAAGCATTGCCCGGTGTACAAGCAGTGTTGACTTACCAGGATCTAGCACGGGTAAAATACGCTTCCGGTGGGCAAAGTTACCCGCAACCGCTACCTTATGACCAAGTCTCTCTGGATAACAAGGTACGCCATGTAGGAGACCGTGTGGCGGTGGTAGCAGCCGATACCCAAGAGATCGCCGATAAAGCCATTCAATTGATCGATGTGGATTACGAATTATTAGATGTGGTGGTTGATCCCCGCGAAGCCATGAAAGATGGTGCTCCGGTGATTCACGACGAGGATGACACCGAGGGCATTTTCGACGCCAACCACAATGTCATTCATCACATCGAAGCTGAAAATGGGGATCCGGATAAGACCTTTGCTGAAGCAGATCATGTTTTCAACGGTGAATTCCGCACCCCCAAACAGCAACATGCCCAATTGGAGCCGCATATCTGTATCACCTACTTTGATCCAGACCAGCGTATGGTAGTGCTATCCAGCACTCAGGTGCCTTTCCACGTGCGCCGCATCATAGCACCGTTGATCGATATGCCGGTCAAAGATATCCGGGTCATCAAACCTCGTATCGGCGGTGGTTTTGGCGGGAAGCAAGAGATATTGCTGGAAGACCTGTGCGCCCTGCTGACCAAACAAACCGGCAAACCGGTACGGCTTGAATACACCCGGCGACAGGAATTTACCAGTGCACGCACCCGTCACCAGCATTTCATTCAATATAAGATCGGTGTCAAAGGGGATATCGTCACTGCGGTTGAGTTGAAATTGATCGGTGATACCGGAGCATATGGCTCCCATGGGTTAACTGTGAGCATGGTAGGCGGATTCAAGGGCTTGACCCTTTACAACGCCCCCAATTCACGTTTCATCTGTGATGTGGTTTACACCAATACCCCCCCTGCCGGAGCCTACCGCGGTTATGGCACTATGCAAGAGCTATTTGCGTTGGAAGTGATGATGGAAGAAGTCGCCGAAAAACTGGGGCTGGATGTGGTGGAATTCAAGCGCAAGAACTGGTTGAAACTGGGCGAACCCATGCATATGGCAAAGAAACTGGGGGAAGGACGCGAAGGGTTTGACCAATCACTGGCAACCTCCGGATTATCCCAATGTGTGGATATCGGGTTAAAAACCACCAAATATTATGAAAAACGTGAACAGTACAAGAAACAGGATGGGAAGATCAAACGCGGCATTGGTATGTCCATTGCCATGCATGGCAGCGGTATCGCCGGGCTGGATATGGCGGCTGCAACTCTCAAGATGAATGATGATGGGTCTTTCAATTTACTATTAGGTGCCACCGATATCGGCACCGGATCCGATACCATTCTGGCACAGATCGCTGCCGAAGTTCTGGGCATTCCGGTTTCTGATTTCATCGTTTATTCATCCGACACAGATTTCACTCCCTTCGACAAAGGTGCGTACGCCAGCTCCACCACCTACATCAGCGGTGGGGCAGTGAAGAAGACCGCCCTGGCGATCAAGAAACAGATCCAGGAGCATGCTGCCCTGATGCTGAAATGGGAAAAGCCTGAAGAATTGGAACTGAAAAACCGCAACGTGATCGCCCCCAACGGCAAATCGGTCAGTCTTCAATATGTGGCTTTAAGCAGTTTACATCAGATGAACCAGCATCAGATCATGGCGACCGAATCGCACCTCAGTTACGTCAGCCCACCGCCCACGGCAGCCCAATTCGCGGAAGTTGCAGTGGACACCGAGACCGGAGAGATCAAGGTCGAGCGGCTGCTGATGGTAGTGGATTGTGGACGGGTGATCAATCCCATCACGGCAGCGGGTCAGGTGGAAGGCGGTATGGCACAGGCATTGGGATTTGCGCACTCCGAAGATACCTATATTGACGAAAAAGGGCAGATCTTGAATTCGCAATTCAAGAATTATTATGCTTACCTAGCCGATGAAATGCCCCCCACCGATGTGATTTTTGTGCAGACCGATGAACCGAGCGGACCTTTTGGGGCTAAATCCGTCGCTGAGATTTCCATTGACGGCGTGGCTCCCGCCCTGGTGAATGCCGTCCATAACGCCACCGGGGTATGGCTGCACCACCTGCCACTCACTCCTGAAAAGGTATGGAAAGCGTTGCAGATTTAACATTTCATGAACAGAAAAAATAGACTATACGAAATAGCGATCTTGTTCTTCAAATTAGGAACCATTGGCTTCGGCGGTCCTCCTGCCAATATCGCTCTGATGGAGCAAGAAACCGTTCACAAACGGAAATGGGTGGAGCAGGATTATTTCCTGGATATGCTGGCAGCTACCAATCTCATCCCCGGTCCCAATGCTTCCGAAATGGCACTGCACCTTGGTTTTGCCAGAGCGGGATTACCGGGACTGCTGATTGCCGGGATTTTTTATATACTCCCATCGTTCTTTCTCAGTCTGCTGATGGGTGTTCTCTATGCCAAGTACGGCAGTATTCCACAGGTTGAAGCGATTTTTTATGCCATCAATCCGCTATTGATCAGCATCATCATCAGTTCCGCCTACCGGTTGGGCAAAGGATCCATCAAGAACTGGAAAGCCATGATCGTGTTTGTCGGCTTTCTGGCAGCCGCACTCTTGGGGTTGAACGAAACGCTGGTGATCTTGCTATCGGGAGTAGTATGGGTTTTGTTGAATCTGCCGCCATCCCAAAAGCATAAATTGATGGTATTGCTCTTTATACCCACACTCCCAGAAGGGATGCTGGCAGCAGCCATAAATCCTTCCAATTCCTTCCTTAAACTCTTTTTGTATTTTCTGAAAACCGGCGCTGTTTTGTTTGGCAGCGGTTTAGCCCTGCTGGCTTTGATCCAGAATGATGTGG